>JAAFAL010000048.1 GCA_018222345.1 bacterium
GGGCTGTTCCACGACGGTGAATATTTTCACGGCGTGGACGCGGTGCACCGTGTCGCCTTGATCTCGACCGATTCCGGCATGTTCAACAAGATCAACCGCTTCATTTTTCGCCATCGATGGCTGTCGCGCATCTTGTATCCGGTCATGGTGTTTGGTCGCAACCTCACGCTGAAGATCCTCGGGCGAAAGAAAATCCACCAAAGCTGATGCGCAGTGCGTGGCCGGCAAGGCAGTTGGCCGGCATCCTGCTATTGCTCATCGCGGCCTCGGCGGCAGCTTGGGAGAGTCAGTGGCTGACTTTAGACGAGCAAACTGGCGCCTGGATCCGGAATACGCACAGCGTCGCAGATGTGCCGTGGGCGCTACCGGATATTTCGTATGCCGGGTATGCCTTGGGGGCCCAAGCGCTAGGGCACCGCGTGCCGTGCGAAGTCTTCGAAATCGACGCACAGGCAGGCGAGGCCATTGGCGACAAGCTGCAGGCGGCAATAGCAGCCGCCGGACGCGCAGGCGGTGGCGTGGTCCGGATTCCCGCCGGTGAATTTGTCTTGGGCCGCTCTGTGGCAGTGCCGCACAGCCAGGTGTCCATCGAAGGCGTCGGTAGCGGCAAAACCTTGCTGCGTGTGCCCGCAAGCTATACGCCGACCGACCCTGACAGCGACGAAGGTTTATTGACCCTCGGGCGCACCTTGGGCGCCTGGCGCCAAGGCTGGTGGAGCAGAACACGGATCCTCGCGCGCGTCGGCAAGCCGGTTGCCGAAGGTGCGCACGAGGTCACCGTAGCCGATGCCGACGCACTCACCGCCGGCCAGTGGGTGGCGGTGGTTCAGTACGCTTGGCCTGCACTGTCTCAGCAGCATTCTGGTGGCCGCTGGGCATCGACGGAGGGCGTGCCAGACGACAAAGCTGCCGATCGGCAGTTCGCCTTTGTTTACTTGCGGCAGATTCGCCAGGTCACGGGTCGTCGGGTCAGCTTGGATGCACCGATTCCCACCGCGCTGGACCCGGCCAACAACCCCATTGTGCTGCGAGCGCCAGGCCAGCCAGCGTGGACGACGCTGCAGTCTTCGTCGGGTATTTCCGGCATGCATATCGTGTTCGAGGACAACGCCAATGGCCCCGACGGGCGGCCTGCCGGCGTCGGCGTGCTGGTCGATTCCATGCGCGATGCGTGGGTGCACGATGTGCACGTCAGCAACTTTCCGCGGCACGGCATTCGCGTCACGCATGCGGCGAGGGTGACGGTTTCGGACTCTGCGGTTGTTGACATGCAAGACGACGGTAGCGGCGGTTATGGCTACGGTTTTACCGCATTCGCCTCGCAAAACATCTTGTTTTGGAACAACCATGCGGAAGAGACCCGTCATGGCTTTCTGGTGCAGCGGATGCCGTCTTCAAACGTCGTGTTCGCCAACAATCGGTCGCTGGCCGCTCGGGTGATGGGCGATGGTAGCCATTTCGGCTTGGCCCAGCACACAGCGTTTGATGCCCACACCGTTGGCTATGGCACCGGCCTGCGGCTGATTTACCGTGGGCCAAAAAGCGGTGGCGCGCACGAGACTGCATTGGGGGGTGTCGTCTGGAACCTGCAGGGCGATGGCCGTCCCGGTGGCTACTATGGCGGCGCCTTGCTGATGAACCCTGCCGCCGGCACGCCTGCATTTGTCGCCGGCGTCAGCGGCATGCCTGTGTATGACCTTGGCAGCACACGCGGCAATGGTGACCCCAAGCATATCGTGCCGGTTGCGCCATCACCCGCTAAGCAGTGGATCGAAGCCGAAGCTTCTGTGAGCCCTGGGTCGGCTAACCGCAATGTTGCCTACGAAGGGATTGGTCGCGCCGGGCTGCAGCCGCAATCGCTGTACCAAGCGCAACTCAAGGCGCGCAGCGGGGGGGCAGTTGCCAGGTTCCAGGGGGGCTGTGGCATACAGCCGTACCAGCGCCGGATCAAGCCTCGCCTATACCCGGGCCCGGGGCAGCTCTTGTTCAACAGTGATCATTTGGCTGGCACCGTCATCGTCAGTCCGCGCTGCATACAGTGTGATGCGGATTCGAACCGCCAGAACGCTACGGATGGTGGCGCTGAGAGCCTGGAGCTGCAACTGGCGGGCAAGAATTGGACGCCAGGTGCCCATGTGCGCGGCGCATGGTTGCAGCCGCGGCAACTGGAGGCCTTGCATCTGCGCGTGTTTTCGACCCGCGAGGGCCAAGCCTTGCGGCTGACCGTTGGCGCATTGCGCATTGAACAGTGGGCGCCTGCGCAGCAACATGGTGAGACCCACATCATCCTTGACGACTTGCCGGTTGGCCGCTGGAAAACCGTGGTGATACCGGCGCAGACCCTGCAAGGGCCGGCGTTCAATACCATGAGTTTCTCGTCGGTAGGCCAGGCTTCAACCGGCGCGATCTACATTGATGACGTGATTGCTCTGAAGCGTCATTGAAGCGGCGAACCACGTCAACAGGGCTGCGCCTGACGCGCTTGCAAGGCACAAGGATTCACGACCCGGTATTCTGTACCGCGTTGCATCAGTGCCTTCAGGGTCGGCATGTCGTGCGAGCGTCCGGCGTCTAAACCGATGTGCAACAACCTGGATTTTGATTGTCCCATGTCGGCATGTTGCGGAAGCTGCGTGCACCAGGGTGCAATCCACCTGTCGATTTTGCCCAGCCAAGCCTGCAGCCCCGGGCACTCAAGGCTTTGCCCACAGTTCTGAGGATCGCTTCCTGCGATGACAAGCCAGCCCAACAATAACCGCCGTTTGCTTGGCGGGGCGATAATTTCCGTCATCGACCAAGGGGTGCTGTCAGCAGTCAACTTGCTGATTGGATTGGCTTTCATCAAGTATGCCGGCAAGTTGGAATACGGCGTTTACGTGCAGTTGTTTGCGTTGATGATGTTGTCGCAAACGATGCAGAACGCGTTGATTAACGGGCCGATACTGACGCTGATACCGAAACGCAGGATGCGACGCAGGCAGGCAATGCTGGTGCATTTGTTCCGCTTTCAGACGCTTGTGGCACTGGGCTTGGTCGTGGTGTCGGTCGTGGGTATGGAAATCGCAATCCTGGGCTTGTCGGTTCCGGGTGTGTCACAGGATGTGGTTGTTCCTTTTACGCTCGCCGTGTTCGGCTTGTGGGCGCGTGAGTACGCGCGCAGTTATTACTTCCTGCGCCTAGAGACCACCGCCGTGTTGTTGGTCGATGCGGCCTATGTCGGGTTTGTGCTGGCGGCACTTGCAATGGGTGTATTGATTGGCCACTTCGGGCTGTCATGGGTTTTGGCCAGCGTTGGCTTGGGCAACCTGTTCGCCGCGGCACTGGGGCTGCGGCGTACGCCGTTACGCATGTTCGGTGCGCATGGCCGTGCAGCGAGCTCGCTGGGCGATGCGTGGGAGATGGGCCGCTGGACCATGCCGGGCGCCATGACCTCGTGGGTTGCCAATCACTCATTCGTGTTTGTTGTTGCCGGCGTGATCGGTGCAAATGCTGCGGCTGATGTCAGTGCAGCCCGTATTCTGCTCATGCCAGCCGGCTTGTGTGTGGTTGCGTGGGGGAAAATCTACCTGCCGCAGGCGAGCACGTGGATCGGGCAAAACGCGCTGCCAACCCTGGTCCGTGTCGGGCTGATTTCCGGCGGGCTTTTGGTGGCGGTGGTTGTCCTCTACATGTTGGTCCTGGGGGCCGCCTATCCACTGCTCGAGCAATATTTGCTAGGCGATAAGTATGCCGGCTTGCTGCCCATGTGCATCTCGTGGTCGGCATTTTTTGCCGCAAATGCCTATCGCGTCATCGCCACCATGGCGCTGACAGCCGCCGAGCTGTACCGCCTGTTGTTGGTTTACACGGTGCTGGGCCAGGTGGTGGGCCTGCCGCTGGTGATCGGGCTGACAATGCAATTTGGCGCCATTGGCGCTATTTGGGCACTGACCACAGTTGAAGTGCTGTTGATTGTTGTCATCGTGACCGACGGCCGGCGTCGGTTGTATCAGCGCTGGGGGCAGCCGACCTGACAGGCAGCAGTGCCGGCCGGATAACGCATATTCGGCGATTCAGGTGCTACCAATCTGCAGCCGCAGGCCGCGCGAGGCACAGTGGCCGTAAAGCGCGCAGTTGAACAGCACAATGCCGAACATCTCGCAGCCTTCTTCCACCACGCGGCGCAGTTCATAGGCCAAGTCTTCGCGCTCCAGCCAACCATAGTAGTCGGCAACAGCGCCAAACGATTCGACGCCCACGGCACCGAACACAAAGACGCCGCCGGCTACCACAATCCGCACCATCAATGGGCGCGGCAGATTGAGCAGGAACGGCGCGAAAGCAAGCGCCATGGCAACGGCAAAAATTGCCCCGAACAACACCCAGCCATGGCTGTGAATCTGCGGCAGCCCGGGTGCCAGCGCTGCGCCCTGATCCAAGAACTGTTCATGGATTTGAACCGACTCATCCAGGCTCAGCAACAACATGAGCGCTGCCAGTGATAACCAGTAAGGCCAAAGGCGGCTGCTGTGTGCTCGCTCACTAAAGGCCACGGCGCAGGCCAGTAGCGCTGCGAGCGTCAGATTCATGACGGAAAACCAAGTTGGCAGGCTAGCTTCGGCCCCGACCCGCAGCGGTCGTAAGGAACCCAGGCTGGAAAACTCGGCGACCAGCAGATCTACGACGGCGAGTAGGAGTAGAAAGCTCACCATCCCAACTTGCAACCACGCGAAGCTGCGGCTGGACAGTGATAGATCAGTCGAAGTACTCATCGTGAATGTTTGTAACGCTGCATTGCTACATTGTGCCCGGTAGTAAAAGCCACTGGTGAATTCCGGCAGTTCATCGTTTTGCTTTGGCGGGCCCCATCGCAAGCCAACGCGCCTGTATCCAGGTTCGAGCACCGGGTTCCAGTACGAGCAAGCTGGCCAACCACACCAAGCCCATGGATACGAGAGCCAACAACGGGTGAATGCCTGCGCCCAACAGGCCAGTAGCAGACACGACGATCGCGAGTCCACCGGCCAACGGCCTCAACCCCAGTACGCTCGTCTGCGCGCCATCGACGCGCAACATGTGCAGCAACGCGCGTGTGCGGAAGCTCATGCCCACGCCCAGCGCAAGCACGCCACCCCAGGCAGCTCCGATCGGGTCGCCAGTCCACGCCAGTCCGACGAGCACCGCAGGCACGAAGATGATGGCCTCCAGCAATTTGTAACCGGCATCCATGCGCGTCTGTTTCAGCGCCATGAGTGCTGGCAGCAGTGCACGATTGCCCGTGCGCAGCGCCCCGAGCAGCGCCAGCACAATCAGAATTGGTGCGGCGGCCAGCCATTGCTCGCCGAACAGCAGCAGCAACAGGAATTCTGCGCACAGCGCCATCGGCAGATAAGCGCCAATGATCAGCCAGATGATGTAGCGCGTCGATTGCAGCCAGGCCGCCCGCAGGGCGTCGTCACCGGCTTGCAAGCGTTCTGCGTAGTACGGATACAACGCGCGGCACGCAGTCTGCGTCAGCACCAGTTTGGGGATTTCCGAAATGCGATAGGCAATCATGTAGATGCCCAATGCAGCGGCCCCCAGTTGCGCACCGATGGCTAGGTTGTCCATTTGCGTGATGATCATGTTCAGGATGGCTGCGGCCATGATGTACTTCCCAAACGTCACCGACTTTCGCAGCGCATCGCGGTCCCAACCCAGGCGCGGCCGCCCGGGTATCACAAGGTAGGAGACCAGCAGACCACCGGCTGGCGCCAGCAATTGGCCAAGCACCAGCGCCCAGGCCGACTCCAGCCACCAGGCCAGCGCAACAGTGAATATCAGGCCCACGATTGAGATCGTGAACTCCACTACAGCAATTGCGCCGAATGCGATGCGTTTTTCCCGCATCATCAATTCGGGATTGCGCAATGCGGTGAGCAGCGGAACTACGCTCAAGGTCAGCAGCATTGCCAGCAGCTCTGGTCGCTCGTAAAACTGAGCGGTTGGCCACGCCAGTGCCGCGATGCTGAGCCCAAGAACGCAATGTAGCAGCAGGTTGCCTGTCCACACGCTGCGCAGCCAGCGCTGGCGCTCTTCGTCGCTGGTTTGCTCGTGGGCGATCAGCGCATCCTTGAAGCCCAGCTGGCCCATGGAGTTCGCGCTCAGTAACACCACCATGGCCATGCCAAACAGGCCGAAATCGTCGGGCGCCAGAATCCTGGCCACGATCATGACGCGCAGCAGGTTGAGTACATGAGTGCCCACGCTGGCCATCCCGGACCAGGCCAGGCCGCGCTGCAGGCGTGAATTTGCGGCTTGTTTTACTTCGCTCATCCTGCGCGGCGCGCCATCATCAGTGCCGAGGCAGGAAGCGGGTGCTGATCAGGCCGTTTCGCAATTCCTTGCTGGCACGGAACAGGCACCTGGCCAGAATGGCTGCGGTCTGGACGTTAGCCAGCAGCCAAAACATGCTGTCTTCCTGAATGACCGTGCGAAACACAAGGCGCTTCTCATGGCTCTTGACAGCACTGGCGTAAACGAGTGGCAGGTACATACCAAGCCGATATTACGTCAAAGTAACGGGCCAAGCCTGCCTGCCAAGCGCCGCGCCAACAGTGTCAGGTCTGAAACACCAGTGTTTCATTTTGCAGGGCCACCGTAACCGTACTGCTTGGCGCGAATTCGCCGGCCAAGATGCGATTAGCCAACGGATTTTCCACCATTGTTGTGATTGCCCGCTTGAGCGGCCGTGCGCCATATACTGGGTCGAAGCCGGCATCGGCCAGCTTGTCCAGCGCGGCGTCCGAGAACTTGAGCGACAGCTCGCGCTCGGCCAGGCGGTCGATCAGGCCCTGGGCCTGGATCAGGGCAATGCGGCGAATCTGCGCCTTGGCCAGCGGGTGGAACACCACGGCCTCGTCGATGCGGTTGACGAACTCGGGGCGGAACTGCTGGCGCACGACTTCCATCACGGCCTGTTTGATGGCCGAGTAACTCGCGTCTTCGTCGCCAGAGGACAGGTCTTGAATCAGGTTGCTGCCGAGGTTGCTGGTCATCACCACCACGCAGTTGCGGAAGTCCACGGTGCGGCCCTGGCCGTCGGTGAGGCGGCCGTCATCAAGTACTTGCAGCAGGATGTTGAACACATCCGGGTGGGCCTTTTCAATCTCGTCCAGTAGCAGCACGCTGTAGGGCTTGCGGCGCACAGCTTCGGTCAAGTAGCCGCCTTGCTCGTAGCCCACATAGCCGGGCGGGGCGCCGATCAGGCGGGCCACGGAATGCTTCTCCATGAACTCGCTCATGTCGATGCGCACCATGGCGTCTTCGGTGTCGAACAGAAACTGCGCCAGGGTCTTGCACAGCTCGGTCTTGCCCACGCCGGTTGGTCCGAGGAACAGGAAGCTGCCAACTGGTTTGCCGGGGTCAGACAGGCCAGCACGGCTGCGGCGGATGGCATTGGCCACCGCGGCCACGGCTTCGTTCTGGCCCACCACGCGGTTGTGCATGGCATCTTCCATGCGCAGCAGCTTGTCGCGCTCGCCTTCCATCAGGCGCGATACCGGGATGCCGGTCCACTTGCTGACGATCTCGCCAACTTCCTCGTCGGTGACCTTGTTCTTGAGCAATTGAAAGGCGCGCTCACCCTCATCAGTTTGCTGCGCATCAGCAACCTGTTTTTCCAGTTCGGGAATGCGCCCATATTGCAACTCCGACATGCGGCTCAAGTCGCCGGCACGGCGCGCATGTTCGAGTTCGACCTTGGCGCGCTCCAATTCTTCCTTGGCACTTGAAGCGCCCTGGACGCTGGCTTTCTCCGCTTTCCAGATTTCTTCCAAGTCAGAGAATTCACGCTCCAGCTTGTCGATGTCGCCTTTGAGGTCGTCCAAGCGTTTTTTTGACGCCGCGTCGGATTCTTTTTTTAACGCCTCGCGTTCGATCTTGAGCTGGATCAGCCGCCGCTCCAGGCGATCCATGGCTTCGGGTTTGCTGTCGATCTCGATGCGGATTCGGCTCGCAGCCTCGTCGATCAGGTCGATGGCCTTGTCCGGCAGTTGCCGGTCGGAGATGTAGCGGTGCGACAGTTTGGCGGCGGCAATGATGGCCGGGTCGGTAATCTCGACACCGTGGTGCACCTCGTAGCGCTCTTTCAGGCCACGCAGGATGGCAATCGTGTCTTCCACGCTGGGCTCATCGACCAGCACGGTCTGGAAGCGGCGCTCCAGGGCGGCGTCTTTTTCGATGTTCTGGCGATATTCATCCAGCGTGGTGGCGCCTACGCAGTGCAGTTCGCCGCGGGCCAGCGCGGGCTTGAGCATGTTGCCGGCGTCCATGGCGCCTTCGGCCTTGCCGGCACCGACCAGGGTATGAATCTCATCGATGAACAGAATGATGCCGCCTTCCTGCTTGGACAGGTCTTTCAGCACGGCCTTGAGGCGCTCCTCGAATTCGCCGCGGTACTTGGCGCCGGCAATCAGCGCGCCGAGGTCCAGGCTCAGCAGGCGCTTGCCCTTGAGCCCCTCCGGCACCTCACCATTGATGATGCGTTGCGCCAGCCCCTCGGCAATCGCGGTCTTGCCCACGCCGGGTTCGCCGATTAGCGCCGGGTTGTTCTTGGTACGACGGCTCAAAACCTGGATGACGCGGCGGATTTCATCGTCGCGGCCGATCACCGGGTCCAGCTTGCCGGCCTCGGCGCGGGCGGTGAGGTCAATCGTGTATTTCTCGAGCGCTTGACGGTTTTCCTCGGCATCGGCGCTTTGCACCGACTCGCCGCCGCGCAGGGCGTCGATGGCTTGTTCCAAGCGCGCCTTGTCGGCGCCGGATTCGGCGAGCAGCTTCCCGGCGGGGTCTTTGTCACCCAGCAGCGCCAGCAGAAACAACTCACTGCTGATGAATTCGTCTTTTCGCTGTTGTGCCAGCTTGTCAGTGAGGTTGAGCGCGCGGCTGAGGTTCTGGCCAACGCTGACCTCGCCGGTGGGTGTGCCCACGCGTGGCAGATCATCCAGGGCCTCGTCCAGGCGCGCGCGTAGGCGGCTGGTGTTGGCGCCTGCGCTGGCCAGCAATTGCCGTGCGCTGCCGTTGTCGTTGAGCAGCGCAGCCAGCACGTGTGCAGGCTCTATATGCGGGTGGTCGCGGCCAACAGCCAGCGACTGCGCATCGGCCAGCGCTTTTTGGAATTGGGTTGTCAGTTTGTCCATGCGCATGGGGCGATCCTGTGGCTAGCACGATTTAAATTGTCATTGCGAGCGCCTTAGGCGCGCGGCAATCTCGTCACGTCGGCGTCGCCCGACCAGATTGCCGCGGCCCTTCGGGCCTCGCAATGACAGGACTTGGGCAAAAAAAGGGGCGGCGTTGCCGCCCCGAGCTCATCAAACCGGCCTAATGCTTCACCGCGATCTGCCGCGGCTGCTTGGCCGCTTTTTTGTTGATCTTGACGGTTAGCACGCCGTGGTTGGCATCTGCTTCGACGGCCTCTTCATCGGCGGCTTCGGGCAGCCGGAAGCGGCGTTCGAACTTGCCGTAGCTGCGCTCCAGGCGGCGGAAGCCCTTGGACTCGGATTCGGTCACGGCTTCGCGCTCGCCGGCAATACTCAGCACGCCGTCGTCGAGATTGACGGTGACATTGGCCGGATCAACGCCTGGAATATCGACGCGGATGGCGAAGTGGTTGTCGGTTTCTTCCACATCGGCCTGTGGTTGCCAGGCTTGGTTGTTAGCTTGTCCGAATGCGCGGGCGACCTCTTGCTCGAAGGCATCGAAGGCCGACAAGGCGTTAATTGGACGATAACGAGTCAGTGTCATCTTGGTTCTCCTTCAAGTCGGGTTGTCGATGCGAGGGACTGTCCCTCGACGTTTCATACAGTGGGGTTGACAAATCAGGAATCAAGACTTTTGCTCAAAGTGAGCAAGCCACTCCTTTGCGTGTGGCTGGGCCGATATACTGTACGCAGAGGAACCTGCATGACCCCCACAAAACGCCTTTTGTTGACCAGCCTGCTCCTGCCATTTGGCGGTTGCGCGCTGCCCGGCGACCGAGCGCCGGAGCGACCTGCTTGGCAGCAACCTGACCGCAATGCGCAGCAGTCAAATGCTGCGACGTCGGGGTTTGGGGCCGACCTGCGCTTGAGCGAGTTCCAAAGTACGCGGCCGCCGGAGAAACAAGCTCAATGGCCACAGTCGCAGTATGCGGAGGCACAACAGGCCGAGCCCACCTACCAGTCGCCTGCCGACTCGTGGGCGCGTTCGAGTGCGGACTCGGGCATACAACCGAGTATTTATGGCCTGCGGCCTTCGACGACTTCAAACCCGCCGGTGCTGCAAACGCAGCCGCCGGCGCCCATCTATGAACCGTCGCCTCGCCAGCAACCCAGCGCACTGGCGGGCGCTCCGGGCGCGAGCAGGGGCTTGGGGCCGGGCGATGTGGTCTTGGTTTCGGTGTTCGGCCAGCCCGATCTGGAAACCTCCACAGTGGTGTCGGACGCGGGCCGCATTACCCTGCCGCTGGTCGGCGCTATTGATGTCAGTGGCCTGGAGCCACAGCAAGCCGAGGCGCGGGTTGCGCAGGCCTTCCGCAGCGGTGGTTATCTGGTCGATCCGCAAATTACGCTGACGGTTGAAGAGCTGCGCAGCCGTCAAATTTCAGTGTTGGGGCAGGTCGAGCGACCCGGGCGCTTTCCGCTGACATCGCGGATGACGCTGCTCGACGCATTGGCCTTGGCTGGCGGTGTCAGCAACACCGGCGGCAACGATGTGTATTTGATCCGTCAGGTCGCGGGCCAAACGCGCAAGTTCGAGATCAATATTGACAATATGCTGGCGGCCCCGGATACGCGCACGCTGCTGGAGCTGGGCGCCGGCGACACGGTTTACGTGCCCGAGGCGCCGCTGTTCTACATCTACGGCGAGGTGCGTCGCCCTGATGGCTATGCGCTCAAGCCCGGCATGACGGTGATGCAGGCCATCAGTGTTGGCGGCGGGCTCACCGACCGCGGTTCCGACTCGCGCCTGCGCATTCGCCGCCGCGATGCCAATGGCGGCACCACTACCCTGCGCCCGTCGCTGGAGGATACCGTGCGCGAGGGCGATGTCATCTACGTCAAGGAACGCCTGTTTTGAGCGACCCGTATGCGCCGCAATCCTTGATTCCCGGCACCAATGGGCTGTCGCTTACGCAGTTGTGGGCGATGCTCTGGGCGCGCAAATGGCTGATCATTGCGATTGGCGCGATTGTTGTGGCGCTGACATTGGTGTTGACGTTGTTGCAGGAAAAACGCTACGAAGCGCGCGGCACCTTGCTGTTGGACTACAAGGTGTCCGATCCAACCTTGCTGCAAGGGTTTTCGGCGAATTTGGAACTCAGCTACCTGAAAACCCAGGCGCAGTTGCTCACCAGTCGGCCAATCATGTTGTCGGCGCTGCGGGCCCTGGGTATCGACCGAGATGCTGAATATGTGTCGAAGTTTCGCGCGCTGGATGCGCGCGCCGGGTCGTATGAGGATTGGTTGGTCAGTCAGTTTCTGGACGACATCAGTGTCTCCACAGACGCCGACAGCCGCTTGATCGATCTGATTTGCGAGCAAGCCGACCCGACTCGGGCTGCGGCGATCGTCAATGCGATTATTGACGCCTACATGGACGGCGGATCGAGCTTTGGTCAGGGCACGTCCGAGCGCCAGGCCAGCCCGTTCGAGCAACAAGTGCTGGATGCGCGTATTGCTGTCGATAACGCGCAAGCGCGCTTGACCCAATATCAGCAATCGGAGCAGTTGGTTGAAATTTCCGACCGGGTCAACACCCAGCAGGATCGGCTGCGAGATTTGACACAGCGCTACGTGGCCGCTCAAAGCGACCGGCAAGATGCCGAGGCACGCGTCAATCAACTCAAGCGGTTGCGCGCCAGTGGGGTATCACTAAACCGCCAGTTGGAATCGATTGGCGATACCCAGAACCGCATCGGCAACTTGCGCGGTGAGTTGGCGCAATTGGAAGCCAGGCGCTCCGACATGCAGCGCTCCTTGGGCCCGAATCACCCGACCCGCCAGGCGCTGGATGCCGAGATCAGTTCGCTGCGTGGCGAGCTGAACGCGCAGGTCAGGTCGGCAGTCAGCGCTCTGGAAGGCCAGGTCGAGTTGGCGCGCACACGCGAGCAAGACCTGGAAAGCCGCCTGGAGGCGCAGCGCCAAGTCGTGCTTGCGCTGGAAGAGAAGAACAACAAGCTGGAATCGCTCAAGCGCGAACTACAAGTTGCGCAATCACGCTACGACGCTGCCGTTTCGCGATATGACCGGGTGGCAGTCGGCGCCCAAAGCACGGCTTCCGGGGCCTCGGTGTTGTCGCGTGCTGTCCCGCCCACCAAGGCTTCGTCGCCCAATGCAATGCTAAATCTGGTGGCGGGATTCATATTGGGTGGCATGCTGGCACTGGCGGTGGCCATGGCGTTGGAACTGCTTCGGCGGCGCGTGCGCGTTGGCGAGGACATCGAGCGTGAATTCGGCATGCCGGTGTTGGCACAAGTGGTTACGTCGTGACCGCGCGGGAAGGCAGTTTTCTCGAGGCGATCAGGCGGCAAAGCCAGGGCGACCGAGACGCCGACGCGCACCAGGCCGAAGCCGTGCCTGAACGGGCCTGGGCGCGGGCGATCAACAATCACGCCGACATTCAGCCGGCGGCCTCGCATGCTGATACGGAGCCAGGTCGCGAGCCTCCGCCCGGTCGCGACCCCGGTGCGCGGCATCGGGGGTCGTTGTTTGACGGCCGCCATGACGACGAAGGCCCGCCCATTGGCGGGGGCGAACGCCGCGCGAGGGGCGAGCCAGAGGCCACCGCACAGCCGCGTTCCTCTATCGCCCGATACGGTGAGTCCATCGACCTGGTGTCCCGCGAGATCATCGCCGCGCGCGAGCTATCGGTGTTGAACGCGCCGCA
The DNA here is from genome assembly GCA_018222345.1 of bacterium. Taxonomy (GTDB): domain Bacteria; phylum Pseudomonadota; class Gammaproteobacteria; order Nevskiales; family OUC007; genus JAAFAL01. Next base: position 12,886 of record JAAFAL010000048.1, read on the forward strand.
GTCAGATGCGGCCAAAGCGTATCTTGGCTTGTATTCTCAAATCGCCTCGAATGGGATCCCCGCCAGTGGCATTCCGGCGATTGCGATTACCAGCTTCGAAGCGCAGACAGGGCGTACGGCAACAGCCGCCAACTTGGCGGTGCTGTTTGCACGGTCGGGGATGCAGGTTGTCCTGATTGAAGCCGATTTCAAGCGCCCCAAGCTGTTGAGCATGTTTGGTGTGCCCAGCATGAGCGGGTTGGGTGACTGGGTGTGCGGGCGTGACCGACTCAGCGGCGCCGTGTTTGATGCGCTGCCAAATCTGACCCTGATACCGGCAGGCCAGGGTGGTGATGGCTTGGAGGAAAAGTTGGCCCACCCGGGCTTTCGGCGCTGGTTGCAACGCCTGGCGTCAGGCAAGAACACCGTACTGCTGATCGACACCGCGCCAAGGCTGGCAGCGGTCGAGACCGAGTCGATTTGTGTCAATGCCGGCCACGCCATTTTGACCTGCCGCCGCCATGGCACGCGCGTCGCGGCCTCCTCGGCGTACGTGCGGCGCTTGCGTGACCGTGGAGTGACTTTCCTCGGCGCATCGCTGCTGGATTAGGCCGGCACGCATGCCAGCGGCGCCTTTCGCAACATCGCATTCTCGATCTGTGCCGGTTGAATCCGGGCGGTTGTTCTCCGTTGACCGACTGGCGTCAGTCACCTTGTTTATCGGCTTGACCTACATTCTCACGCCGACCAATCTTGATTTTTCAGGCGCCAATCCGCTCGACCTGTCGCGCGGCGCGGAACAAAAAATTATCGACTACGCCTACAACCTGCTGGTGTTCGCCGGTATAGCGCTGGTTGCCTGGCATCGGCGGCTGATCATTGCGCACGGGCTGAGCAAGCTCAACCCTTGGTTCCTGGCGTACATGGGGTGGTGCCTGGCATCGGTGATCTGGACGGCGAATCTCGGTGAAACACTGACGACCTTGATCCGGTTGTTTTTCGACTTGCTGTTGATGGCGATCATCGTGTTTTCGCCGCGGTCGCCGCAGGCCAGCATCCGGCTGTTACACGGCCAGTTCGCGCTGTTGCTTGGCGCCTGTTTGATTTTTGTTGTTTTCGTTCCGGCATGGGGCATCACGGCGCCGCCGTCGGTGCATGCAGGCAGTTGGCGCGGGATTACCGACCACAAGAATTCGCTCGCGCAGCTGATTATTTTCGCCAGCATTATCTGGTCGTATGTCTGGACCGTGACGCCAACGCAGCAGTCGCGTATGCCGGCGGCAGTGGTGTTATTGGCGCTGATCATGGCCGTCGGGACGACCAGCTCCAGCGGCATCTTGCTGACCTTTGCCGCCATTCCACTGGTCTATGTGCTGGCATCGCCTCGATTCAGCGGCTTGGTACAGTCGCGTACGTTCTGGGTGATTGTGGCCATCGTTGGTATCGCGCTGGCGTATGGCTATGTGGTGCTCGCTGGCGCGCCGAGCTATGTCGAATTGCTGGGGCCGGTGGCACAGGCCTTCGGCAAGGATGTGACATTGACCGGCCGCACCGACATTTGGGTGCTGATGCTTGAGCAGGCACGCGATCACTGGTTGGTGGGTTACGGCCTGGGCGCTTACTGGGTCGGCGATGTCGGGTTTGCAGCGGCGGTATGGAAGCTGATCGGCATCGAATTGTGGCAAGCACACAACGGATTCATCGATGTCATCAACGAATCAGGCGCAATCGGTTTTGGCCTGTTGCTGATCGCCATGCTGTCACATGGCCGCTGGGCAATGCGGCGCCTGAAGCACGATAGTTCCATGTCTATTCATCTTGCGCTGTTGCTGATTCTTGCGGTCAGCAATGTCACCGAATCCAGTTATTCGCGGCCTATGGAGCTGGGCAATATCCTGATGTACTTCTTGTTCTTGTGCCGCGCGCGGCTGCAACTGCCGAGCGGTGCGCCAACGGGTGAGCGCCATGTCCACTAGGCGAGCCGAGCAAGCGCCGCCCCAGGCAATCTCTGAACCCGGATTGTTCAGCGTGTGTTTGTGCACGTATCAACGCACGGATTTTCTGCCGCTGACGCTGCAAAGTCTGGCCGCACAGGATCTTCCAGATGGCATTCAACTGGAGATCATCGTGGTTGACAATGATGCCGAGGCCAGCGCCCGTAGCGTGGTCGCAGAGTTTGCTGAGGCGCACACGCATATTCGCGTCGATTATTCGATTCAGGGCGAACAAAATATCAGCCTGGCGCGGAATCAAACTGTGGCGCGAGCCAAGGCCGATTTTCTGTATTTCATTGATGACGATGAAATTGCCCAACCCAACTGGATGATCACGCTGTATCGGGCGTTGATTGAACACGACGCCGACGCCATCAGCAGCGATGTGCGGGCAATGTACGAAGCCGGTATTCCCGATTGGGTTCGTCAAACGCAATTTTTCGAACGGCATGTACCGGAGGCCGGGCAGGTCTTCCGTATCAGCCGGCAGGGCAATTGCCTGGTGCGTCGCCGCGCACTGACCCCATACATGCGTGATGGCGTGGGCCCGTTTGACCCGGATTTTGGCAAGCATGGTGGCGAGGATGCTCTGTTATTCCGAATCATGATGCGCGACGGCTTCAAATTGACGGGGTGCCGCGAGGCGATTGTCCACGAGCGGGTGCCGGCAGAACGCGGTAATCTCGATTGGATGTTGGCGCGCAACCGGCGGATGGGCGCCACGTATGTGGATGTTGAGTTGATTGTTGCTCGGCAGAACAGCCCGCTGGTGTGGTCGGTACTGTTGGCAAAGGCGCTGGTGCAGGCCGCGCGGTTCGGGGTCGCTACGGCGTTGAGCGGAGGGGCGGTACGCCGCCGTGCCCGTCTGCGTCTAGCCGGCTACATCGGGCACTTGTCTGCCTTGTTTGGCCGCTCGCATCATCATCGCTAGCCCGAATGATTCACTTGATGCGCAGCAGCTGGCGCAGGATCGGTTGTTCTGGGTGCCGCTTTGGACTGAGAAACATGACCGTAGCGATGTGTGAACTGCTGCAGCGGTAATACCTGCTGCTTGCTACACTGCCGCCGGCTCGCGATTGAGGTGCTGGGGAGGCACTTGAAAGGCACCATGGATGCAGGATAGAAATATTCGCCACAGCCTTGTTCTGGGGCTGAGTTACGCGCTGGTCATCGCAATTTCGTTGCTGGCCAGCTTGCGCGTGTACGGCGTGGCACTGAACGAAAGCTATCAAGCGCTATTGCTGATCAGTTCTGTGCTGGGCTTTTTTCTGTTTCGACGCATTCCGCTGACGGTTGCCTGGCAGTTCCTGCGCCCCGGTTCGCCCGGCACGCGGGTGATCATCACGTGGGCGTTGTTCGCCACCGGCTTGATGGCTGCGGGCTTCTTCTTTGAGTACGGGGCTGACCTGTCGCGAGCAGCGATTGGCACTTGGCTGCTAGCCACACCAGTGGCCATTTTCGCGTTTCACGTGTTGATGCGCTATGGCGTATTGCGGGCGTTTCCGAGCCTGACACAAGGCCGCTCGGCGGTCATCGTGTTCGTCAATGAATCGGCACGGATGGTGGCCGAGCGCGTCGGTAATTCGGGCTACAACGTTGTCGGCTATTTCGAAGACCGCCAGCTTGCACGGGTGGGCGGTGGTATCGACAATTTGCCGCTGTTGGGCAAGGCCGTCGATGCTGCCGATTATGTGAAAGAGAACAACATCGAAGTCGTGTTCATTATCCTGCCCGAGGGCGGCTTGGTGCGCGCATCGAAGATATTGGACGACCTGGGCGACACCACTGCATCGGTGTTCTATGTGCCCGACTGGTACGTCTTCACACTGATGCAGTCGCAGCTCTACGAGATCGAAGGCATTCCCGTGCTCGAGGTTATCGAGACGCCGTTTTATGGCGTTGACGGGCTGCTAAAACGCATTTTCGACATCATCGGTGCAACTGCTATCTTGTTGTTGACCATTCCGTTGTGGGTTGCCATTGCCATTGCCGTGCGTGTCACGTCACCGGGCCCTGTGATCTTCCGCCAACGACGCTACGGCCTGCACGGCGAAAAAATCATCGTCCACAAGTTCCGCAGCATGACCGTCACGCAAGACGACGAGCGGCTTGAGCAGGCAACACGTGACGACCCGCGGATCACTGCTGTCGGGCGTTTCTTGCGCCGCACATCATTGGACGAATGGCCACAGTTCTGGAATGTGCTTAAAGGCGACATGAGCCTGGTGGGGCCGCGCCCGCACGCGGTGGCGCACAACGAGTTTTATCGTGGTGCCATTCAAGGCTATATGTCGCGGCACAAGGTCAAACCTGGTGTGACCGGTTGGGCGCAAGTCAACGGCTATCGCGGCGAAACACGCACCTTGGAGCGCATGGAAAAACGTATCGAACTGGATCTGGAATACATTCGCAACTGGTCGCCGTTGCTCGACATCCAGATCATCTTCAAAACCATTTTGGTTGTGTTCAAGGATGAAAACGCCTACTAACTGGCTGGCGCTGGTCATTGCGCTAGCCGCCGCTGCGGCCGCGCTGCCGGCTGCAGCGGTGACGTTCGATTTATCGCCATTCGCCGAGCTGGGCGCGAGTTATGAGCGCAATTTGTTGCGCGCGGAAACCGCCCAGCAAGCCATCGAAGATAGCCCCACAGGCGACCCACGGGTTTCGGACAGCGTGCGCACGGCCAGTGGTGGGCTCACGCTGGAAGCCGACCACGGCCTGCAAGCATGGATTGCCACCGCCGAGTTGTCGCGCGCCGACTACAACCACTTCGACGAGTTGGATCACTCCGCCTACGACGGCATCGCAGGCTGGCGCTGGGCTGCCGGCCGGGCGTTGGATGGCGAACTGGGCTGGCGCGGCACAAGGCGTTTGGATAGTTTCGATAACCGCGATGATTCGATAAGCAATTTTCGTGTGGAGCGCCAAGTGCGTGCGAGCGCTGGCCTGGCGATCACACCGCGGTTTCGCGCCGAACTGCTGTTGCGGGGCGACCGCCGCGAGAACACTTTGGTCAATCGCCAGCGCTTCGATGTCGAAGAACGCCTGGCCGATTTTGCGCTGCTATATGTCGCCCAGCCGGTGTTACGCGCCGGTATCGGGCTGCGCCGGGTTGCGGGTGAGTACCTTCGCCGCGATGCGCAGTTGTTTCCCGATCTGGCAACTAGTTACGACGATTTTGGCGTTGATTTGCGCGCGACTTGGCAGCCCAGCGGAATCTCCACGTTGGATGGGCGAATCGGCCGCACCGAGCGGGAACTTGAACCCGTACAAGACCAGGGCTTCAATGGATTAGTCGGGCACTTGGAATACCGCCGCGAGATCAGCGGCAAAACCAGTGCGCGCCTGCGGGCGTTTCGAGACCTGTTCGCGGTTGAGGATGTCGATGCCAATTTCATCGAAGACACCGGCTTGCGCATTGGCCTCACCTGGGCCGCGCGCAGCAAACTCGATGTTGAATTGACTGCGTCGTACGTTGACCGCGTGTTTGCTGGTGGCACGTCGGGCGCCAATGGTGCGCGCCAACGCGCAGACGATGTGCGAAACGGCGCCGTAACCGTTAATTGGCAGGTGCTGGAACGCCTGGCGCTGGTTGCCGATTTCGAACGCGAGATACGCCAATCCAACCAAGCCGGCGACAGCGCAGCGTGGTGGCGCTCGGGATTGGCACTGCGGCTGGGCTTTTAAGAAAAAGCATAAATAAAAGTTAAAAATGGCGTGTTGGGCGTGGCTACAACTCGTCGTTGTGCGTATGAACCAATAAATGTCAACGAAGTTGCGCCGCGTTCACTCTAGCTTCACTAGGTCGATGGCACAGTTGCGCCACTGTCAATCGAATAATAAGGACGTGCCATGCTCAGTGCCGATGCACGCGAGGCGCTCACCCATCTGGTTCAGCGATACCACGGCTCGTTGGGGAGCAAACAACAAGACCTCGAGGCCGCGTATCAAGCGGCCGCTGACGACAACTGGTCGGAAAGTGCAATTCGTCAATTGAAGTTGCTGGTGCATCGCCTGGCCGGCTCGGCGGCGTCGTATGGCTTCAACAAGCTGGGCGAGGCGGCACGCGAACTGGATCAGACACTGTCATACGCGCAAGAAAACAATGATGGCGATGACAATACGCATTCGATTGATGCGCGCTATGCCACGTTGCGGTCTGCCATCAAGGACGCGATCAGCCGGCCGCCGCCCGGCGACCCCGCAGCCCAACCCAGCACTGCCGACCATGTACTCAATGAGCTGCCGACAGTTGTGTTGGTGGATGATGACCAAGCGATTGTCGAGGTGTTGTCGCAACAACTGATGGCGCTGGGTTTTGACGTACACGGTTTTACCGATGCCAGCCTGGCACTGAACGCCATCACCGACTTGTCGCCAGCCGGCGTCATCATGGACGTGCGCTTTGCCGAGGGCGAAGAGTTTGGCTTTCAGGTGGCCGAAGCGATGGTCAGCCGCCTGCACTATCGCCCCGGCACGGTGTATATGTCTGCCGACAATTCCATGAC
>JAAFAL010000049.1 GCA_018222345.1 bacterium
CAGATGTTCATCATCGTTGCGGAATCAACGCTGATCTTGCGGCCCATCGACCAGTTGGGATGCGCAACGGCCTCATCCACCGTGACCTCGGCCAATGACTCGGCGGCACGCCCCAGGAACGGGCCGCCTGACGCAGTGAGAATGATTTGCTCGACGCCGGAGTCGGCTTGCAGCGCATGCCCGCATTGGAAGCCCGCTGGCAGGCACTGAAAAATGGCGTTGTGCTCACTGTCGATAGGCAACAATTCAGCACCGCCGGCACGCACCGTGCGCATGAACAGGTCGCCGGCCATCACCAGCGCCTCCTTGTTGGCCAGCAGCACGCGTTTGCCCGCTGCCGCCGCCGCCAACGAGGCGGCCAAGCCGGCGCCTCCGACAACAGCCGCCATGACCTGCTCGGCATCTTCCACAGTTGCTGCGTCGATCAAGGCCTCAGCGCCGCTGCGCACCGTGCACGGCAAGCCGGCGTCGGCAACAAAATCGGCGACTTGTTGCGCGGCATCGTCGTCACACATCACCACCAAGCTTGGCTGGTGCTTGGCGCAGATGCGCTGCATGGCTGCAGCATCACGATTGGCCGTTGCTGCGACCAGCCGAAACTTGTCGCTGTGACGCTCAATCACGTCCAACGTGCTCGCGCCGATGCTACCCGTGGCACCCAGTACCGAGACCCCGATAGCGGTCATACTCAAATGCCCAGCAAACGCAGCCCGAGCGCCAATGCTGGCGATGCGGCCAGCACGCTGTCCAATCGATCCAGCGCACCGCCGTGCCCCGGCAGAATTGCCCCGGTGTCCTTCACATCGGCCTGGCGCTTGAACATGCTGATCGTCAGGTCACCGACAATCGACAAGCCGGCAACCACAAGGCACAGCAGTACGAAGCCGAACAAGGTAGCGCCAGCCAGACCAAACACCCAAAGGCCGCCGGCGATCGCAACGAGTGCGGCAGTCAACATGCCCCCCACCGCGCCTTCGATCGTTTTGCCGGGGCTGATTCTCGGCGCCAGCTTGTGTTTTCCAAACTGGTGACCAGCAAAATAGGCGCCCGTGTCGGCCGCCCAGATCAAGATCAGTAGCAGGAACACCCGCAGCGGGCCATCACCCGGCGCCTCGTGCAGCGTCAAAATGCCCAGAAAGGCCGGCAACAAAACCAGCGCACCAACCACGATGGCGGGGAACTGCGGAATCTTGCCGTCAGCAAAAAATGCCGGATACCCGCGCAGCCAAATCGCTGCCAACAACCACCAAAAAACGCCTAGCCCCAAAACAAGGTTCTGGGCGCTGAAGTCAACCGCCACGCCGTACATGACAAACATGCCGGCAACGATCAGGCCACGGAACACGAACCGCACTTCGCTGCCGTCCAGTTGTGCCAGCCGCGCCCACTCCTCGGCGCACAGCAGCACGATGAGCGCGACGACGGCCGCGACCGCCCATGGCGTACCAAACCAAATTAGCGCCAGTGCGGCGGGCGCAGCGACAACCGCTGTCAGCAAGCGTTGGAGAAACATCAGCTTGCCTCGTCCAATACGCGGCCGAACCGTCGCTGGCGGCCGGCATACCAGCGCAGGGCCGCGTCCAGGCCAACCTTGTCAAAATCGGGCCACAGCGTGTCGCAAAAATACAGCTCGCTGTAGGCCAAATCCCACAACAGGAAATTACTAATGCGCTGCTCGCCACCGGTGCGAATGAACAGGTCGGGCGGCGGCACGCCGGCCATCAGCAAGCGGCCAGCAATCGCAGCTTCGTCGATGTGGCTGGCCTTGAGCGCACCAGCCTCGACTTGCTCGGCCAATGCCCGCACCGCTTGAGTGATGTCGGCATGGCCGCCGTAGCCTACGGCAATGTAAAGCTGCAGGCCGTCGTTGCTGGCGGTGGTCACCTCGGCCTTGCGCATTTCGCGTTGCAAGGCATCAGAAAATGCCGTGTGGTCGCCGACAAAACGCACGCGCACCTTGTTCTTGTCGAGGTCGGCAACCTCCTTGCCCAAGGCGCGCATGAACAAATCCATGAGCAGGCCAACCTCGCTGGCCGGCCGCTGCCAGTTCTCGCTGGAGAAAGCGAACAAGGTCAGGTAGCCAACGCCGGCACGGGCGCAGTTTTCGACGATTTCACGTGTGGCTTTGACACCGGCGCGATGCCCAGCGCCACGTGGCTGACCGCGCTGCTGCGCCCAACGCCCGTTGCCGTCCATGATGACAGCGACATGTCTCGGGATGGCAGAATCGGCGGTCATCAGACCGACATCATTTCCTGCTCTTTTTCCTCGACACGCTGCTCTACTGTAGCGACGTGCTTGTCGGTGAGCTTTTGCACTTCGGTCTCGGCGCGGCGCTGGTCGTCCTCGGAAATCTCGCCTTCTTTTTGCAGTTCTTTGAGGTCGTTATTGGCATCGCGGCGCACGTTGCGGATGGCGATGCGGGCGTTTTCGGCTTCGGCCTTGACCACCTTGACGAGGTCGCGGCGACGCTCTTCGGTCAGCGGCGGCAGGATGATGCGAATCACCTGCCCGGCCGTATTCGGGTTCAGGCCCAGGTCGGACTTCATGATTGCCTTTTCGATCGGGCCCACCATGTTGGCTTCCCAAGGCTGGATGTTCAGCGTGCGCGCATCTTCGCTGTTGACGTTGGCGCACTGCGAGATCGGCACATCGGAGCCGTAGTAATCAACGGTCACGTGATCCAGCAAGCTGGGATGCGCCCGGCCGGTACGAATCTTGGTGAATTCGTTGGCGAGCGAGTCCAGGCTCTTGCCCATGCGCTGGTCGGCGTCTTTGAGGATGTCGTTAATCATGATCTTTAGCTTGTCGGTTATTTGGCGTCGCTGGTAACCAGCGTGCCAACATCAGTGGCACCGAAAACGATGCGCTTGAGGTCGCCGGCTGCAGTCATGTCATACACCCGCAGCGGCATGTTGTGGTCGCGGCACAGCACGATAGCGGTCTGGTCCATAACCTTGAGGCGCTGGTCCAGCACATCATCGTAACTGACTGTGTCGTAGCGTTTCGCGTCCGGATTGGTAACCGGATCGGCGTCATACACACCATCGACCTTTGTGGCCTTGAGCATCAAGTCTGCGCTGATCTCGACCGCGCGCAACGCAGCGGCAGAATCTGTCGTGAAGAACGGATTGCCGGTGCCTGCAGCAAATACGACGACCCGGCCTTTTTCCAAGTGGCGCACGGCGCGGCGGCGAATGTATTCCTCGCACACCTGGTTGATGCGCAAGGCCGACATCACGCGTACGCCGCGGCCCTGGCGCTCGATGGCGTCTTGAAACGCTAGCGCGTTGATCACCGTGGCCAGCATGCCCATGTGGTCGCCGGTGACGCGGTCCATACCGGCGCCGGCCAAGCCCTCACCGCGGAAGATATTGCCGCCGCCAACAACAATGGCAACCTGCACGCCGTCGTCCATCAGTTCGACGACTTCGCGGGCCACGTTGGCCATGACCTCAGGCGAGATGCCGAAGCTGGAATCACCCATCAACGCCTCGCCCGAGAACTTCAACAAGATGCGCTTGTAGGTCGGTTCGGCCATGCGGCTACTCAGTAGATTGCGGGTAAAAAAAGTCCCCGAAGACCGGGGACTCTTATTCTAGCGCGCTTTGTTAACGACGGCTGTCTCAGGATGCGAGCGCCGCTGCTGCCTGCGCCTTGACCTCGTCAGCAAAATTGTCTTCGGCCTTTTCGATGCCCTCGCCCACTTCCATGCGGGTAAAGCCAGTGACTTCGGCGCCGGCAGCCTTGAGCAGCTTTTCGACGGTTTGGTCGGGGTCTTTGACGAAAGGCTGGCCGTACAGGGTGATCTCGGCCAAGAACTTGTTCAGGCGACCGACGACCATCTTCTCAATGATCTCGGCAGGCTTGCCGCTGTCTGCTGCCTGGGCAACCAGAATATCCTTTTCGCGCTTGCGCACGTCTTCCGACACTTCATCGGCCTTGACGAATTCCGGCTTGCTGGCAGCAATGTGCATGGCAATGTCTTTGGCCAGGTCGGCATTGCCACCCTTGAGCGCCACGATCACGCCAATGCGGTCGCCATGCAGGTATTGCCCAATGTGGTCATCGGCGGTCAGGGTCTCGAAACGGCGGACGTTGATGTTCTCGCCTAGCTTGGCGATCAGGCTGCGGCGGCGCTCGTCAAAAGTCTCGCCGTCGCCCAGGGCCAGCAGCGCTTCGACGCTGTCGGCCTTGCCATCAACAACCGCTTGCGCGGCGTCCTGGCCAAGCGCTTGCAGGTCGTCGTTCTTGGCTACGAAGTCGGTTTCGCAGTTGATCTCGACGATGCTGGCGGTATTGCCGGCCGTGGCCACGCGGACAAAGCCTTCGGCCGCCACGCGGCTGGCTTTCTTGTCGGCCTTGGCCTGGCCGTCTTTGCGCATTTTCTCGATCGCCGCTTCGACATCACCATCGGTGGCCTGAAGGGCGCGCTTGCAGTCCATCATCGCGGCGCCGGAGCGTTCACGGAGTTCCTTGACTTGTGCTGCGGTAATTGCCATGTCGTTTGTCGTCTTGCTTGGTTTGAATGATGCCCGCGAGGGCGGTCTATCGATGCCGAGTGCTTACTCGGTCTTGGCTTCGGCTTCAGGCTTGTCGTCAGCTTTGGCTTCCACGGCGTCTTCCAACGTTGCGGTCGCCGGTGCTTCGGCTTTGGCCTCAGGCTTGGGCTCGGCTGCTGGCGCTGGCTTCGCTTCGGCCTTGGCCTCGGCTTTGGGCGCGGCCGCCGGTGCGGCCTTGGCCTCGACAGGGTCGTCTTTTTTGTCGCCGCCGCCGGTGGTGACCGTGCCGCGGCCGTCGATAACGGCGTCGGCCATCAGCCCGGTGTAAACACGAATCGCGCGGATGGCGTCGTCGTTACCCGGCACGATGCAGTCCAGGCCGTCGGGGCTGTTGTTGGTATCAACAATCGCCACAACCGGAATACCCAGCTTCTTGGCTTCCTGCACGGCAATCTTTTCGTAGCCGACATCAATGACGAACAGCGCATCAGGCAGGCTGTTCATCTCCTTGATGCCACCGATGGAGCGTTGCAGCTTGGCCAGCTCACGCTTGAGCAACAGGCCTTCTTTCTTGGTGACTTTCTCAATCGAGCCGTCTTCGACCATGCGCTCGAGCTCTTCGAGCCGGCGGATGGATGCCTTCACGGTCTTGAAGTTGGTCAGCATGCCGCCCAGCCAACGCTGGTTCACATAAGGCATGCCGCAGCGCTCGGCTTCGGCCTTAATGGCGTCGCCAGCAGCACGCTTGGTGCCCACGAACATGATGCGGCCACCATTTGCAGCAAGGCGCGACACATAACTGTGCGCATCCTTGAGCATGGGCAGCGTCTGCTCGAGGTTGATAATGTGGATTTTGTTGCGGTGGCCGTAGATGTACGGCTCCATCTGGGGGTTCCAGTACCGCGTACGGTGCCCAAAGTGCACACCAGCTTCCAAAAGCTGGCGCATCGTAATAGTAGCCATGTTTTTTGCTCCAGGGTTGTGACAAACACGAAGGTTGCGCCGCGACGATTGCTGGGCTTGAGCCCCACAACACCCCGCGCGACGGTTGCTAAAACCTTGTGCGGATTAAGTTTTTTGCTCGTTAGGCAACTTCGGCCAAATGCCCGAATTGCCCCGAGAGCGCGCGCTTTATACCATAGGCGCCCCTCAAACGCCTAGCCGCCGCACGCGGCAGGCGTTTTTTTCGCTCCAAATCCATGGACGGACTGCCGCATGACGGTTTCGATCAAGACCCCCGAAGAACAAGACAAGATGCGCGAGGCTGGCCGACTGGCCGCGTCCGTGCTGCTGATGATCGAAGAGCACGTCAAACCCGGCGTGACCACCGATCACCTCAACAGCTTGTGCCACGACTTCATTGTCAATGAACTGGACGCCGTGCCTGCACCGCTGGGCTATGGTGGCGCCGGATCACGCCCGCCCTTCCCCAAATCGGTCTGCACCTCGGTCAACCACGTGGTCTGCCACGGCATCCCCGGCCCGAAAAAGCTGAAAAAAGGCGATGCCGTCAATATCGACGTGACTGTCATCAAGGATGGCTTCCACGGCGATACCTCGAAGATGTTCTTCGCAGGCGAGCCCACGATCCGCGGCCGCCGACTCGCTGAATTGGCGCACCAAGCCATGGTTGCCGGCATAGAGCAGGTCAAACCCGGTGCTACATTGGGCGACATCGGCCACGCTATTCAGACGCTGGTGGAGTCCAACGGCGGCTCCGTCGTACGCGAATATTGCGGCCACGGCATCGGCCGCGTGTTCCATGAAGACCCGCAAGTGCTGCATTACGGCCGGCCTGGCAAGGGCCTTGCCTTGCAAGCAGGCATGACATTCACTATCGAACCCATGGTCAACGCTGGCCGCCGTGACGTGCGCCTATTGCCGGACGAATGGACCGTCGTCACCAAAGACCATTCACTGTCGGCGCAATGGGAGCACACCATCTTGGTGACCAATTCCGGCTACGAAGTTTTGACCCTACGCAACGGCGAAATCTGATGGCCACTGCGGCAGACGAACTCGACAGCGGCGAGATTCTCAGCCCGCGCAAGCTGCACCAGCGTGTTGCCGCGGCTGGTTCCGACCTGCACAAGCTGCTCGACGTGCTGCGCTGGGGCCGCGACCTGGTGGCCGCCAACTTTGAAACTGGCGTCTCGGCGCAATCACTGGTGCGCTCCAACACTGAACTGGTCGATGCCGTTTTGGTGCACGCCTGGCAACAAGCGCTGGGCGACCAGGCCGGCGCCTGTGCGCTGGTTGCAGTGGGCGGTTATGGCCGCGCCGAGCTACTGCCCCACTCCGACGTTGACCTGCTAATCCTGACGCCGGGCGAAGACGCCGGTGACGCCGGGCCAGCGCTGGAGCGCTTCCTGACCTTTCTGTGGGACCTCAAGCTCGACATCGGCCACAGCGTGCGCTCGCCCGAGGAGTGCATCCGCCAAGCAGCCGGCGACATCACCATTGTCACCAATTTGATGGAAGCGCGGCTGCTGGCAGGCGACAAAGCGCTGCTGGATAGCGTCGAGGCCGGGATCACGCCAGACAAAATCTGGCCGGTTGATGCGTTCTACCGTGCCAAGCTCGAAGAGCAGCAGGCACGCCATGCCAAGTTCGACAACTCGGCCTACAAGCTTGAGCCCAACATCAAGGAAAGCCCTGGCGGCCTGCGCGATATCCACACCATCTTGTGGGTGGCCAAGCGCCAATATCCGGGTGCCACACTGGCCGACCTCAAGGCGCACGGGCTGCTCACCGACCAGGAAGCCAGCGAGTTGATCGCCGGGCAGGACTTTTTGTGGCGCGTGCGCTTTGCGCTGCACTTGCAGGCCGGGCGGCACGAGGACCGACTGCTGTTCGATCATCAACTGCGCATAGCCGAGAAATTCGGCTACACCGAGCAGGCGCACAACCGCGCGGTGGAACAGTTCATGCAACTGTACTTCCGCCAGATCAAGGCGCTGAGCTGCCTCAACGATCTGATGCTGCAGTTGTTCGACGAGGCCATCGTGCATGCCGGCCACGACGACAGCCCGCAGCCGGTCAACCGCCGCTTCCAGGTGCGCCACAACTACCTCGAAGCGACCAGTGATGACGTATTCCGGCGCCAGCCGCACGCGCTGTTGGAAGTCTTCCTGATCCTGCAAAAGCAGCCAAAGTTGGAAGGCGTGCGCGCCGAAACCCTGCGCATGATCCGCCGCGACCGCCACCTCATCGATGAAAATGTGCGCAACGACCTGCGCACGCGGTCACTGTTCATGGAGGTGCTGCGCCAGCCACAAGGCCTGACCCACGCGCTACGGCGCATGAACCGCTATGGCGTATTGGGGCGCTACCTGCCCAACTTCGGCCAGATCATCGGCCGTATGCAGTACGACCTGTTCCACACACTCACGGTGGATGAACACTCGCTGTTCGTGATACGCAACATGCGCCGCCTTGCAATCGATAAGTTTCGCGACGAGCACCCATTCTTCTCGGAAATTCTCGACCGCATTCCCAAGCCCGAACTGCTGTACTTGAGTGGCCTGTTCCACGACATCGCCAAGGGCCGCGGCGGCGACCACTCCGAACTCGGCGCCGACGACGCCATCGAATTTGGCCAGCAACATGGCTTGCCGCAGTGGGACAGCGACCTCGTGGCGTGGCTGGTGCGCAGCCATTTGGCGATGTCGATGACCGCACAACGGCGCGACCTGTCTGACCCGACGGTGATCCGCGAGTTTGCCGAGTTTGTCGGCAACCGCACGCGGCTGGATTACCTGACGCTGCTCACCATGTGCGACATCCGCGCCACCAATCCCAAGTTGTGGAACTCGTGGCGTGAAAGCCTGCTGAAAGAGCTCTACAAGGCCACCTGCCGGCTGCTGACGCGCGGGCTCACCAACCCGGTTGAGCGCGGCGAAATGGGCCGCGAGGCGCAAGACGCCGTGCGTCAGGCCATCCCCGCTGACCAACATGCCGATGTCGAAGCGCTGTGGGCACGCTGCCAACCCGAGTACTTCGCCAGGTATTTGCCCGACGAACTGGTCTGGCACGCCCAGGTCATCCTCGCGGCCAAGGCCAGAACACCGCTGGTCAGCGTACGCGCCGATGCGCCGCGCGGTACCACAGCGTTCATCTATACGCGCGACCAGGACTACATGTTTGCCGTGGTCACCGGCGTGCTGGCGCAATTGGGCTTGTCGATCCTGGAAGCCAAGTTGGAAAACACCAACGACGGCCACACCATGGACAGCTATGTGCTGGTCGAGGAAGACGGCGCACAAGTCACCGAGCCGCACCGGATTGAAGAAATTCAGGCAGCTTTGACGCGCACCTTAGACGATGCCGTGTCGCGCGTGCAGGTCACGCGGCGGTTGTCGCGCAGCCTCAAACATTTCGCCACGCCCACGCAGGTGTATTTCAGCGAAGACACCGAGCACGATCGCACCATCATGGAACTGGTCACCGGCGACCAGCCTGGCCTGCTGTCCATCGTGGGGCGTATTTTCCAACGCCGCGGCATCCTGTTGGAGGCCGCCAAGATCGGCACCATCGGCGAGCGCGCAGAAGACGTGTTCTTCATCACCGACAAACGCGGCAAGCGGATTGACGACGCCGCCATGCTGCACGAACTACGCGCCGTCATTACCCGTGTGCTACAACGCAGCCGCGTCGATGCTGGCGCCACTCCCGAATCCGTCGCTATTTAAGGTTCCAATGTCTAACGCCACCACCCTGGCCGCGCAAATTGATGCGGCTTTTGACGCCCGCGACAACCTGTCGCCCGAGTCCGCCCCCGCCGATGTGCGCGACGCGGTCAACGCTGCCCTGGCCGGCCTGGATGCCGGCACCTGGCGCGTGGCCGAGCCCGGCGACGACGGCTGGACGGTCAACCAGTGGTTGAAGAAAGCCGTGCTGCTGAGCTTCCGGCTCAACCCGAATGTGCCAATCGATGGCGGCTTTACGCAGTACTTCGACAAGGTGCCGAGCAAGTACGCCGGCTGGACGGCAGAACAGTTCTCCGACGCTGGCGTACGCGTTGTGCCGCCGGCGGTAGTGCGCAAAGGCGCGCATGTGGCGTCCGGCGCGGTGCTGATGCCGTCCTACGTCAACATTGGCGCATATGTCGGTGGCGGCAGCATGGTCGATACCTGGGCCACGGTTGGCTCCTGCGCGCAAATCGGCCGCAACGTGCATTTGTCCGGCGGCGTCGGTATTGGCGGCGTGCTCGAGCCGCTGCAGGCCAACCCCACCATCATCGAAGACGACTGCTTCATCGGCGCCCGCTCCGAAGTTGTCGAGGGTGTCATCGTCGAACAAGGTGCGGTGCTATCCATGGGCGTATTCATCGGCCAGTCAACACCGATTTATGACCGCGAAAGTGGCGACATCAGCTTCGGCCGTGTGCCCGCTGGCGCTGTAGTTGTACCTGGCAGCCTGCCCAAAGACGGCGGCCGCTACAGCCTCACCTGCGCGGTGATCGTCAAACGCGTGGATGCCAAAACCCGCGCCAAAGTGGGCATCAACAATTTGCTGCGCGAAGCCGCCCGCGACGCGTGACCGAACCCGTACTCGCACTCACGCGCGAGCTTGTCGCGCGCGCCTCGGTCACGCCCGAGGACGCTGGCTGCCAGGCCATGCTTGCCCAGCGCCTGAGCGCCGCCGGCTTTGTGTGTGAGGACATGCCCTTCGGCGCCGTGAAAAACCTCTGGGCAACGCGCGGCGCCGCCGATGGCCCAACGCTGTGCCTGGCCGGGCACACCGACGTCGTGCCCACCGGCCCCGAATCGGCCTGGACGAGCCCGCCGTTCGAACCCACCGAGCGCGACGGCCACCTGTTTGGCCGCGGGGCTGCTGACATGAAGCCCGGCCTGGCGGCGATGGTGATCGCAGCCGAGCGCTTTGTTGCCGAGCATCCTCAGCACAACGGCCGCTTGGCATTCCTGCTGACCAGCGACGAAGAGGGCCCGGCCGAGCACGGCACGCGCGCGGTGGTCGAAGCCCTGCGCGAACGCGGCGAGGCGATCGACTACTGCGTGGTGGGCGAGTGCTCCAGTGTCGAGCAACTGGGCGACCGCATGATGATCGGCCGCCGCGGCAGCATTGGCGCGCAGCTGACCGTGCATGGCAAGCAAGGTCACGTGGCGTATCCGCATTTGGCCGACAACCCTGTACACCGCGTGCTGGCAGCGCTGGACGAATTGGCGCGCAAACAATGGGACGCTGGCAACACCGATTTTCCGCAGACCAGTTTCCAGATCACCAATTTCAATGCCGGCACCGGGGCGTCAAACGTCATCCCCGGTGATGCAGTCATCGACTTCAACTTGCGCTACTCCACCGAACTGACGGGTGACCTCATCCGCGAGCAGGTGACGGCAACACTGGACAAGCACAAGCTCAACTATGCCCTGGACTGGTGGCATTCCGGCGAGCCGTTTCTGACGCCGCCGGGCGCGCTGCGCGCCGCTGCGCGTGCATCGATTGGCGAGGTGACGGGGCTGCAGCCGGACCCGAGCACGGCCGGCGGTACATCCGATGGCCGCTTTATCGCCACCTTGGGCACCGAGGTTGTCGAGATCGGCCCCATTAACGCCACCATCCACCAGGTTGACGAATGCGTGCGCATCACCGACTTGCCGCGCCTGGCCAACATCTACCAGGGCGTGATCACCCGGCTGTTGGCGTGAACACCGATACGCGAGCCGAGTTTGCGCCGACCGGGCTGTTGGCGAATACCCATGTGCAAAGCATGCTGGCCTCCAACAAGCTACGCCGCGCCCGCATGTACGCCAAACGCCCTGGCATGCGCGCCGCCAGCCGGCGGCTGACGTTGGATTGCGGCGACGACGTGCGGCTGTACGGCTTCCACAGCCCGCGGCCGGAAAATGGGGGCACGGGCAAGGGTCTGGTGGTGCTGATCCATGGCTGGGAGGGCTGCCGTGAATCAGTCTATCTAGCCTCCATGGCCAGCTTTTTGTGGGATCACGGCTACGCCGTCCTGCGGCTGGACCTGCGCGATCACGGCGACAGCTACCACCTCAACGAAGTGCCATTCCATTCAGCGCGGCTATCCGACCCACTGGGCGCCTTGGCCGACATTGCCAAGCGCGTGCCGGGTGGCGAACATCCAGCGCTGATCGGGTTTTCGCTGGGCGGCAACTTCGCCCTGCGGCTGGCGCTGCATGGGCCCGGCCACGGGCTCAATCTCGCCGGTGTGCTGGCCGTCAGCCCGGCCATCGACCCGCTGCACACAGCCAAGGCCATCGACGCCGCGCCGTGGTTTTATGGCTGGTATTTCAAACGCAAGTGGCATCGCTCGCTGAATGCCAAGGCGCGCTTGTTTCCCGGCAGGTATGACTTCGACCACTTGCGCGCTGCCCCCAACTTTGTCGAGGCCACGCGCCGTTTTGCGCCGCTGCTCACCGAATACGACGACTGGCTGGCCTACCTCGACGCTTACACAATCACTGGCGACCGCCTCGCCAAGCTAGCAATCCCCGCCACATTGCTGACAGCGGCCGACGACCCGGTTGTGCCAATCCAGGACTTTGATGGTCTGGCGTTGCCTGACAACGCACAATTGCTGATCACCCGGCATGGTGGCCATTGCGGGTTCGTTCAGGACTGGCAATTCAACAGCCATGTTGAACAATTGGCACTGAATCAACTTCAATACTGGTTGCAAGACGAGCAGGAGAACATGACATGAGCGCATTTGATGACTCTAGCCTGCGCGGCAAAGTCGCACTGATCACCGGTGCCAGCCGCGGCATTGGCGCCGCCACCGCGCGCGACCTGGCCGGCCGTGGCGTCAAGGTGGTGCTGGCCGCACGCAACCGTGAGCGCTGTGCGCAACTCGCCGAGGCCATCACCGCCGATGGCGGCCAAGCAATTGGCGTGGCGTGCGATGTCGCCAAATTCACCTCGATGGACGAAGCCGTACAGCAAGCCATCAGCCATTTCGGGCAGTTGGACATTCTGGTCAACAATGCTGGCCTCATCGACCCCATTGCGCGCATCACCGATATGGATGTTGACGCCTGGGGCACGGTGATCGATGTCAACGTCAAAGGCGTGTTTCACGGCTTGCGCGCAGCGCTGCCACACATGCTGGAACGCGGCAGCGGTACCGTCGTCAATCTCAGTTCAGGCGCAGCAACTAGCGCGCTGGAGGGCTGGAGCCACTACTGCAGCAGCAAGGCCGCCGCGCTGTCACTCACCCGCTGTGCGCACACCGAGGTGGGCCATTTGGGCATCACCGTGGTGGGCTTGAGCCCCGGCACCGTGGAGACCGACATGCAGGACGAGATTCGCGAATCGCGGATGAACCCAGTTAGCAAGCTCGACCCCAGTGTGCACATTCCACCGGACTGGCCAGCCAAAGCCATTGCCTATTTGTGCACGCCAGCCGGCCGTGAATACGCTGGCGGCGACTTTTCCATCAAGACCGACCAGGGCCGGGCGCGCGTGGGTTTGCAGTGACCGCAATTGCGCCGCCTCCGCGGCGGTTGATGCTGCGCGAGGCGCGCGTGCTGGTGAATCTCGCGCAAGCCCTACCCCGTGCGCTGGGCGTGGCGGCGTCACTCCCAGCCAACGCCCCGGCGGTTATTGTGCTACCCGGCTTTGGCAGCAGCGACCGCGCCACCTGGCCGCTGCGTCGGCATTTAAGGCAGCAGGGTTTCGCCGCCGAAGGCTGGGGCCTGGGCACAAACCGGGCCGGCCTGAACCTGCCGCATTCGCAAGACGACCTCGACCCGCGCTGGAATATTGACCGACGCGATGATTACCACGGCGAAGCCAGCGTGCCGTACTTGTGTGACCGCATCACGGCACACGTGCAGGCACGCACCGAGCAGATAGGGCGCCCGGTCGCATTGGTCGGCTGGAGCCTGGGCGGCTATGTGGCACGTGAAGCAGCGCGGATGTTGCCTGAGCGCGTCAGTCAGGTCGTCACCATGGGTTCACCCGTCATCGGCGGGCCGAAATACACTGCAGCCGCGCCGCTATTCCGCAAGCGTGGCATGGACATGGACTGGATCGAGCGCGAGATCGCCAAGCAAGATGCGCGGCCGATTCAGCAACCCATACTCGCGATCGTCAGCCGCAGTGACGCGGTCGTGAGTTGGGCCGCAGCACAGGATCAGGTCAGCCCCAACGTCACGCATGTCGAGATCGACGCCGCGCATCTGGGCATGGGCTTCAACCCGAAGATTTGGCAGTTGGTGGTCGAGCGCTTGCGTAGCGCCTAGCGGATACTGCTGCGCGCACTCAGCGGTGCGCGGTCAATGTCCGGCACCATGGCGTCGTCTGCAGGGTAGCCGGTCACAATCAACAGATAAGGCCGGTCGGTGTCCGGGCGGTCGAGAATGTCGGCCAAAAACGCCATCGGTGCTGGTGTATGTGTGAGCGTGCCAAGCCCGACATGGTGCAAAGCGGTCAGCAACATGCCCGCGGCAATGCCCGCCGATTCGCGGGCGTAATACGTCTTGACCTTGTTGCCGCCGTCATCGAACTGGTACGGCTGATAGAACATCGCGATCAACACCGGCGCAATGTCCAAGAACGGCTTGTCGGCGTCGGTGCCGATGGGCGACAACGCATCCAGCCAAGCCTGCGGCGCGCGCTCGGCGTAGAACTCGCGCTCTTCCTCTTCTGCAGCGAGACGAATGCGATGGCGCACGTCGGTGTTACGCACTACGGCGAAATGCCAGGGCCGCATATTCGCGCCACTGGGCGCGCTGTTGGCGGCGCGCAGGCAATCCTGAAGCACAGCGTCGGGTATCGGGTCAGGGGCGAAATCGCGAATCGTACGGCGGCGCTCCAGCTGGTCCGCAAACTCTGCGGCCCGCGTGGCCATCGCGGCTTCATCCAGCCGCGCGTAACCGGCCAGAGGAATTTGCCTGTGGCTGTCAGCCATCGGCCAATAGTGCCTGTTTGGCAGCCCGGTACTCGTCGGCCAATTGCGCAATACGCTCGGCAGCGGGCTGCACTTGCTTGACCGCACCGACGCCCTGCCCGGCGCTCCAGATGTCCTTCCACGCCTTGGGGCCATCATCGGCCTTCTTGCCCAGGTCGGAGTCGGTGCCAAAGTCCATTTTGCTGGGGTCGGACTCGGGCAGTGCCGTCGGGTCATAGCCTGCTGCGGCCACACTAGGCGCCAGGTAATTGCCATGCACGCCAGAAAAATAATTTGTATAAACAATATCTTGTGCGCTGCTCTCGACAATCATGTCTTTGTAGCCACCATCGGCATTGGCCTCTTTTGTGGCAATGAATGTCGAGCCCATGTAGGCCAGATCAGCGCCCATGGCCTGCGCCGCCAGGATACTGCGCCCGTGGGCAATGCAACCCGATAGCGCGATCGGGCCGTCAAACCATTCGCGCAATTCCTGCATCAAGGCAAACGGTGATTGCGTGCCGGCATGGCCGCCCGCGCCAGCCGCCACCGGGATCAAGCCGTCAGCGCCCTTGTCGATGGCTTTGTGCGAAAAACGCTGGTTGATGACATCGTGGAAGACGATGCCACCGTAGCTGTGCGCGGCGTCATAAATGGCGGTTTGCGCGCCCAGCGAGGTGATCAAAATCGGCACCTCGAACTCAACGCACAGCTCCATGTCGTGCTCAAGCCGGTCATTGCTCTTGTGAACGATCTGGTTGACGGCAAACGGCGCCGCTGGTTTGTCGGGATTCGCCGCATCCCATTCGGCCAGTTCGGTGGTGATGCGCTCAAGCCACACCCGCAGTTGATCGGCCGGCCGCGCATTAAGCGCCGGGAAGCTGCCAATGATGCCGGCCTTGCACTGGGCAATGACGAGCTCCGGGTTGGAGACAATGAACATGGGCGAGCCCATGACGGGCAGGCGGAGCCGGTTGGCAATATTGGCGGGAAGTGACATGGGTGCCTTACGGTCAAATGATGCTCGGCATTATGGCGTAGATACGTAGCGGGGTAGAATGACAGCGCTGACATTTTTCGGCACAATGGTTGCCGGGCCCAACACTTGAACCGCCGTGACCGAGCAATCAACAACAATGCTTGCCCCTGTCAACGCACTAGACGGCAGCGACGGCGCGCCGCGTGCCGACTTGCCACACAGTAGCGATACCGGCCGTCAACACGACTTTGGTGGAGTCGCAGGTGAGTTTGTCGGCAGAGCCGGTGAACGATACTGCGCCATCGGCAATGTCGATCAGATGCGAGCGTTTTTCATCAGTGTTGTGTCGAGCTCCGACCACTGGCTGTTCGTGTCGTCCAATGGCGGCCTGACAGCGGGGCGCGTGTCGCCGGAGCAGGCTTTGTTCCCTTACGACTGCGTGGATGCCATTCACAACAGCGCATTGCACACTGGCCCGCGCACGATGATTCGGGTGCATCGACCGGCAGGGGTTGTGCAGTGGGAGCCGTTCAACCGAGAGCACGTTGGCAACTACGCCATCAGCCGCAAGCTTTACAAATCAGTGCTGGGGCACAAGCTGTGCTTTGAGGAAATCAATCACGACTTGGCGCTGCGCTTTCGCTACACCTGGGCAACGAGCGACGTGCATGGCCTTGTCCGCGAATGCGCGCTGAGCAACCTCGGCGACGACACACTGCATATCGAAATGCTCGATGGCTTGCAGAACATTCTGCCGGCCGGCACGCCACGCGAAACTCAGGCGCGCGCGAGTAACCTGGTCGATGCTTACAAGTGGAGCGAGTTGGATACCGACAGCGGCCTGGCCATGTATGCGCTGTATGCCGGCATTACGGATCGCGCTGAGCCTGCCGAATCGCTCAAAGCCACCATTGTTTACTGCCTGGGGCTCGACCAGCCAACTATCGCGCTCAGTTCGGCGCAGGTCGAAGGTTTTCGTAGCGGCCAAAACCTACTCACCGAACCGCTGAAACGTGGCGTGCGTGGCGCCTTTCTGGTGGGCAACTCCTACGATTTGCCCGCAGGCAAGTGCAAGCGGTGGTCCATCGTCGCCGACGTGGAACAATCCCAAGCGCAGATCATCACGCGCAGGCAGGCCCTGCGCGACCCCGAAGCCCTGCAGGCCAATATTGACGCCTCGGTCGCCGAGGGCGGCGACCGGCTCGCACGCATCATGGCCAGCAACGATGCCATGCAATGCACGGCTGAAGAAGCTGTCACAACGCATCATTACGCCAATGTCCTGTTCAATGTGATGCGCGGCGGCTACTTTCATGACCAGAACATTGTCGATATCAATGACTTTCTGGCCACCCTCGCCCACTTCAACAGGCCGCTTCACGCCAGGCACGTCAACGCGATCGAGGCGCTGCCCAGCCGCCTGCCCTACGCGCAATTACTCAAAGCCATTGAGGCGGTGGACGATCCACAGTTGATACGGCTGGCCTTGGAGTATCTGCCGATTACCTTCGGTCGCCGCCATGGCGACCCCAGCCGCCCGTGGAATCATTTCGCCATCCGGCTCAAGGATGACAACGGCAAGCCCTTGTTATCTTACGAGGGCAACTGGCGCGACATTTTTCAGAACTGGGAGGCCCTGGCCTTCAGCACGCCGGTGTTTCTGGAAAGCATGATCGCCAAGTTCGTGAACGCCACCACAGTAGATGGCTACAACCCGTACCGCATCACCAAACAAGGCATCGACTGGGAAATTGAAGACCCGGATGACCCCTGGAGCTACATCGGCTACTGGGGCGATCACCAGATCATCTACTTGCTCAAACTACTCGAGGCCTCACGGCAGTTTCACCCGGACAAGCTGCAGGCCCTGCTGCACGCGCCGTGGTTCAGCTTCGCCAATGTGCCGTACAAGATCCGTGACTTCGAAGCACTGGTCGCAAATCCGAAATCGACCGTGGATTTCGACCAGAATCAGGCGGATCGCATCGCAAAACTGGAGACCGGCCTTGGCGCCGATGCCCGCCTGCTGCTGAACGATGATCAAGCGGTCGTGCAGGTCACCTTGCTCGAAAAGCTGCTAATCCCGCTGCTTGCCAAACTCGGCAACTTGGTGATTGATGGCGGCATCTGGATGAATACCCAGCGGCCGGAATGGAATGACGCCAACAACGCGCTGGTGGGCCAGGGCTTGTCGATGGTGACGCTGTACTACTTGCGCCGCTATGTCTGTTTTCTGGACACGCTGCTTGCTGATGATGCTCGGGACGCCACGCTGTCGAGCGGCGTTGATCAATGGTTGACTGAAACTGCCGCGGCGCTGGCCAGCGCCGAACAATGTAGCGGGCAACGACGAACCGCCGCGCAACGATTTGAAGGCCTGCAAGCGCTGGGGCGAGCTGCTGCGAAATACCGCAACCAGGCCCACGCCGGGCGTTCGTTTGGCACCCGCACCACCCGGCCAGCAGAGACTATCCGCAGCATGCTAGCCGACGCGCTAACGCTGGTGGATGCCAGCATTGCCAGCAATCGCCGTGACGACGGGCTGTATCACGCCTACAACACAGTGCATTTTGGCGGCGACACCCTGCACATTGACCACCTGTACCCGATGTTGGAAGGTCAGGTGGCGGTACTTTCATCCGGCGCAGTAGGCGCCGAAGGCACGCTGGACATTCTTGAGGCGATGTACGCCAGCGACCTGTTCCGGCCCGATCAGAACAGCTTTTTGCTCTACCCGGATCGCACACTGCCAGGCTTGCTGGACAAAAATCGTGTGCCGGAAAAGCAAGCAGCGAACATCCGACTCATTGGCCGCATGCTGGATGACGGCAATACTCGCATCATCCAGCGGGACGCCGACGGCTGCCTGCGATTCAGCCCCGGTATCGTCAACGCTGGCGCCCTAGAGACAGCGCTCGACCAGCTAGCGATGCACTATGGCAGCGACGCAGCAGCAGATCGCGCGCCGTTGCTGGCGCTTTACGAACACGTATTCCAGCACCGCTCGTTCACCGGGCGCTCCGGCACGATGTGCGGCTTTTCGGGTTTGGGTAGAATTTATTGGCCCATGGTTGCCAAATTG
>JAAFAL010000205.1 GCA_018222345.1 bacterium
CGGATGGGGTGACGTTGCCGAATGGGGTGGTAAGTTTAGAGATCAACGGCTTTAGTAACGGGCAGGCTGTCGATGTCACGTTGCCGCTGCCGGCTGGTGCGAGGCCCGACACCTACTACACGTTCGTCGGCGGGAGCAGTTTCGAATTTCTCTTCGACGGCACCGAAGGGGCCCAGATTAGCGGGAACATTGTCACCCTGAGACTGGTTGATGGCGGTCTGGGCGATGCTGACGGCGCCGCCAATGGAGTTATTGTGGACCCAGGTGCGCCAGGGGCAACTGTGACAGCGCCACCGGCAGGCGGAAATAGTGGGACAGCGCGAGTCTCCGATAGCGGCGCGCTCAGTCCGATGTTGTTGTACTTGCTCAGCTTTGCCGTGTTGTGGCGTCGTCGCAAATATCTCGCTTGATCCCGACAGGCCAAAAGGGGCGGTAATTTTCCGCCCCTTTTTCCATCTGAATGGGTGCCCAAGCCTTGGGCTGGTGAGTGTTGGCCGAAGTTTGCGTGGTTACGAGCTAGTCTGTGTCGTTACCAACGGTCTGGTGCGCGGCTTTGGCAACATGCAGTAAGGCTTACGCGGCAAACAGTTAAGTCACCCAACGGGCCAGCACACGCCGGCCCGTTTTTTGTTGCGCCGAACCGTGTGGCGGCGCGCTGGGCGTTGCGGTAGCCTTGCCCACCTTGCTTTGCGCGTGATTTGCACGCGCGCCGACATGAGGCAGACCTTTTGAGCGCAACGCAGCTTCAGTTTGATTCCGCACCGGCGATCTTGCCGATCTTCGCCAAGGCCGCATTGGCCTCTGGCGGGCTGAGCGACAGTGGCACGATCCCGCGTATCGAGGCCACGCTGGCAGCCACGCCCATCGACGCACAGGCGGTGGCCAAGTACAACAAAGTCTGCGGTTTTGCCCGCAGTCAGCATGTGCCGATCACCTATCCGCACGCGCTGGCGTTTCCACTGCACATGGCACTGCTCACGCATGACGATTTTCCGCTCAAGTTGCTGGGCTTGGTGCACATGCGCAACCGCATCGAGCAGATCAAACAAATTCCGCTAGACGCCACGCCGGAAATCTCAGCGTGGGTCGAAGGCCATCGTGATGTGCGCCTGGGCAAGGAGTTCGACCTGCACACGCAGGCGAGCATTGATGGTGAGGTGGTTTGGCGCAGCGTCAGCACCAATTTGTCCCGGGCCAAAAACCCACCACGCAGCGACAAACCGGCCGAGCCCGAGCCACCGGCTTTTGATCAACACACCTATTGGAAAGCCGCGGGCAATATTGGCCGTCGCTATGCGCGTGTGGCCGGCGACGTCAACCCGATTCACCTGACCATGCTCAGCGCCAAGCTGTTTGGCTTCAAGCGGGCGATCGCCCATGGCATGTGGTCGAAGGCGCGCACGGCGGCTGCGCTGCGTGAGTTTGGCGGGCGTGACGGGGTTGCCATGGAAGTGGCGTTTCGCAAGCCGGTTTTCCTGCCCAGCAAGGTTCGGCTGGACTTTTTGACGACTGATGATGGCGGTGTCGTGTTCCAACTTGCCAAGAGCAAAGGCGATATCGTCCACATGACGGGTACGATTACTTCAACGGCTGGCTGATTCAGGCCAGGAATCCAATTCAAGGGGATAGTTCATGCGCTTACGCAAATGCGTCTTTCCGGTAGCGGGTCTGGGAACCCGCTTTCTGCCGGCTACCAAGGCCAACGCCAAAGAAATGCTGCCGGTGGTTGATAAACCGCTAATCCAGTATGCCGTCAATGAGGCCATCTCGGCCGGTGCCGAAGAGCTGGTGTTCATCACCAGCAACAACAAGAACTCGATTCTTGACCACTTCGACAAGAGCTACGAGCTTGAGCACCAGCTTGAGGCCAAGGGCAAGGACAAGTTGCTGAAGCTGGTGCACGATATCCTGCCGCCGGGCATCACCTGCGTTTATATCCGCCAACCCGAAGCCAAAGGTTTGGGTCACGCGATTTCCTGCGCGCACACCGCCGTAGGCGACGAAGATTTCGCAGTCATCCTGGCCGACGACTTGATCGACGGCAAATTGCGCCCGGCACTGGCGCAAATGCAGCGTGTGTATCAGGAGTACGGCACCAGCGTGGTTGCTGTGCAGCGTGTGCCGGAAGAAGAGGCGCACAAGTACGGCATCGTTGAAGTCGATCCCATCGGCCCAGGCCTTGGCGAGATCAAATCCATCGTCGAAAAGCCTGAGCCTGGCAAGGCGCCGTCCAACTTGGCGGTGGTCGGCCGCTACATCCTCACACCGCGCGTGTTCACCCTGCTCGGAAGCGTCGGTGCGGGCAGCGGCGGCCAGATTCGGCTCACCGA
>JAAFAL010000050.1 GCA_018222345.1 bacterium
AATGTATGGTGCTAAAGGAAATATCAAACGTGAAGATATCCTGAAAGACGCCATTGGGTAGCAAAGGCAGGCTGCACGTAACCACTGGCAGGCCAAGCAGCGCATGCGTGCGTACGGGGCCCCACAGGCAGCGTTCGGTGCTGGCATAACGGGCAATGCCGTACCAGGGCTCGCCGCTGTATGGCACGCGCTGCGGGTCGTTGTAATCGCGGCGCACTTCGATGGCGCTGCCACTACTGCGTTGCCACATGAAACCGCTGCGGCTGACGCCTTCGATGAATGCATCGGGTTCAGGCCACAGGCCAACGGCAACAATGGCGCGGCCACGGTCGGCGGTATAGGCGCTGGCCAGCAGGTTGAGCCCCAACTGCTCCATGCGCCGGGGATTGCGTTCACCAGCCAGGTAGATGCCAGCCAGCGAGTGCGCCACGCCTTCGGCGTAGCTTGTCGTCAACGACAGTTGGTTTAGGCTGCGTTCGGCCTGCGCCAAGCGCAGCGTGGCCGCATCGTCGTCCAAGGCCGCGCGAACCACGCGGTCACTGAGCGTTAGCGCCACCATTACCAAGATGACAAGCAGCAGCACCGCCGCAATCACCATTTGTAATTGCAGGCTTTGC
This sequence comes from bacterium, assembly GCA_018222345.1. Classification (GTDB taxonomy): domain Bacteria; phylum Pseudomonadota; class Gammaproteobacteria; order Nevskiales; family OUC007; genus JAAFAL01. The sequence continues at coordinate 618 of JAAFAL010000050.1, forward strand.
CACCAGGCGCCGCTGCGGCGGGGGGAGGCCATGACCATGGTCAGCCCCCGCCTAAGGTGTTGTTATTGTGCAGGTCTCCACATGTCCGAGTGTACGACGCTGCGCAGGGCCGCACCAGCACGGGGAACTACTTACGTCACGGTTACGCGAACAATCGATGCGCCGTCTTCAGAGCATCGCCCAGTTGGGCGATGTCGTCACTCGTGTTGTACACACTCATCGATGCACGCACCGTGCCCGGCAAGCCCAGTTTTGCCATTGCCGGCATACAGCAGTGATGGCCCGTGCGAATCGCCACACCGGCTTGGTCCATGATGGCGCCGATGTCCTGCGGGTGCGCCCAATCGGCGACGAATGACACGACACTGGTTTTGGCTGCCGCCGTGCCCACTAATTGCGTGCCGGGGACCGCTGTCACAGCGGCAGTTGCCGCTTCCAGCAATTCGGCCTCGTGCGCCCCCGCTGCTGGACGATCCAAGCTTTGCAACCAAGCACAGGCCGCGCCCAGGCCGATGGCGCCAGCAATGTTCGGTGTACCGGCCTCAAACTTGTAGGGCACCGCGTTCCAGGTACTGGCTGCCATTTCCACCGTTTCGATCATCTCGCCGCCACCTTGATACGGTGGCAGCGCATCCAGCACTTCGGCTTTGCCATACAGCGCACCGATGCCGGTCGGGCCAAACATTTTGTGGCCGGAGAATGCGTAGAAATCGACATCCAAGGCTTGCACATCGACAGGCTGATGGGCCATGGCTTGTGCGCCATCGAGCAGCACCAGCGCGCCAGCGGCATGCGCGGCATCGATGATTTGCGCCACCGGGTGAATGCTACCCAGCGAGTTGGAATAGTGGCCTAGCGCAACGATGGCGACATCGCGCAGCTTGTCTTTCAGCTTGCTGAGATCCAGCGAGCCATCGGGCAGCAAGTCCAGCCAGCGCAACTCGGCACCCGAGCGTTGGCAAGCCAGTTGCCAGGGTACGAGGTTGGAATGGTGTTCCAGCTCGCTGACCAGCACGGCTTTGCCCGGTTTCAGCACCGTTTGTGCAAGACCGGCGGCGACCAGGTTAATGCCGTCGGTCGTGCCCTTGGTGAACACGATCTGCTCGCGCGACCGTGCGTTCAACAAGCCGGCAATGGCGTCTCTGGCCGACTCGTAGCCCTCGGTGGCGCGCTCGGCCAGGGCGTGGGCACCGCGGTGCACGTTGGAATTGTCGTGGCTGTAGTAGTGCGCCAAGGCATCAATGACGGCTTGCGGTTTCTGCGTCGTAGCGGCGTTGTCCAGGTAGGCCAGGCGCTGCCCACGGGCTTGCTGGTGCAGGGCCGGGAATTGCGCGCGCACCGCTTCAACATCGAAGCCGGCCTGTTGTTGGATGACCGCGCTCACTGCGCAAACGCCTCGGCGTCTTGCAAGCGCTCGCCGCCCGGCATGCGGTCGCGCACCAGGCGTGCTGCGGCGCTGCGCAGGTCGGTATCAGGCATCAGCTCCAGCACGCTGTTCAGAAAGCTGAACGTCAGCACGGTGCGGGCGGTTTGTTCGTCCAGCCCGCGGCTGCGTAAATAGAACAACGCGGCTTCATCGAGTTGGCCGATGCTGTTGCCGTGCGCGCATTTGACGTCGTCGGCGTAGATTTCCAGTTCGGGCTTGGACGCAACCTGCGCGCGGTCAGACAGCAACAAGGCCGCGGTTTGCTGGTCAGAGTCCGTTTTTTGCGCGCCTTTTTCGACCACCACCATGCCATTGAACACGGCTTTGCTTTTGCCGGCCGCCACGCCGCGGAACAGTTCGCGGCTGGTGGTGTGCTCGGCGCGGTGTTCGATGCGCGTGTGGTTGTCGATGTGGCCGCCATTGTCGGCAAAGTAAATGCCCGACACGTGCGCTTCGCTGCCCGGCGCGGTGAGCGCAACATCGGTATCGACACGCACCAGCTTGCCGCCCAGGTCGGCGCTGGCAACCGTAACTTTGGCGTCGCGGCCTAGTGTCAGGTCGATGCGCTGCAGGCGCATGCCGGTGTCATCGGGCAGGGCGCCGAGCCGCGACATGGCCAGTTGCGCGTTGTCGCCCAAGCTGCCAGTCCAGACGGCGGAATTAAGCTGATCAGAGGCCAGGTCGCCGCCAACGCGCTCGATCAACTGCACATGGGTATTGCGGCCCAGCACGATCTGATGCCGTAAGTGCGCCATCTGCGCTTGGTCGCTTGTATTGTTGGCGTAGTCTATGAGCTCGATCGGCCGGCTCAGGGTCGTGTTATCGGGCACGTGAAGCACTAGGCCGTCATGGGCAAACGCCGCGTTCAGCGCATCCAGCGCTGCAAAACCCGGCGAACGCTGACCCAAATTGGCCACGGTGGTGTTTTGAGCCTGACTACGCGGCGCGAGCACGACGCCGTCGGGCAAATCGCCGATGTGCGATGCGTCGGCCGAAAAATGGCCGTTGATAAAGACGATGCGGTCGGTGTCGGTGCTCGCATCTTGTGCTTCCAGCCACGCACCAGCGGGCGCGCCGTCAGCCGCCAACGCAAAGGCTTGCTGTGCCACAGGCCGCAAATTGGTCTGCTTCCACGCTTCCAAGGCTTTGGTTGGCAGGCCAACGTCGATGAACGTGGCCAGCGCGTCAGCGTCCTGGGCGTCTTGCTGGTTCAGCGCCTCGACAAACGGTACGGACTTGTTTGCTGGGCCGCTCATGCGGCCTCGCCGGTCAGCCAGCCATAGCCCTTGTCTTCCAGTTCCAGCGCCAATTGGCGGTCGCCAGTGCGGATGATCTGGCCGTCGGCAAGCACATGCACCACGTCGGGCTCGATGTGGTCGAGCAGGCGTTGATAGTGGGTGACCAGCACAAAGGCGCGCTCCGGGCTGCGCAGGGCATTGATGCCCTTGCCGACGACCTTGAGGGCGTCAATGTCCAGGCCGCTGTCGATCTCGTCCAACACGCCCAGCTTGGGCTTGAGCATGAGCATTTGCAGGATTTCGTTGCGCTTTTTCTCGCCGCCGGAGAAACCCTCGTTGACGCCACGTTTGACCATGTCGTCGCTCATGTCCATGTCCTTGAGCGCCGCGCGAAGCTCTTTCAGAAAGCTGACGGCGTCGATCTCGGGTTCGCCACGGGCGGTACGCGCGGCGTTGACTGCGGCCTTGAGGAAATAACTGTTCGACACGCCGGGGATCTCGACCGGGTATTGAAAGCCCAGGAACACGCCGGCGGCGGCGCGTTCTTCCGGCTCCATGTCCAGCAGATCATTGCCCTGATAGCTGACCGAGCCGCCGGTCACCTCGTAGCCAGGCCGGCCTGCCAGCACGGCAGCCAAGGTTGACTTGCCCGAGCCGTTGGGGCCCATAACAGCGTGCACCTCACCAGCCTTCACACTGAGGGTGATGCCTTTGAGAATGGTTTTGCCGTCAACTTCGGCGTGTAGGTCATTGATTTCTAACATATTTACAAAATCTCTTGTCATTGCGAGCCGCGTAGCGGCGCGGCAATCTCGTCATGGCCTGCCGTCATCACGAGATTGCTTCGCTACGCTCGCAATGACTGCAATTGTTTGGTTCACGCAAAGTGCGCAATCAAAAACTTTGCGCCTTTGCGAACTTTGCGCGAGGCCTTAGCCCACCGCACCCTCAAGGGAAACCGCCAGCAGCTTGCCGGCCTCCACCGCAAACTCCATCGGCAATTCACGGAACACTTCCTTGCAGAAGCCGTTGACGATCATCGACACGGCGTCTTCCTCGCCCAGCCCGCGGCTGCGGCAGTAGAACAACTGGTCTTCGCTGATCTTCGAGGTCGTGGCCTCGTGCTCCAGCACGGCCGAGTGGTTTTTGATCTCGGTGTAGGGGAAGGTGTGGGCACCACAGGCGTCGCCGATCAACAGGCTGTCGCAGGTGGTGTGATTGCGCGCGCCTTGGGCGCCTGGGTTGATGCGTACCAGGCCGCGGTAGCTTTGATCAGACTGACCGGCGGCGATGCCTTTGGAAACAATCGTCGAGCGCGTGTTCTTGCCGAGGTGAATCATCTTGGTGCCGGTGTCGGCCTGCTGGTGGTTGTTGGTGACAGCAACGCTGTAAAACTCACCCACCGAGTTGTCGCCGCGTAGCACGCAGCTCGGATATTTCCAGGTCACGGCCGAACCGGTTTCGACCTGTGTCCAACTGATCTTGCTATTGGCGCCGCGGCAGTCACCGCGCTTGGTGACAAAGTTGTAGATACCGCCTTTGCCGTTCTCGTCGCCGGGGTACCAGTTCTGCACGGTGCTGTACTTGATTTCGGCATCGTCCAAGGCGACCAGCTCGACTACGGCCGCGTGTAGCTGGTTTTCATCCCGCTGCGGGGCGGTGCAGCCTTCCAGGTAACTGACATGGCTGCGTTCTTCGGCAACGATCAGCGTGCGCTCGAACTGGCCAGTGTTCAGCTCGTTGATGCGGAAGTAGGTCGAAAGCTCCATCGGGCAACGCACGCCCTTGGGAATGAATACGAAGCTACCGTCGGTGAACACCGCAGAGTTCAGCGCCGCAAAGTAGTTGTCACCTTGCGGCACCACGCTGCCCAGATAGGGGCGTACGAGCTCAGGGTGTTCGTTGATGGCGTCGCTGATCGAGCAGAAAATCACGCCCGCATCGGCCAGCTTCTCGCGGAAGGTTGTAGCCACCGAGACGCTGTCAAACACGTAGTCCACAGCCACGCCGGCCAGGCGTTTTTGCTCTTCCAGCGGGATGCCCAGCTTTTCGTAAGTTTCCAACAGCTTGGGATCGACCTCGTCCAGGCTCTTGGGGCCATCAGCCATGGATTTTGGCGCGCTGTAATAAGAGATCGCCTGGTAATCGATGTCCGGGTAGCTAACATGCGCCCAACTTGGCGGCGTCATCTTCAGCCACCGCTCGTAAGCTTCAAGGCGCCATTCCAGCATCCACTCAGGCTCGTTCTTCTTGGCCGAGATAAAGCGGATGATGTCCGGGTTCAGGCCCGGCGCGACGGTGTCGGATTCTAGGTCGGTGACAAAACCCGCGGAATACTTTCGGGTCTTGATCCAGTCTCTGACTTCTTCAGTACTCGTACTCATCAGTCTGATTCCACAATGTGATATCGGGTTTCGCCCACGTGGGCATCGGGTTTGGCCTTGCGTGTCGGCAGGCCGAACAAGGTCATGACTTCGGCCCATTTGTCGCCGTAGGGCATGGCCCAGTCTTTCCACCACACGCCGGTAACGACCTGGGCCACATGCCGCGGAATGACGTTGTCGATGAAGTGTTCCAGGTTGTCCAACAGGTAGCGTTTGTTGAGGTTGACCCAGCGCACAGTGATTGGGCCGGTGTCGCCCTTGCGAGCAACGCAGTATTGGCCGAGCGCGCCGCTGTCCAGCGTGAAGCGCAATGGCACATGTTCGACTGCCGGCGCCTTGAGGCTACGCCGCAATTCACTGGCATCAGCGACATGCACCCAATGTTCGGCACAGAGCACGCACTCGTCATAAATGGTGCCCAGCGTATGCGCACACCGCTTGGCTCCCGGAGCCTCAGAGTAGATAGCCACCAGATCCTCTGGCGCCAACACCCGACGGTCGTTATAGCCTGGCAGTTCACCTGTCATACGTCGGCACGCTCCCATTCAACCAGCTGGGCAGCCGGGCCAGCGGCTTGAGGCGGTGCGATCCGGCGGGCCAGGGCGGCGATACGGCCGGAACCGGGCGCCGCCATGTCGGCCAGGCTGACTTGCGCCAACGCAAGGCGAATGGCGCGGTTGATCAGGTGCCAGTTGCCACGCGCATTGCAGCTTTGTTCGACGCTGCAGCGGTGATCGTGGATCGAGCACTCGGTGAGCGCAATGGGGCCCTCAAGCGCTTCGATGATCTCTGCCATCGAAATATCGCTGGCTGGGCGGGCCAGTTGGTAACCACCTTGAGCGCCACGCGTTGCTTCGACTAGGCCAGCACTATTCAATAATTTCAGAACCTTACGTGCAACATCTACTGTCAAATGTAGGTTGGTTGCAAGTTCGGACGCGCTCACGCGCCGGCTGTCACGCGCCAAGGCGGTCATGACAACAGTGCCGTAGTCTGTGAGCTTTCCGATGCGTAGCATGGGTGGCGAATCCGCAATTAGGACTAAATTGGTCTTAATTGTAGCAAATCGATGCCGTCCATCGCTAGCCCGAATGTTTCACGTGACCGCTTGTTAGAACTTGTAAGCCCATGATTGTATTTAGCAACCTTGGATTTTTTTAAAAACCGGTTTGTACCGACGCATCGCTTGCACAGCATCTGGCTTGTCTCGGCCGCTCTGGGCTTGCTCTTCACTCCAAACGTAGCTATTGCTACGTTTCTCACTCCAGAGCCGCGCCCAGACCAACCGATCCTGCGCCATCTGCCGCGCATCACGTAAAACATCCGGGCCAGCCAACAAGCCGCTAAGCTACTGGCCCTGTGAAAACAACAACCATGGACATTGCATGAAACGCGTCGGCCGTCGCTACCGCCCAAACCGTACCGAGTCCAGCTACGACGCCATTGTGATTGGCTCGGGCATCGGTGGCCTGGCCTGCGCCGCGCTGCTCAGCAAACTCGGCCAGCGCGTTTGCATGCTCGAGCAGCATTACACCGCCGGCGGCTTCACCCACAGCTACGAGCGCGAGGGCTACGAATGGGACGTTGGCGTGCATTACATCGGTGAAGTGCACAAGCCGCATTCGCCGCTGCGGCGCATTTTCGATGTGATTTCCGACGGCCAGTTGCAGTGGGCCAGCATGGGCGAGGCCTACGACCGCATCATCATTGGCGACAACAGCTACGACTTTCGTGCTGACAAGGCCAACTTTGTTGCCGACATGAGCGCACGTTTTCCTGACGAAACCGATGCGATTCAGGCTTATGTCGATCTCGTTTACAAGGTTTCGCGCTCGATGCAGCCGTTTTTTGCCGGCCAGGCCATGCCACAGGGCGTGGGTTGGCTGGCGCGGATGATCCGCGACCTGCGGGCGCCCAAGGAATGCCTGATGACGGTACGCGAAGTGCTGGAGGGGCTGACACAGAATCAAGAGCTCATCGGCGTGCTCACCGGCCAGTGGGGTGATTACGGCATGCCGCCGGCCGAGGCGACGTTTTTGATGCACGCCGCGGTGGCCAAGCACTACTTTGCCGGCGGCAATTACCCGGTTGGCGGGTCGTGGCGTATTGCCGACACCATTGTGCCGGTGATCCGAGCGGGTGGCGGCGAGGTATTTACCTACGCCGCCGTCGAGGAAATTATTGTCGATAACGATCGCGCCGTTGGTGTGCGCATGGCCGATGGCCACGAGATTCGCGCCAAACGCGTCATTAGCAACGCCGGCGCACGTAACACCTACAGCAAGCTGCTGCCCGACGCGCAGCGGGCCAAGCACGGCATCACAAACAAGCTGGAGACGGTCAAGCCGTCTAGCGCACACTTGTGCCTGTACATCGGCCTGGACGGTACTGCGGAAGAGCTGGGCATCGAAAAGACCAACCTGTGGGTGTATCCCAGCCCGCATCACGAGCAGAACGTGCAAGGCTTTTTGGACGATCCAAATAAGGACTTCCCACTGGTGTATATCTCGTTCCCCTCGGCCAAAGACCCGCAGTGGAATGACAATTATCCGGGCAAAAGCACGGTGGAAGTGCTCACGCTTGGGCCGCACGAATGGTTTGCCCAGTGGCAGGACAAAACCTGGAATGACCGCGGCGAGGAATACGAGGCCAAGAAGGCCGCGTTTTCCGATCGCATGCTCGAGGTGCTCTACACCCATTGCCCGCAGTTGCGCGGCAAGGTGGCGTATCACGAACTCTCCACGCCGCTATCAACGCAGTGGTTCCAGTTCAATGACCTGGGCGAGATCTACGGGCTGGATCACGATCCCGAACGCTTCAAACAAGCCTGGCTACACCCGCAAAGCCCGGTCAAAGGCTTGTATTTAACGGGGCAGGACGTCGTCACTGCCGGCGTCGGCGGTGCCTTGATGGGCGGGGTCATGACTACTGCCGCCATCATGGGCCTGAAGCAGCAAAAGGTCTGGAAGCTGCTCAAAACCTGGGAGCCGCCGGCTGACTACCAGGCCGTGTATGGCGAGCCGATACCTGCAACATGATCGATGCCGCGAACACGCCGCAGGCTTGGCCAAGCCTGAGCTGGGATTGCCCACACGCCTACGTGCTGCCAGTCACCGTCGCCACCGAGCACACCGATGTGATGGGCCACACCAACAATGTGCAATATCTGCGCTGGTTGGAGGACTGCGCGTGGGCACATTCCACCGCAAAAGGCCTGGATTGGGCGGCCTACGAGGCTCACGATGTGGCCGTGGTAGTACGCCGGCATGAATTGGACTACTTGGCCGAAACTCGGCCCGGCGACGGCCTGCTAGTGGCCACTTGGGTGAGCGAAAACGCCGGCAAAGCGCGTATGACCCGGCGCTATCAAATCATCCGCCAAGCCGACGGCCGCACCATACTGCGCGGGCGTACGCTTTGGGCGGTGATCAAGCCATCCACCGGCAAACCGGTACGCATGCCAGCGGACTATTTTGCTGCCTATACCGCGTGTGGCTGCGGTGAGGCGGGCTAGAGGTCGTCCAAGCCGTCAAAATACTCCACAACGCCGGTGTCCAACGCGTACTCGGCACCGACCACCCGTAGCCCGTCGTCGGCAATCAGTTGTTCCAGCAGCGTCGAGCCGGTGCGCAATTGTGCGGCAGAGGCGCTGATATTGGCGCGCACAGCGGCCGCGGTGAGCGCCGAGCGATCATTGCGCAAATCGGTGCTCATCAGCGGCTCAACGCTAGGGCGCACGCGCTGAACAATGGCATCGAGGTTCTTGGTTTCAGCCTCGCTGTTACCAGTTAGCGTGTCAATGGTCGCCCCGACGGCGCCACAGTCTGAGTGGCCCAACACGACGACCAAGCGCGTGCCAAACTTACTCGCGGCGAATTCCACGCTGCCAATCAACGACGGCGCCACAATATTGCCTGCCACGCGGATCACAAACAGGTCACCCAAGCCCTGGTCAAATATGATCTCGAGCGGTACGCGACTGTCAGAACACCCCAGAACAATCGCAAACGGTGCTTGGCCCTGTGTCAGTTCCATGACCCGCTGCGATGTCTTGCGCGATGCGCCGACCATATCGGATACGAACCGTTGATTGCCGGCTTTTAGCCAATCCAGAGCATCACTAGCGTTGATCATGCGGAGTAGTTGTTACAAGCAGGTTGTTATTACACCGCGAGCGCCGGCCAAAGGCCAGCCCACTTGCGGCTAAAGGCGCCGTCGGTGCTCATGAGTGAGGGTTTGCACGCACAACTACTGGTAATGCCACAATCGAGCCATGTCTGAACAATCCAAATCTTCCCCGCCGACGCTAGCGACAGAACTTGATGCCTGGAAGGCCAGCGGTGACTGGCTAGACCTGCCGGCGCCGGGCCGTGTGTTTTTCCGCACGGCGGGTGACGCCGGCGCATCGCCAGCGCGCACTTTGTTGCTAATCCACGGCTATCCGGAGTCTTCGTTTTCCTGGCACAAGGTGGCAGGCGGCTTGGCCGAGCATTTTGATCGCGTCGTCATGCTGGACCTGCCCGGTTATGGCCTGAGCGACAAACGCACCGACACCTACACCTATTCGCTGTTCGAACAGGCCGATGTGATCTTGCAGGTCTGGCACGCACTTGGCGTGCGTGGCGGGCACCTGCTGGCGCACGACATGGGCGACAGCGTTGCCACCGAATTGGTGGCCCGCCAAGTCGGCGACTTGTTGCCTGCATGGTTTGATGCCGGCTTTCAAAGCCTGACCTTGACCAACGGCAGCGTCGTATTGGGTTTGGCCAAGCTGCGTTTGATGCAGCGACTGCTCCTAACCGCTGTGGGGCCGGCCTTGTCGCAGCTGGCCACGCGGCATGTGTTCGCACAGCAAGCACGCAGCGCGCATGGCCCCGACACCTTGTCGGACGACGATATCGACGGCATGTGGGTCAACATGTGCAAGCAGACCGGGCAGCGCAAGAATCATCTACTGCTCAAGTATTTGAACGATCGGCGCCGCTTCGAAGCCACGCGCTGGCTGCCAGCGCTGGCCGCAACCGACGTGCCAGTTCATATCTGCTGGGGCCAGGCCGACGCCGTCGCGCGGGTGGCAATGGCGCATCATCTCAAGGCACATGTGTGCGCTGATGCGGTCGTGACCTTGATGCCGGGTGTCGGCCACTTTTGTCAGTTGAGCGACCCCGATGACTGGTTGAAAGCGGTGTTGGCGTACTACGCGCAGCACCACGGCTGAATTTCGCCCCTCGCCAATGCTAGGCTTGGGGCTCGAATGACACGGCGGCGTGTTCGGCCGTCTGCCCATGGAAATCTCAATTGATTCGCGCTTCCGCGGCCCCAACAACTCGGGCAATGGCGGCTATGTTTGTGGTCGCATCGCCCGCCTGATTGACGGCCCCGCATCAGTACGGCTGCGCATGCCGCCGCCGCTAGACACGCCGCTGCAACTTGAAACCGACGAACTCACGCGCGGCGCGCGGCTGAGCCACGGCAGCGCCGTCGTTGGCGAGGCGGTGCCCGGCGGGCCGGAACTGCAAGCACCACCGCCGATTGATCTCGATGCCGCCGAGGCCGCAGCCGAGCAATTCCTGGGCTTTGACGTGCATGCCTTCCCGCATTGTTTTGTTTGCGGCCCGCGGCGCGGGCAGGGTGACGGCTTGCGGCTGTTCACTGGCCCAGTTGCGGGTGCGCCCGAAGGCACTGTCGCCGCGCCGTGGCGGGTTGATGCCTCGCTCGCCGAGGGCGGTGCGGTCGATGAGGCCTTTATCTGGGCGGCACTGGATTGCCCCAGCGCATTTGCCTTGCTGCCTGTGGAATCTGGTTATTCGATCGTGCTCGGCGAACTCAGCGTGCGGATTGAGCGGCCTGTTGCCGTGGGCCAAACCTACGTCGCCCAGGCCTGGCCGATCCAGCGCGACGGCCGCAAGCACATTGCCGGCTCGGCGATCCACACGCCGGATGGCGACCTGATCGGCGTTGCGCGCGCGACATGGATTGCGGTGGGCGAGGGGCGGTTCTAGGCTGGTTTCTGGGCCGCACTCGGTGTGTTCGAATTATCGAGCCGTCACTGCGGCGTCGAACTTCAGCCGCTGGCCGACGATGGCATCGGTAGGCTTGCCGGCCTGCGCCGCCAGCGTGCCATTGACCCAAACCTGATCCACGCTGCCGCGGAAGCTGACCCCCTCGTACGGCGACCAGCCACATTTGTACAGCACGGATTCGGGTGTCACTGTGGTTGATCCCGCCAGGTCAAACAGGGTCAGGTCAGCGTAATAACCTTCGCGCAGATACCCGCGCTCGGTCACGCCGTAGCACAGCGCGGGCGCGTGGCAGGCTTTGTGCACCATTGTGGTCAACGGCAGCCAGCCGTCGTTCACATGGTCCAGCAGGCTCACAAGCGAAGTTTGCACCAGCGGCAGGCCAGCAGGCGCGTCCATGAAGGGCTTGGCTTTTTCGTCGATGGTGTGCGGTGCGTGGTCGGTGGCGATCACGTCGAGTTTGTCGTCCAGCAAGGCCTGGCGCAGGGCTGCACGGTCTTCGGGGCGCTTGATCGCAGGGTTGCATTTGATCTTGTTGCCCAAAGCCTCGTAGTCGTCGGCCGAAAACCACAAGTGGTGCGTGCAGGCTTCGGCAGTGATGCGCTTGGACTCCACCGGCCCAGACTCGAACAGGTCCATTTCGCGCGCAGTTGTCAGGTGCAATACGTGCAGGCGGCTGCCGTGTTTCTTGGCCAGCCCCACCGCAAAGGACGACGACTTCCAACACGCCTCTTCACTGCGGATAACGGGGTGCATGCTCACCGGCACGTTGTCGCCGTACTTCATTCTTGCAACGCGCTCGGCCTCAAGCACGGTCGGCGTGTCTTCACAGTGTGTGGCGATCAAGCCGGGCGCGTCTTTGAAGATGTGCTCCAGCGTTTGTGGGTCGTCAACCAGCATGTTGCCGGTGGATGCGCCCATGAACACCTTGGTGCCGCAGGCCATGCCAGGCGGCAGTCTGCGGATTTCATCGATGTTGGTGTTGCTGGCGCCCATGTAGAACGCAAAGTTGGCGCGCACGCGGCCCGCGGCGCGGTCGTACTTGTCTTGCAGTGCCTCAACCGTGGTCGTCGTTGGGTTGGTATTGGGCATGTCCATGAAGCTGGTCGTGCCGCCGGCCACCGCAGCCGCACTTTCGGTGGCCATGTCGGCCTTGTGCGGCGCGCCTGGCTCGCGAAAATGCACCTGGTCGTCGATCATGCCCGGCATCAGGTAGCGGCCACTGGCATCAACAATATTGGCGCCGGCTGGCGCTTTGATTTGCCCACCCACCTGGGCGATGCGTTCGCCGTCGATGAGTAAATCGCCTTCGACCACTTGGCCTTCGTTGACGAGTTTGGCGTTGGTTATCAGCGTGACAGGCATGCGGCAGGATTTTTGACAAGCGTGCCGGTATCATACGCGCCGTCATGGACGTTCGAAGCACAGCCCCGCGAACTTTGCGCCCAGCCGCCTAACGGCGGTTGGCTATGTCGCCTGTGCATCAAAGATGCGTCGCTCCCGCGCAGGCGGGAGCCCAGTTGCCATATCAAGCCACTGGATTCCCACCGCCGCGGGAATGACGAGAATTACGAACCGACTTCAAGGAAACCCCATGTCCATCATTATTCGCCTGCCCGATGGCTCCGAGCGCCCGTTTGACGCGCCGCCCTCCGGCCTGGACGTTGCACAATCCATCGGCGCTGGCCTTGCCAAAGCGGCGTTGGCCGTCAAGGTCAACGGCGAGCTGCGTGATCTGACCCGGCCGATCGAGCAGGACGCCGACCTGGAAATCATCACGCCCAAGTCGCCGGAGGCGCTGGAATTGCTGCGCCACGACGCCGCGCACGTGATGGCCGAAGCGGTGCAAGAGCTGTGGCCCGACACGCAGGTGACCATTGGCCCGGCCATTGAAAACGGCTTTTATTACGACTTTGCGCGCGAGACGAACTTCACGCCGGACGACCTGGAAAAAATAGAAGCCAAGATGCGCGAGATCGTCGCCCGCGACGAGCCCATCGAGCGCGAGGTGTGGGAACGCAACGAAGCCATTGCCTGGTTCAAAGAGCAGGGCGAGGCGTACAAGGCCGAGATCATTGCCGACCTGCCGGAGGGCGAGACGATTACGGTGTATCGCCAGGGCAAGTTTGTGGATTTGTGCCGCGGCCCGCATCTGCCATCCACCGGCAAGCTGGGCAAGGCGTTCAAACTGATGAAGCTCGCCGGTGCCTATTGGCGCGGTAGTTCCGACAACGAGATGCTGCAACGCATCTATGGCACCGCCTGGGCGGATGAAAAGTCGCTAAAAAAATATTTGACGCAGCTTGAAGAAGCCGAAAAGCGCGACCACCGCAAGCTAGGCAAGCAGCTCGACTTGTTCCATATCCAAGACGAGGCCGTGGGGCAGGTGTTCTGGCACCCCAAGGGCTACACGCTGTTCAAGACGCTGCAGAACTACATTGCCCGCAAGCTTGAGATCCACGACTACGTAGAGGTGAAAACACCGCTGCTGATGGACCGCAAGTTGTGGGAGGCGTCCGGCCACTGGGACAAGTACCAGGAAAACATGTTCATCGCCGAAGTCGATGAAGGCGAGGGCGCCGACGGCAAGAAGAGAAAGTCGATGGTGGCGGTCAAGCCCATGAACTGCCCCGGCCACGTGCAATTGTTCAATCACGGTTTGCGCAGCTATCGCGAGCTGCCATTGCGCATGGCCGAGTTCGGTGCCTGCCACCGCTACGAGCCGTCCGGCGCGCTGCACGGCCTGATGCGCGTGCGCGGGTTCATCATGGACGATGCACACATATTCTGTACTCCAGCGCAGTTGCAGGACGAAGCTGCTGCCTGCGGCAAGCTGATCTTCGAGGTGTACAAGGAACTGGGCTTTGACAGCATCGAAGTCAAGCTGGCCACGCGGCCCGAAAAACGCATTGGTAGCGACGAAGTTTGGGACAAGTCCGAAGACGAACTGGCCCGTGCCTGTGAATTGATGGGTGTGGAGCACATTGTTGCCCCCGGCGACGGCGCCTTTTACGGCCCCAAACTGGAATTCACGCTATACGACGCCATCGGCCGCGGATGGCAATGCGGCACCGTGCAAGTGGATTTCAACCTGCCGGAGCGTCTGAACGCCGAATATGTTGCCGAAGATGGCAGCAAACAGCGCCCAGCCATGTTGCACCGCGCGATTCTGGGTTCGCTGGAGCGCTTCACGGGCATCCTGATCGAGCAATACGCGGGGGCTTTCCCGATGTGGTTGTCGCCGGTGCAAGCCGTGGTGGCCACCATCGTTTCGGACGCCGATAACTTTGCCAATGAAGCAATGGTGCAACTGCGTGCGGCTGGCATCCGCGCCGAGGCCGACCTACGCAACGAGAAAATCAACCTCAAGATTCGCGAGCACGCCATGCAGAAAGTGCCGGCGATGCTGATCATTGGTCGGCGCGAGGCCGACAATGGTGAGGTGACAATCCGCCGCCGCGGCGAAAAGCAGCAGCAAACGCTGCCGTTGGCCGAGGCGGTTGAGATGCTTAGGCTTGAGGCTACGCCGCCGGCCTGAGCAGCTTGCGAAACTCCCTGGCAGGTATGGCCGGGGAGTGGTAGAAGCCCTGGAACGACTCGCAGCCCATGTCGGCCAGCAGGTCGCGCTGCGCCAAGGTTTCAACGCCCTCGGCCACGGTGCTCATGCCTAGCGATGTGGCCAGGCCGATAATTGCGCGGCAAATCTCGAGTTGGTCTGCGTTGCTCTCCAGTTCGTTGACGAAGCCACGGTCGATTTTGACGCGGTCAATCGGCAAGCGTTGAAGGTATTTGAGCGACGAATAGCCGGTGCCGAAATCGTCCAAGGCGACGGTGTGGCCGCGATCGCGGAGTTGGGCCAGGCAATCCTGTACGGCGTCCAGATCGCGCATCAACACCGACTCGGTGACCTCAACCTCGATCTGTGGCGCCGATAGCCCCGCCCGCGCGACATGTTCGTCCAGCAAGTCCACGATCCGGCCGGTCAAGTATTCCTGCGACGACACGTTGACCGCCAGCGGCACGGGTAGGGCGCCATCTGCGGCCCACTCGCCGACGATGTCGCAGGCCTGCGCAATGACCCATTGGTTCAGGCGCGGGCTCAGGCGGCTTTGCTCGGCGATCGGTACGAAGTCGCTGGGTGGCACCCAACCGCGGGTCGGGTGATGCCAACGCAGCAGGGCTTCGCCGCCAACCAGGGTGTCATCGCTGGCGTATTTGGGTTGCACGTACAAGGCCAGGGCATTGTTATCGATGGCCGCCGCAAGGTCATGTTCCAGTGCCAGGCGGTCACGGGCGCTGTCCGACATGCTATCGACGTAGGCCGTCATCTGCAGGTTGGCCTCGCGCGCTTCGCTTGCAGCCAACACCGCGTGGGTGATGAGTTGGTTCGCTGTTTGGCCCGGCGCGCCGCGCGCGGCGATGCCAACAGTTGCGTTCAGTGCCAGTTCGCTCTGGCGGGTCGAGATCGGCACGGTTGCGGTGTCGAGTAGCTTTTGGCCGATGAGATGCGCCAATGCAACAGCATCATCTGCATTCAACATCACGCCAAACGCGTTGTCGCTGATCCGAGCCAGGCCGATTGTGCGGCCATCAGCTTGCTGCGTCGTCAACACGCGGCTCACGCGCGTAGCCAGTTCGACCATGACAATGTCGGTCAGCTCGTAACCCAAGGCCTCGAACGAATCGCGGCGGTCGTAGGCCTGCACACACAAGATGGCGAGTTCACCGTCGGTGTGGGTATCCAGTGCTTGCGCAAGGCGCTGTTCAAACAACTTGCGGTTGGGCAAACCCGTCGGGCGATCGTAAAACGTTAGCTGCCGCAGGTGCGCTGCGGCCTCGGCACGGCGGATGCGATAGCGCAGAAAGCCGTAAGCCAAGCTGGTGACAACCACTGCGTAGATCAGGTAGGCCCACCATGTGCCCCACGGGGGCGGGGCAACGCTGACGTCGATACGCAGTTCCTCGTCCTCTCCAGTCCAGGCACCTTCGCCGTTGGATGCGCGAACGCGGAAGGTGTAATCACCCGAGTCGAGGTTGGTATAAGTGGCCCGTTGCCGGTGTGCTGGCAACGACCAGTTCTTGTCGAAGCCGTCGAGCATGTAGCTGTACTGATTGGCATCCGGCGCGGAGAAGTCCAGCGCGGCAAAGCCGAAGGTGATGACGTCGTCGCGGTGGGTCAGGGCAATGGATTCGAGTTGCGGGTAAGGCGTTGGCAGCTCGGCCGGCTCGTTGAACAGCTCGAAACTGGTCAACGCCAATTGCGGTGCTTGTTGGTTGCGTTGCACATCGGCAGGTTTGAAGGCGTTGAAGCCGCCCGAACCACCAAAGTACAGCTTGCCGTCAGCCCGCCGTGCATGGGCATTGAAGTTGAACTCATCGCCGTGCAAACCGTGTGTGCGCTGGAAGTGTTCGGTTGCGCCGGTGGTGGGGTCAAAGCGCATCAGTCCGTCGTTGCTGCTTAGCCACAAGTGCCCGTCATTGCCTGGCTGGATGCCGTAGATCACATTGCTGGAAAAGCCTTGCGGGGTTGACCACGCCTCCACTGTCGGGCGCGCAGCGGAGCCGGTCAGGCGTATCAGCCCACCGCCGGCGGTGCCTGCCCACACCGTGCCGTCGGCTTGCCTGTGCAGCGCGTAGATTGTGCCGTCAGTCAAGCCGGTTCCGGCAGCTTCGACGTGGGTAAACTCACCCGACTCGCGGTCTAGCCACGCCAGGCCGCCGTGTAGTGTGCCCACCCATAGCCCCTGGCCAGCGGCGTCGGCATCTGCAAACGCCGTGACACGGCTGCTTGGCACGGCCTTGGCATCATCTGCACGGAAAGCGTAGCGCTTGACGGCATTGCTAACAGGGTCGATTTGGGCCATGCCGCCGCCGAAGGTGCCGGCCCAAACTGTTCCGTCCGCCGACTCATACAGGCTCATGATGCCGTCAGCGCCGAGCGAATCGTCGTCCGGCCCTCGGCGAAAATTGCGCAGGGTACGGTCGTCGAAATTGTAGCGATGCAGGCCGCCGGCCAGCGTGCCGATCCACAGATCGCCGTCCGTTGTGGTCAACAGGCTCATGATGCGTTGGTCGGCTAGGTCTTCGAAGCCGTCGCGAAGCGAAAACCGCGTGAATGCATCAGTGGTTTCGTCGTGCAAAACCAGGCCGGAACCGATAGTGCCGATCCAAGTCTGGCCATCGGCCATAGGTGCGAAGGCATTGATGACGGCGCCGTCGAGAATCGGATGTGTTGTTTCACCCAGCGCCCAAGTGCGCGGATTCCAGCGACTGGTGCCAGCACCGCGGGTGCCAACCCAAATCAAGCCATTACGATCCTCGTAGATCGACAACACGTAGTTGCTGCCAAGCGATGACGGCGTGGCGGGGTCATGGGAATAGCGCACAAAGCTGTCCGTGCGGCGGTTGTAGCGCAGTAGTCCAGATTGCGTGCCGACCCACACGCGCCCGGCGGAGTCACTGAATACTGTTTGGGCGACGCTGCCGTTGAGCTGGGCGGTGAAGTCGCGTATCAGCGCTGGCGAACTGTCCGCCCCACTGCTTTCAAACAAAAACAGTCCATGCGAACGCGAAGCCACCCACACGTCGCGCCCGGGACCTTTGGCAGTGACGTACTTGATTTGGCCACTTGGCACACGGCCAGCGCCGGCAGACAGCGCGATATCAAAGGGCTGCGACAACTGACTCGACCGTGTGTCAACACGCATCACGCCCTGATCTGTAC
>JAAFAL010000051.1 GCA_018222345.1 bacterium
TTAGGGGACTGTCATTGCGAGGCCCGAAGGGCCGCGGCAATCTCATTGGGTGGCGGCTTCGTTGGCGAGATTGCCGCGCGGCTGCGCCGCTCGCAATGACAGGTCTTCAATAACGTGGGATTCGCCCACAATCAACGCTTATCGAATATCGCCACGCTCTGCCGGCTGACGGCGGCCAAGCGGCCGTCCGGTGTGAAGATGCGCGCGCTGGCTTGGCCGAAACCATCGGCTGCGCCGTGGTGGTGGACGTCATAGAACCACCAATCATCCACGGGTGCGTCATCGCACGGCGTGACGGTCTCGACCGACCACGTCATCGAGCTGTTGGCGGCTGGCGGTTTGCACATGCTCAGCAAGCCCGGCGGCCAGGCATCGATGAGGCCCAGTAGCCATTCCGGCGTGGCCTTGCCCGGCTCGCGGAAGCGAATCCAGCCGGTGAAATCAGGGTTCTTCTGGCCCGAATATGGCCAGCCGCCGGAGGCCCAGCGGAAGTCGAACTGACGGGTGAAGGCCGGTGTCAGGCCCTCAACAAACGGAAACTCGGGCAGGCCATCCGGGGCTTTGGCGTCCGGGCGGGGCTCGGGGGCCACGACGATGTCGGAGTCGCGCGGCGCACCAAAACTGGCCATCGCCATTGCCTGCGTCTGCTCGCCCTGAACCAGCCGCGACTCAAGCTGCGTGACTGATCGGCCTGAGCGCAGCACATTGGCCGACAAGTCTGCCTGGCCAACTTGTGCCGGCCCGACGAAACTCAGCATAAAGCTGCGCATTGGCCGGTCGGCATCGGCCTGCCGGCGCATGATGCCCGCCAGCAGGCCGCCGACCACGCCACCATAAATGGCGCGGCCCTGCGCCCAGTGGGCGGTCAATTCAATCGACTGCTGGGCTTCACCGGTCAGTTGGCCGATAACGTCGGCAAAGCTGCCGACGCTATCAATGTGTCCATCGGCCACTAGCGCGCCCGCTTGAGCGCAGCTTGGTCAAAGTCACGCTCGTCCAGGCCAACCTGGAACTCGTAGTCGGAGAACTTCAGTGTGGTGCTCTTGCCGGTTTGGTGGTTGACCATTTCCATGCGGTGCGGGCGCCAGTAGTCGTCCAAGTATTGCTTGTAGTCATGAAAGGTAAGCGTCTTGAGCAGGGACTGCTTGCGGTCGTAAAACTCGGTTTTCCACGGCCGGTATTCGGCTTTGTCCATCCACACGATCTGCTTGGTGTAACCGGAGTTTTCGTCGGTTGGGTAGCGTTCGATGACGAAGACTTCCTTGCCGTCCAGCGTGTCGTCGCGCAAATACTTGTAGGTGTATTCCTCGACCTCTTGCGAGCCCAAGTCTTCGAATGCGAACTCGCTGCCCATGAACGGGCCGGACTTGTTGGTGGACGCAATGCGCTTCACGCGCTTGAGCGCGGGCAGGTACAACCATTGGTCGTCGTTGCCGGTGGTGTGCGAGAAAGTCAGCAGGGCGGTGCCGCGCACGTCGCGCGGCTGGTCGAACACGATCATGGATTTGTCGCCGTCGTCCTTGACCTCGAGGGCCTTGGAGCGCATTTCGCGCAGCGACTCGTCGCCGTTTTTGTTGCGCAGGATCATTTCCAGATCGGTTTCTGCGTCGCCCCAGCCGAGGTCACGGCTGTCGGCCTCTTTGGCAATTTCCAGGCCCTTCTCCTCGGGGGTTTGGGCGCTCGCCAGCAGGGGCGTCGCAGCCAAAGCGGCTGCAAGCACGAAGTTAGACAGTTGCAGGTTCATAGTGAGTCTCCTGTTCATTCGGGGAATCGTCTTTGTCCACCACCAGCAACAAGGCCGGCAGCAGGAAGAAATCGGCTATCAAGGCACAGACAATGGCAATGGCCGTGAGTTGCGCCATGCCGCCATTGGGCAAAAAGGCGCTTTGGGCCAGCACCATGAAGCCAGCCACGAGGATCAGGCTGGTGGTGGTCAGCGCCGTGCCCACAGTGCGGAAGCTGTAAACAATCGCGTTTTCCGGCGAGTAGTTCAGTTCGCGCCGTGCGCGCAGGTACTTCGACAAAAAGTGGATGGTGTCATCCACCACAATGCCGATCACCATACCCAGCACGATGGCCATGGTGAAGTTGATCTTGCCGTCGATAATGCCCCAGATGCCGAACGCCAAACCCAGCGGCACCAGGTTGGGGATCAGCGACAGCAGGCCCATTTTCCAACTGGCTAGCGCCAGGATCAGCAACAAACTGATGCCGATCAGCGCCACTGGCATGCCGATGAACATGCTCTTGATGTTGCGGTCGGCAATGTAGGCAAACATCACCGCCGGCGACACGCCAATGGTTTCCATGCCATCGGTGTTGGCTTCCAGCCAATCGTAAGCGTCTTGCACGATCTGCCGCGTTTCGGTGGCTTCCAGGTGCTCGAAGGCAACAAAGAAGCGCGTGGCCGACTTGTCGATATTGATCTGGTTGCCCAGGTCCAGGCCGAACGGCAGGCTGAACTCATACAGCAACAAATATTGCGCGGCGAGTTGCGGATCGTCGGGCACTTTGTAGTAGGCCTCGTCGTCGCCGTGCATGTTCTTGTTCAGGCGCTTGAAAATGTCGGACACGCTGGCCACGTGCTTCACGCGCGGGTCGGCCAGCCACCACTGCTTGAATTCATCCAGCGTCTTCAAATATTCAGGGTTGGTCACACCGCCGGCGCCGCCGGGAGCTTCGAGGTCGAACTCCATGGTGTAAAGGCCTGTGATGTTGTCGGCCGCCCAGTCGGTGTCGTTGCGGAACTTCACGCTCTTGTCGAAGTAGTGCACGAAGGTTTCGTTGGCTTTGTTGAGCGGCACCAGCGCGCACAGGCCGCCAGCCACAATCACGCTGCCGATGAGCACCGGCATGCGGTTGGCCACCACGAACCTGCCGAGTTTCTCAAGCTGGTTAGACAAGCCATTACGCTGCTCGGGCACGCGCGCGGGCAGCAACATCATCATCGCCGGCAGCAAGCTGACTGACAGCAGCCAGGCGACGATGACGCCCATCGCGGTGATGTTGCCCAGGTCGCGCAGCGGCGGGCTGTCGGCAAAGTTGATCGACAAGAAGCCCAGCGCGGTGGTCACTGATGTGAGGAAAATAGGCATGAAGTTCACGCGCAGCGATTCCACCAGCGCATCGGCCTTGGACTTGCCCTCGCGCATGTTGGCGAACATCGACACCAGCACGTGGATGGAGTCGGCCACAGCCAGTGTGCTGACGATGATCGGCGCCGAGATCGACGGCGGCGTGAACAGGATGCCGGCCAGGCCAGTCAGGCCCACCGACGCCAGCATGGACGCGAAGATCACGCTCACAGTGGCCACGGTGCCGGTGATGGAGCGCACTAGCAGCCAGGTGAACACGATCACCACCAGATACATCAGCGGGATCAGGCTGGCGACGTCTTTTTGGCTGGCTTCGGAGAAGCTCACCGACATGAAGTTGCTGCCGGTCAGATAGATGTTGTGGTTTGGATATTTTTCCAACATCGCGTCGCGCAGCGCGCGCACTTCCTCGGCGACCTCATCGACCTCGGAGTCGTCACTGCCCGGCAGTTGGTGGACGACGTTGATGGCCACGGCGTGGCCGGTGTCCGACGTCAGGCGGCCGATGAGCAGCGGTTCGTTGATGGCAACTTCGCGAATTTCGGCCAGTTCGGCATCACTCAGGTCGCGGGCGTCCTTGACCAGGTCAGCCACCTTCAGGTCATCGCCTTCGGCCTCGGTGTGCTGGTAGTTGGTGATTGAATCGACGCGCAGGCTGTAAACCAGCCCCCACGCGGCTTCGGTGATCTCTTCGGCCAGTGCCAGCGTGTCGCGGTTGAAGGCTGTGTCGGTGGTCGTCGGCTCGAGAATGATCAGCGAGTTGTCGTTCTTGGTGTAGCGGTCTTGCACCTCGTCGAAAGCCACCAATTGCGGATTGCCTGGCCCGAAATAGACGCGGTAGTCCTTGCTCATGCCAATCGTCGGCCCCGGCCAACCGGCGACGGTGGCAGCCATTGGGTAGCACAGCGCCACCGTGCTGAATACGGCCAGCAATAAGGTGATGACGGGGTGTTTGACCACCCACTGCGCATAGCGCACAACCGCGCCATCTAGTTTGGAATGTTCACTCATGACGAGTCCCCAGAACGATTAAGAATATGGTGCGGGTAACGGCGGCGGACGCTCATGCCTTCATCGCCTGTAGGTAACCAACCATGCCTTGCAATGATTCCACCGTGGTTTTGCGGCAGCGCGTGGCCTTGCCCATGCCGTAGCAGCCTTCGATGGCGCTGATAATGAACGCAGCAGCGGCGTCCGGATCGACATCTGCGCGGCCTTCGCCGCAAGCTTGGCTTTTACGCACGCAGTCGGCCAAGCCTTGGCGCCATTCAAAGAAGATGCTGTGCAGGCGCGTTTTGAAGCCTTCGTCGAGGCTGCCGAGCTCTTGTACAAGGTTGTTGTAGGGGCAACCCAGTGCCAGCTCTTCCTCGGTGACATCGCGGATGCGGCCATTGACGTATTCGATGGCAGCAGCCAGCGGGTGGTCAGCCGCCAGCATGGGTTTCCACTTGGCCTCGACGAACGGCCGCACCACCTCATCAACCACGGCGTGGCCCAGGCCGGCCTTGCTGCCAAAGTGGTGATACAGCGCGCCCTTGGTCACACCCGTGTCGCGCAAGATGGCATCCAC
This sequence comes from bacterium, assembly GCA_018222345.1. Classification (GTDB taxonomy): domain Bacteria; phylum Pseudomonadota; class Gammaproteobacteria; order Nevskiales; family OUC007; genus JAAFAL01. The sequence continues at coordinate 4,666 of JAAFAL010000051.1, forward strand.
GCTTGCGGCGCCAAACCCTTTGCGGTGAATCTCGGCTGCGCCGGCGGCGATTAGGGCCGCACGTGTGGCGTCGGCCTGCTGTTGTTTGGCGCCGGTCATCGCTGTCGATTGGTCACATACATACCGGTCAGTATGTTAAATTTCGCGAATCTGTCAAGCGCCACCTCTATCGGAGTTGCCATGAGTACACTCGCGTCCAGCTTTACCCTGCCCAATGGTCAGGTCATCCCCAACCGTATTGCCAAGTCCGCCATGAGCGAGGCCATGGGCACGGTCGATAACCGTGTGACGCCTGAACTGGTGCGCCTGTACGAGCGTTGGGGTGCTGGCGGGGTGGGCTTGCTGGTCACCGGCAATGTGATGGTTGATCGCCACGCGCTGGGCGAGCCGGGCAATGTGGTGCTGGAAGACGAGCGCGACCTGGATTTTCTGGGCGCCTGGGCCAGGGGCGCGCAAGCCCACGGCGCCAAGGTTTGGATGCAGCTCAACCACCCCGGCCGTCAGTGCCCCAAGGGCCTGAATCGCGAGACTGTTTCGCCGTCGGCAGTGCCGTTCAAGAAGCAGATGCAAAGCCTATTTGCCACGCCACGCGCGCTAACCGGCGACGAGATCGAGGGCATTGTTGCGCGCTTCGGCAGGGCCGCTGGCGTGGCCGAAAAAGCCGGTTTTGATGGCGTGCAAATTCACGGCGCCCATGGCTACTTGGTGGCGCAATTCCTGTCACCACACACCAACCAGCGCGATGACGCCTGGGGCGGTAGCCCCGAGAAGCGCCGGCGTTTTGTGCTCGAAGTGCTCAAGGCCATCCGCGCCAATACCAGCCCCGAGTTTGCCGTTGGCATCAAGATCAACTCGGCCGACTTCCAGCGCGGCGGCTTCACCGAGGAAGAATCGCTGGGCGTGATGGAAGCGCTGGCCGAAGCCGGCATCAACCTCATCGAAATCTCCGGCGGTACCTACGAATCCCCGGCAATGACTGGCGTCAAGGCCTCGACCCGCGCCCGCGAGGCGTACTTTCTGGAGTTCGCCGACATCGTGCGCGCCCGCATTCCCGGCGTGCCGTTGATGGTGACCGGTGGCTTCCGCACGCATGCCGGCATGGCTGCGGCGTTGGATTCCGGCACGCTGGACTTTGTCGGCATCGCCCGGCTGATGGCGGTGGAGCCCGATGTGCCCAAGCGCCTGCTGGCCGGGCAAGACCCAGTGCAGGTGGTGCGCCCGATCAAAACCGGCATCAAGCCGGTCGATGAAATGGCGATCATGGAAGTCAGTTGGTACACCCGCCAGCTCAAGAAGATGGGCCAGGGCAAAGACCCCAAGCCGGGCGAGTCGCCCAAGAAGGTCTTCCTGCTGACGGTGCTCGACAGCATCCGCGGCACACGCAAGGTGCAGCGCCTGCGGGCAGCGGCGGGCTGACCGAAACAGCGCCGGGCTAAACTCGGCGCATGGATGTGCCCGTGGAACTGACCACAGATTTAACGCTGTGGTTGATTGCTGCCGCTTTTGCCACGGCGGCGTTGTCAGGTTTGGCCGGTGCCGGTGGCGGCACCATTTTGGTCGGCGTGTTGTTTGCCGCTGGCATTCCGCCAGTGCTCGCCGTGCCCTTGCACGCGGTGGTGCAGTTTGCATCCAATGCTTCGCGCACGGTGGCCTACCTGCGTGATGTCCGCTGGCGCGGAGCGCTGGTGTTTTGCGTGGCTGCGGTGCCGGCGCCGTTCCTGGTCGCTCCGCTGCTGGCCCGCGCCGATCCTGACCTGATCCGCCTCATCATGGCGGCGTTCATCCTCTGGGCCTTGCTGCCACGGGTTGCATTCGGCCAAGGCTGGTCCGACCGCACCGCCATGGGCGCGGCCGGCGTGCTCAGTGGTGGCGTTGGCGCGGTTGTTGGCGCCACCGGCTTGTTGATTGCGCCGCTGTTCCTGCGCCCCGATTGGTCACCCAAAGCCACAATTGGCAACCTGGCGGTGTGCCAGGCCTTGGGCCACTTGGCCAAAGTGTTTGCGTTTATTGCCGCCGGCGTGGCGGTTTACGCCTACCCCCTGTTGCTGGCTGGCATGGTGACGGGAGTGATTGCCGGCACCGCACTGGGCCGTTGGGCGCACGGATTTTTGCCCGAAGCCCGCTTCAAGCCGCTGTTTCGCGGCATTTTGCTTGCGCTGGTGATGAAACTACTTTGGGATGTCGGGCGCAACATGCTGGCTGCATAGCCGTCGGCTGCTCGGCCGCATATGGCTTTGCGCGGCCAAGTTGGAATGCCCCGCTCGGCGCGGTAGGGTAAAGCAAGCGTTGTCGTGACGCGTGCGTGAAGGTTGAACCCTGATGATCGTTCGTCTCGGCTACGACAAAGCGATTTCATGCGGGGAGATTCAATATGCGCGACCACGTTCTGCTCAAGCGGGCGGGGGCCTTGTTGGCTGCTGCCGCAACCCTGCTGCCAAGCCAACTGGCGGCAGCCGACACCAGCCTCGCGGTCGGCGTGTGGGCCAACTATCGCTACGTGCAGGACAACACCCGTGATGAGGACACCATCGGTGACATTGCCGATGAGGCGCTGATCTTTTACGCCGACGGCAAGGCCGGCGACGACGAGGGCAACTGGTCGTATTCGGCCGAGTTACGCATCGGCCCCGGCAGTTTCACCGACCCAGCAAACAACTCCACCGGCGACAGCTACACCCTGCACAAGGCCTGGGTGGGTTTCGACCTTGGCCCCGGCACGCTGCAGATTGGCAAGAGCCAGGTGCCGTTTGCCTGGAAGACCGTGAACTTCTGGCCGGGCGATGGCCTGCAGGCCGGTTACGGCGACCAAATGGACGTCGGCGCCAAGTGGCTGTTTGACGGCGACGGCATTGATTACCAAGCGGCCTACTACCACGCCGACGACTGGGGCGAGACCAGCACCGACACGGTGGATGACAACGGCCACTGGGGCAGCTCGACCACCTACCGGAAGGTGCAAACTGTCGTCGGCAACATCGACATCCCCGTGGCGCCGGGCCAGACGGTGTCGTTCTCGGCGCAGGCCGGGCGGCTGCAGGACCTGACCGCGGCAACACAAGACGTCAGCGGCAGCCACAACGCTTGGGCGGTGCACTATCAGGGCATTTTTGGCGCCTTTTACGCCAAAGCGGAGGTGTTCGGTATGGAGCGTGACCTGCCGAACGACTTTATTAACAGCGCCGCTGCCAACTCGGTTGTGATTGCCGACGAGATATCCAACTTGCGCGGTGGCGTTGAGCTGGGCTACCGCAGCGGCAAGTGGTTCTGGTACATCGACGCGCATGTGGCCGAGCCGGACACCGACGGCAGCACTGCCGGCACCATTTATTCCACCAGCCCGGGCTTTAGCTACAACTATGGCCCCGGCTGGATCTACATCGAAGTGCTGTCGCAAGACGGTTTTGTTGACCGCAATGGGCAAGTCAACGAAGGCGACTTCGATGCGTTTTATGCGTCCATGGACTTCTACCTGTAGGAGGGTACGCACATGAGTTCAACCACCTTGTACGAAACCGATTTTGAAGCGGGCCAGGACAATGTCCGCATGCTCGGCTTCGACATGCACAACCCGGTGTTCTTCATCAGTTCGCTGTTGGTTGTGATTTTTGTCGTTGGCAGCATTGTCTTCCCCGAAACCGCCAATAGCCTGCTGGGCACTAGCAAGAACTGGGCGATCGCCAATTTCGATTGGCTGTTCATGATTGCCGGCAATATTTTTGTGCTGTTCTGCCTGGGGCTGGCCTTGTCGCCGGCCGGCAAGATTCGCTTGGGTGGCGACGATGCCAGGCCCGAGTTCAGCATCATGTCGTGGTTTGCCATGTTGTTCGCAGCTGGCATGGGCATTGGCCTGATGTTCTGGAGCGTGGCCGAACCGGTGGCGTACTTCACCGACTGGTACGGCACGCCGTTGAATGTAGCGGCGGGCACGCCCGAGGCCGCCTCGGCGGCGCTGGGTGCCACGATGTATCACTGGGGCTTACACCCGTGGGCGATTTACGCCGTCGTCGGTTTGGCGCTGGCCTACTTTGCCTACAACCACAACATGCCGCTAACGATCCGCTCGGCGTTCTACCCACTGCTGGGCGACCGCTGCTGGGGCTGGATGGGCCATGCCATCGACACCCTGGCGGTGCTGGCAACCATTTTTGGCTTGGCCACATCACTGGGCCTGGGCGCGCAACAAGCCGCCAGTGGGTTTGAGTATTTGTTTGGCCTGGAAGCCACGCTGAACGTGCAGATCGGCATCATTGTCGGCGTCACCGCGGTGGCGGTGCTGTCGGTGGTGCGTGGCATGGATGGTGGCGTCAAACTGCTGAGCAATATCAACATGGGTTTGGCGCTGCTGCTGTTCCTGTTTGTCGCCATTTTGGGCGCAGGCCTGGGCCTGTTTGGTCAAGTCGCCACCACCGCCGGCAGCTATTTGCGTGATCTGATCCCGTTGTCCAACTTTGTCGGCCGCGACGACGAAGTCTGGCTGCATGGCTGGACCGTGTTCTATTGGGCTTGGTGGGTGTCCTGGTCGCCGTTTGTGGGCATGTTTATTGCCCGCATCTCCAAGGGCCGCACGGTGCGTCAGTTCATCACTGCGGTGCTGCTGGTGCCAACACTTGTGACCATTCTGTGGATGGCAGCCTTCGGTGGTACCGCAATTGAACAGGCACAAAGTGGCGTCGGCGCATTGGCGGGCGGCATCACCGATGTATCGCTGTCACTGTTCCAGATGCTCGACAACCTGCCCTGGTCGGCTGTGACCTCATTTGTGGCCATCGTGTTGGTGCTGGTGTTCTTCGTCACCTCGTCCGATAGCGGCTCGTTGGTGATCGACAGCATCACCGCCGGCGGCAAGCTCGACGCGCCGGTGGCCCAGCGTGTGTTCTGGGCAGTGATGGAAGGCGCCATTGCCGGGGCCCTGCTATACGGCGGTGGCACCCAGGCGCTAGACGCGCTACAGGCGGGTGCCATCTCGACCGGCTTGCCGTTTACCGCGCTATTGCTTGTCATGTGCGTAAGCATTTTGGTGGGCATGCGGCGCGACCTGAAATTGCGGGCAGCGACAGCCTAGCGCGGCACCGCAAGCCATTTGGCAGCCGGTGGGGTCATATACTGGCCTCCACCGGCTTTTTTTTGCCAGAGTCAGCAACATGGATGTAACGACTGAGATCCCGCAACCGCCCGCGCGCAGCGGCTGGAAGCTGTTCCTGATCGTGTTTGCCGCCATGTTGGCGGCAGTCATCGTCGGCCTGTTGCTGGCGCGCTGGTGGCTGTTTCCATCGCAACTTACACCGGTGGAGTTGCGCAGCAGCGAGCAGGTGGTGGTCAACCAAAAGCTGCAGGCCTTGGGCGTGCAGCAAGCCGCTTTTCCGCAAAGCAATGCGCCGCCTGGCGACGGTGAGCGGTTGGAGCCCCAGCCCTACAGCGAGGCCGGCGCCAGCCGTGAGGTGCGTTTTTCCGAGCGTGAACTCAACGGCCTGCTGGCCAAGAACACCGACCTGGCGCAAAAGCTGGCTATCGACTTGTCGGACAACCTGGCCAGTGCCCGACTGGTGCTCCCGCTGGACCCTGACTTTCCCATCCTCGGCGGCCAAACCTTGCGCATGAACGCCGGCCTCGAAGTCGCGTTTTCCGACGGCCGCCCGCGTATCGTGCTCCGCGGCGTCAGTGCCTGGGGCGTGCCGCTGCCCAACGCCTGGTTGGGCAACCTCAAACAGGTTGATTTAGTGGCTCAATACGGCGCGCAAGACGGCTTTTGGAAAGCCTTTGCCGACGGCATCGAGACCATTGATGTGCGTGACGGCCAGATTTACGTGAAGCTGCGCGAGTAGCGTTCAAGCGCTTTGGGTGCGCCGGCTGAACTGCAACAGCGTGGTCAGCAACACTGGCAGCAAGGTGACAGTCAGTAGCGCGGAGAACACCAGGCCGGACAGCACGATCACACCCACGCCGCGGTACAACTCGGTGCCCGCGCCAGGGATGAACACCAGCGGCGACAGCCCGAACACGGTGGTAATCATCGACATCATGATCGGCCGCAAGCGCGCATCGACAGCTTCGGTGACCGCCGCTTGCGCGCTGGCCATGCCGCCGCGAATGTTTTGCAGTGTGCGGTCCACAATCAAGATCGGGTTGTTGACCACGGTGCCCAGCAAAATGAGAAAACCCAGCATCGAAATCATGTCGAATGGTTGGCGCACGATGAGGTTGAGCGCAGCCAGCCCGGCAATGCCGCCGGCGATGCCCAGCGGCACCACGGTGAGAATCACAAACGGATAACCCCAGTGCGTGAAGATCGCCACCAGCAGCAGGTAGCACAGCATGACGGCGACGACGAAATTGCCCGACAACGCCTTGCGCGTGGCATCCAACTGATCCGCGGCACCGGAGATGTCCACCACCACGCCGGGCGGAATGGCGCCTTCGCTTTGCAGCGCGCCAATGATGTCGTCGCGGGTGCGTTGCACGGCGGTTTCCAGCGCAATGCTGCGCGGCGCGATGATGTTCAGCGTGACCGTGCGCTGGCCGTTGACGCGCCGGATGGCGTCGGTGTCCGCAGTCTCCCGTAGCGTCGCCACGGTGCCCAGCGGCAGCACGCCGGCTGTTGTGGCCAGCGGCGCCTGCAAAATCGTATCCACCGAGGGCTCACCGCGGCCGGCATACAAATAAATATCGATCTTGTCGTCGCCCAACAAGAACTCGTCGACATAGGCGCCGTCATTGAGTGCGGCCACCGCAAAGCCCAGCGCATCGCCGGTCACGCCGGCCTCGGCGGCGCGGTTCCAGTCGGGGCGGATTTCCAGCAGTGGCTGGTCCAGGCTCAGCGAGCCCGGCTCGGAGCCGATCTGCGGCCCATCGAGCACGGTTTCTGCGCGCCGGTAGATGGCCTCGGCGGTTTCGTAAATTGTCGCCAGCGACTCGCCGGCAATGTCCACGTTGACGCTGCGCGTGCCGCCGTCGTTGCTGGTGATGATGGAGCCGCGCGCAACAAACGCGCGCATGCCGGGATAGGCGCGGAACATCTCGGTGAGCACGGGGATCAGGTCATCAACCTGCCCGGGGTCGATCGTCTCGGCGATGATGCGCACGCGGCCCGGCTGGATGAATACATTGGTATAGGCCAGCGCCGGGATGTCGGTGTCGCCGCGCGCAAACGCGGCGGGGTCGGCGTCGAGATGCGGCAGCAGCTGTGCCTGCAGGTCGTCACCGATTTCGACCATTTGCTCCAGGTTGTAACCCGGCGGCGCAATCATGCTGGCGAACAGTTTCGGCTCTTCGCCTTCGGGCAGATATTCGGCCGGCGGCGTCAGCAGTAGCAGGATGGCCAGCGTTGCCGTGGTCAGGCCGATCAAATACGCCCAACGCCGCGGCCCGGTGGCCACAAGCCACGCAACACCGTTCGACACCTTGGCTTGCAGGCCGGCGCCCGCGGTGGCCTTGCCCGAGCCGTTGCCAAGGTTCAGCCGCGCGGTGGCAGCAGGCACCAGTGTCAGCGCCACCAGCATCGACGCGAAAATCGACGCCGAAATGGCGATGGCAATGTCGGAATACAACTGCCCCGCTTCTTCGGCAATGAACAGGATCGGCGCGAACACCAAAATGGTCGTTAGGGTCGAGGCCAGCACGGCGCTCCACACTTGCCGCACGCCAGCCGCTGCAGCTTCGATGCGGCCCAGCCCGCGGCGGCGCTCGCGCTCGATGGCCTCGAGCACGACGATGGTGTTGTCCAGGGTCATGCCGACGGCAAAGGCCACGCCGGCCAGCGAAATCACGTTGAGCGTGCGCCCGGCGAGCAGCAGGCCGATGAACGCGGCAATGGTGCACAACGGCACGCCAATCACGCCCACCAGCGTTGCCTGCGCCGAGCGCAGGAACACGAACAAGATCAAGGTGGCCAGCACCGCGCCGATGGCGAGGTTTTGCCACACATTGCGCACCGACGCCTCGACATAGCGCACGTCGTCGCTGATCAAAGCCATTTGCATGCCCGCGGGTTGCAGCACATCACGGTTGACGGCCTCGACCACCGGCGCCATGCCGCGCTTGATGGCAATGACGTTGGAGCCGCTCACACGGTTGACCGCCAGGCTGATCGACGGCGAGCCGTTGGCAAACGAGGCAAAGCTTTGTTCGAAGTGGTCGAGCGTGACCGTGGCGACGTCGCGCAAGCGCACCACGGCATCGTCGCGGCGCGCGAGGATGAGGTTCTCGATGTCCGTCAGGTCGTCGAACTGGCCGACCGTGCGCAGCAAATACCGTCGTTTGCCGGCGCTCAAATCGCCACCCGAAGTGTTGCGGTTGCGCGCACGCACGGCGCTGCGCACATCAGCCAGGCTGACTCCGCGCTGGGCCAGGGCGGTGGGATCAACGCGCAACTGAATCTGCCGCTCGGCGCCGCCACGTACATCCACCTGCGACACGCCGGGCACGCGCTCCATGCGCGGGCGCACATTGTCGTCGATGAAATCGCGCATCAGGTCCATGTCCAACCCCAGCGGGTTGCCAGCCAGCGGAATCGCGCGGTAATACATGAACGAATTCGACGAGAACGAGTCGGCGGTGACCCGCGGTTCATCGACGGTTTCAGGATAGGCCGGCACTTGCGCCAGCGCGTTGTTTACATCGATCAGCGCCTGGGTGATGTCGGTGCCGAACGGAAACTCCAGCTCGATTTCGGCGCGCCCGCTGGAGGCATACGACAACATGCGCGCCAGGTTGGGAATGGCGCGCAGATATTCTTCCTGCTCTATGAGGATTTCCTGCTCCACGTCTTGCGGCGTGGCGCCCGGCCAATTGGTGCGCACCGAGATCTCGCGCACTTCCAGGTCGGGGATCATCTGCACCGGCACGCGGCTGGCGGCCATCACGCCCAGCACCGACACCACCAGTGCGGCCACCGTCAGCAAGGTGCCGCGGCGGATGATTGCCTCAATCATTCCTTGGCCTTGCCAAGCGGCGACACAACGCGCACAGCTTGGCCGTCTGTCAGGCCCTCATTGCCGTGCGTGACCACGCGCTCGCCGATATCCAGGCCATCGAGAATTTCCACGCTGCTGCCCAAGCGCCGGCCGACACGCACGCGTCGGGCGCTGGCCTTCAGCGCGTCGCCGTCCGCGACGACAATCCACACACCGGTGCTGCCGTCGGGCCGGCGCAAGATGGCGTCCTGCGGAATCTGCATGGCGGCTTCGCCGTCAAAGCGAAAACCCACCGTTGCCGACATGCCCGGGAGCACCCGGCCATCGGCAGGCGCGACGTTAATGCGCACGCGCACGGCGCGGCTGGCAGCGTCGGCGGCCGGAACCACCGCGCGAATTTCGCCAGGCAATTTGACATCGGCGAATGCGTCGGGCAATACCGCAACAGTCTGTCCGGCTTGCACTTGGCTAGCGTATTGCTGCGGCAGCAGCACGTCGAGTTCCAGGCTGCTTTGGTCGAGCAATTCCAACATCGGCGTGCCGGCGGCTGCCCACTCGCCAGCCTCGATTTGCCGACTGACGATGACGCCGTCGTAAGGCGCGCGGATGGTATGCCGGCGCAGAATCTCAGCCTGCTGCCCGGCTTGCTGCGTCAGTGCGGCCACCTCCGCCTTGGCGACCCGAACCGCGGCCTCGCGGCTGGCGATGATCGACGCCGACAAGCCACCGGACGCGCCGACTGCGCGGCCTTCCTCGGCTAGTCGCTCGGCCTCGGCCAATTCCACATCTGCGCGTTGCACGTCGGCTTGCAAGCTTGCCAGGGCGCGTTGCGCTAGCGCCGAATCGAGCCGGACGACGGCTTGCTTGGCAGTGACTTGGTCGCCGAGCTCGACCAGCACGGCTTCGACTTGCCCGGCCACCGTGGCCGACAACATCGAGCGCCGCGGTGCCCGCAGGCTACCAGTGAGCGCCAGGCTCGGCGCATCGGACAGCGGGCGAACGTCGCTGACACTGACAGGCGTGGTTTCGGCGTAGGCGGCTTGCGCCAGCGCCAAGCTGGCCAGGGCCATTGCGCGAAAATTAATCTTGAGCATCACTTGGGGCTGTGAAGACGGTAGCCGCATCATGGCGAGCAGTGTGACGTAGCGCAAACAGTTCTATGCTTATCGAAAACTAGCGCTTGTCGCGGTGCGTGATTTTCGAACGCTACAGCGCCCCTGCACGCTGAGCTTGGCGGGGGATACGCCATTCGATCGTGGCGTACGCACCATCTTGCCGCCAAGTGATGGTGCCGCCGAGGCGTTGCAGCCGGAGTTTCATGGTTTGCATGCCGCGTCCTGGCTTCCATGCGGCCACGTCGCCGATGGTGCCGTCATGGCTCATCCGCAGGCAGAACTCCCCCGGTTGTAGCGTGAACCGACATTCGATCTCGTTCGGCTTGGCATGGCGCAGCGCGTTGCTCATGGCCTCGCGCAGTACGCGGCCCAAGGCGATGCGCGTGTGTGGGTCGATTTCAAGTGTTGGTGTGATGCTTGGCGTGTCCCAATCCAAGTAAACGTTGTCGAGGTGGCTGACGCGCTCCGCGCACTCGGCCTGCCAGTCGGCGAGTGCGTCTTGCAATGGCACCGAGCCGTGGCTGGCCCGCGACACGGTGTCACGCAGGTCTTCCATTGCCGAGCGCGCCAAGTAAGCGCTTTGCGTACCTTCTGTGCTGTAGATCAGTGACAGCAATTTGGCGCCGACGTCGTCGTGCAGGTCGGCGTAGATGCGCTCGCGCTCGTCCAGCAGCGCCCGCTCGACATGCAAGGTTTGTTCGCGCTGAAAACTCAGCTTCAACTCCCGGCGCTTGGCCTCGATACGCCGCTCGAGATCGGCGTTCAGGTGCTCGGTTTCGTTCAGCGCCTGTGTGAAGGCCCACACTAGATGTGCAGCCAACAGGATGGTGCTGACCGCGCCGGCATACTGGAACAAAAAGTAGCGCGACGCCCAGTCGGTCTCTTGAACAGAAAACAGCAGCATGACGTCGTGCACGCCGGTAGCGAGGATGATGGCCATGGCCGCGGCAAATAACGCAGGACGGGCCATGCGCAATTTGACCGCCAGCCATAGCATGTGGACTCCGACCGCAGCGCTGATCAGGCACGACAAGACATGCGTTGTGGGCGTCGTCCACGCGAGGTGATGCGTAGGCAGCACGACGTACACCGCTGCGATCGCCAGCAGGTAAGCGGCCGCCATGAACCAGCGCCACGGTACGCGCAGACCCAAGCTGGCATAGAAGTAAGCCGACGCGGCCAGCACCCAGGCATCAGCGCACCAATGCGCAAGCATCTGCCACCAGACGCCATCGAAAGGCATATCGCGAACAAAGATATAGCTTTGAAAGATCAGCAGGCAGGCCGCGGAGATTCCGAACCAAAGGTACTCCCGGTCGCGCCGTCGTAGCAGCCACATCGCAAAAGCGCTAATCGTCAAGACGGCCATGAGCAGGGCCAGCGACTGCGGCACCGTGATCTGAAAGAAATACCGACGCTCGTACACCGGTCGCAGCTTGCTGTCGGCTCCCAGTACCGGGGGGCTGAACCAGGTCAGGCCGGGATAACCCACGACGTGAACCAGCAGATCATTGGTGTCGCTGCGCCAAAGCGACTCCGGAATCGTGGCATACAGTGGTCGATTCCAGTTGCGCGCAGGCGGGTGCTGCATACGGCCGCCACTGCCGATGAACTGGCCGTTCCACCACAGGGCCGCGTTTACGTTCACGCGCCACAGATAAATACCAGTGAGGCCGTCAGCTTGAGCGCTACGCGGTACCTGAAAGCGATACCAGATGCTTTGGCGTGTGGGGTCCGCACGGAAATGCTCAACGTCGATTGACGTCGGCCTTGTCCAGCCATCTTTCGGCGGTGTTAGCGATGCGCTGACTACGTAAGCTGCGTGGGCAGGCGCGTACGACGCGGACAACGTGTCTTGCGGAATGTCGATACCGGCAGGCTCGCACGCAGCCAATACCGCGGCGCTAAGCAAGCTGGCGATCAGCTTGCCAATTTGCGCATACAGGCGGCTCCTCGCTGCCGGCAGCAGCCTCCAAGCCAAAGCCAAGTTGCCGCCAAGCCTCATAGGTAATCACCGCTGCCGCATTGGACAGGTTCAAACTCCGGCTGCCCGCTTGCATGGGGATCGTGATGCGGCAGTCTGCTGGAACAGCCTGCAAGATGCTTGCAGGCAAACCACGTGTTTCGGGGCCGAACAGCAGCACATCGTTGGGTTGGTAAGTCACGGCGGCATAGCTTGCTCGGGCTTTGGCGCTGCAAGCCAGAATGCGCCGTTGGCCTATGGCGGCGCCAAAGTCGGCAAAGTTGTCATGCACGGTCAGGTTTGCGAACTCGTGGTAGTCCAGCCCGGCGCGGCGCATGCGCTTGTCGTCCAGCGCGAAACCCAGCGGTTTGATCAGGTGCAGCGCGGCGCCGCAATTGGCGGCGAGGCGGATGATGTTGCCGGTGTTGCCTGGAATTTCCGGCTCGAACAGCGCGATGGCCAAGCGGTGCGCGGCGCTCACGGCCGTTCGGCCCCGCATTGCCAGCAATCGGTAAAGCTACCGGCCAGGCGCTCGCCGCATGCAGCGCAAGTCCAGTCCGGCCGCGGGTCGTCGCCGGCCTCCCACTGCGCAATCAGGGTTTTGGCGCGGGCTTCGTCGATGTCTTTCTTGACGAACAGCCGCGGGTAGGCGTCGGCTGCGAGTTCGCCGCGGCCGCCCCAGCCGTGTGCGCCATCGACAAAGATATCGATACCGTAGCTCTCTAGGTAGTCCTTGAGAATCTCGGCGTTTACGGGGTCAGCCGCGGAATACACGCAGCGCATGTCAGGCGGCCAATGATGGCGGTTTGGCTTCGAGCACATCGGTGCCAGCTGGCTGGCTTAGCAAGTGTGCCATGCCAGCGCGGGCCTGCTCGAACGCGGTGGCGCCGGGTGTCAGGTCATTCGGCGATGGCCGTGCCAAGCCCGGGATGCGCAAAGTTTTCAGCCGAGGGCGTGTGGGCAGGGCGATGAGCGAACCTGGCAGGCTGAGCCACGGCATGCGCAGCGGCAGATGGTGATATAGCACGGGAATATCATTAGGCATGCCATCGATGCCGGCCCAGTCGCGGGCGCCGCCATCCAGATACGGGCGGCCTTGCAGCCACACCGGCTGGAACATCAGCGGCACGGCGCAAGATGCATGGATTGCGGCTGCAAGGTCGCCTTCGGCAAACACGCGGGTGCGCCGGCCGACAATATCGAACGCCGACACTGCCAACGGCACGCGGCAATCTTCAAAGCTGCTGACGGGTAGCCAGTGGCGCAGCAAGGCGGCGAATTTCTTGCCGCGGGCTGCAGCTTGGCGTCATCCAGTGCGGCAAGCAGGCCGGCGTGGGCAAAAAAACCGAAGTAGCCCGATGACAGCGTCAGACCAAATGGCTCGGCGCGTAGCCAGTCGGCCAGGTTGCCGGCGAATGCTTCGGCGGGCGGGTTGGCGCTTTCACGGCGCGCTTGCGGCGGGCTCATTGTTGGCTGTTATTCTTGGGGCGCATTGATTCCCTCACTCTACACAAGCGGTAAGCCTGTCTCCTAGACACATAT
>JAAFAL010000052.1 GCA_018222345.1 bacterium
TACGTCGCGTGGGCTGGGGGATGTGTATAAGATACAGGGTATTGACGATGCCAGTGCGATAGGCATTGGGCAGCGCCGGGCTATCTGGGCGCAGGCGCAAGCGGGGTGATGAATCGTCGGTTTCATCCTGCCGCGCCGTCAGGTTGATGTCTGCATCCAGCGCACCCACGTTGGTGTTCAGTGCCACGAACTGGGCGGGTGTAATCAGCCCGTTTCGCAGCGGAACCAGCCCATATTGCACGCCCTCATTGCCCAGCGGGAAGCCGGCAAAGCCGCGGCCCAGGTCAATCTCGTTTTGCGACCAGCTCTCGGTGCCATCAGGGTAGAAGCGATCCCGCGGACCGATCATGTTCTCCATGAAGGTCAGCACGTCACATCGCTCGCCGCCGGGGTTGGTTTCAGCGTCGTAGCGCGTGTTCGGGTTGCCTGGCACCGGATCCGGCACCTCGCAGTCATTCTCCGGGTTCACGGCCGCGAAGAAGAACAGCGCATCGGCCAAAGAGGCATTAACTAGGCCATTTTGGTGGCCGTAGATCGCATTTTGCTGCGCGACCGTATAGGTCGTCCCATCGCGTGCAATGGTCTCCGGCGGGGTCGGGATCATGCTCACGAAGTCGTCGAAATCTTCCGGCTGCTCTGGCTCTTCCGGTATTTCCAAACGCGTCTGAAAATAGCGCAGCAGGATGTGGTAATCGGCAAACTGTGTTGCCGTGCTCATCACGTCGGGATAGGTGCAGGTGGTCAGCAGCGCGTTGTAAAGGCCAGGGTAAGCGTTAGCGATCATGTTCTGCGTGATCGAGCCACCGGAGCACCCACTGCCTACCGTATATCGGAGCTCGCCATATTGTTCGACATAGCGCTCCTTGACCATCATCAGTGACTCAGCCTGGTAGGACAGGCTGCAGTTATGCCCAAGGTTGAGCTGCGCGGTGGACAACACCGACCAACCCCGCCCCAGCGCTGTTACGAAGGAATTCTCGATCGCCGGCTGCTCGGGGATGGTGCCCGCGTAGTCAACAAAGCGCGGCGTGCTGGTGTCGCGGTCTCCGCCACAGCTACCGCCATGGGTCACGAGCAGGCGGCCGTTCCACTGGGGCTGCGGGTTTGCCGCAGTCCAGTCCTCATCCAGATTGAACAAGGTCTTGATCTCGTACTGATCGCGCGCCATGTAACCAATCTCGCGCCGGACGATGAACGGGATGGTTTCGCCAGTATCAGTCGTGGTCATTGCGACGTCATCTGGTGGGTTATCCGGGTCATAAGTCAGCAGCCCGGACGACGCCGGGTCGCTGGACTTGTATTCAAATTCGTAGCGCACTGGCTGGTTGCAAAACTCATCTACAGCGGAGCCCTGACAGGCCCAGGGCTGAAGATGCGGCCCACTGATTACTGGCCCCTCGTTCGGATGGTTGGTCACAGTAACGCTGTTACCCAAATTGACAGCCAGCGTGTTGTCGCCAATGTTCAGGCCATCAACAACACCCAGCAGCCGCAGCGGGTCGTCCTCCGTCGCTTGCAGCACGTCGGTGACATCGTCGCCGTTGCGCGACAACACCAAACCGGCATCATCACCCGCAGCGCCGAGCACAACCTCAACCAGCACATCACCTGCGCTGATCAAATCCGGGCGGTTCGACAACACCGCCAACTGCGCCGAACCTGGCGGCACTTCCTCCTCATCTTCCCCGTCGTCGTCATCAACTGGTGGCGGATTCGCCACAACAGGCGTTGTTGGGTCTGGGTTGCTTGACGAGCTGCCGCAGGCGACCAGAGTTAGACTAAGCAACAGTAATGCAAATAGTTTCATAGCGTGCCCCTATCGGTTTACTTGTATGGGGTTGGGGTTGATGCGTCTGCCAGGCGTTGTCTCCACCTAGAACCAAGGACTCGGCCGTTGATTCCCGCACCATAAGAATACCGCACGCTGTCAAGCGCCTGTTTACAAGGGTTTTGGGCCGTCAATTGGACATTCTCCGGGCCCTTACGTAACCTTTTAAATACGTGGGGCACGCCGCAGCTTGCTGCGTAATCACTGTGCCCCGACATGCATCCGCTCGTGCTGGCAACCCGCAGATGCTCCACAAACCGGCGAGGCATTACGCCCCGGCATTGTGTTGAGCGTGACAGGCCTCTGCCATTGTGCATCGCACCAATAGGCACTGAGCAACACAGACTAGGGACGTCATGGAACAGACGAATGGGCTCGGCCAAGCTACCGAACAAAACTACGGTAAAGACCCGCTAGCAGTACGCAGCACCGAAAAATACCAGACCGAATACGTCAAGAGTTTCGTCGAAAAATGGGACGAACTGATCGACTGGGACGCGCGTGCCAAAAGCGAGGGTGATTTTTTCATCGACCTACTCCGCAAGCGCGGCGTGAAAAAGGTGTTGGATGTTGCCACGGGCACCGGCTTCCACTCGGTGCGCCTGCGCGAGGCCGGCTTCGAGGTGATCTCGGCAGACGGCAGCCCCGAAATGTTGGCGATGGCGTTCAATAATGCCGCTGAGCGCGGCCACGTGCTGCGCACAGTGCAAGCCGATTGGCGCTGGCTCAATCGTGACGTCCACGGTAAATATGATGCGGTCATCTGCCTGGGCAACTCGTTCACCCATCTGCACACCGAGCGCGACCGCCGCAAGGCGCTGGCCGAGTTTTATGCCGCGCTGCGCCACGACGGCATCCTCATCCTAGACCAACGCAATTACGACCTGATCCTCGACGAAGGCTTCAAGTCCAAGCACACCTATTACTACTGTGGTGACGACGTATCGGCCGAGCCCGAACATGTGGATGACGGCCTGGCGCGGTTCCGCTACAGCTTCCCCGACGGGTCAAAGTATTACCTGAACATGTTCCCGCTGCGCCGCGCTTACGTCGAGCGCTTGCTGGACGAGGTCGGGTTTCAGAGCGTCGAAACCTTTGCCGACTTCCAGGAAACCTACGCCCAGGAAGAACCCGACTTCTACATCCACGTGGCGTCCAAAAAACACCCAGGCGAAGAAAAATGAGTGACGCAGCACAAGTTGTCGATACCACGCGCGATTATTACGACAGCGACGACGCCGACAGTTTTTACTTCAATGTCTGGGGCGGCGAAGACATCCACGTCGGCATTTACGAGTCGCCCGACGAGGACATCCGCAGCGCCAGCCACCGCACTGTGCAGCGCATGCTGGGCAGCCTGCAAAACCTCACGCCGCAATCGCGTGTGCTCGACATTGGTTCGGGCTACGCCGGCTCCGCGCGGGTCATCGCCCGCGAGGTGGGCTGCCATGTCACTGCGCTGAACCTGTCCACGGTTCAAAACCAGCGCGCCCGGCAAATGAACGCCGACCAAGGGCTGGACGCGCTCATCGACGTCGTTGATGGCAGCTTTGAAGACCTGCCCTTCCCCGACGCCAGCTACGACGTCGCCTGGTGCCAGGATTCAATCTTGCACAGCGCGCGCCGCCAGCAAGTGTTGGCCGAAGTTGACCGCGTGCTGCGATCGGGCGGGCAGTTCATTTTTACCGACCCGATGCAGCAAGACGCTGTCGATCTCGACCGCCTGCAGCCGGTGCTAGAGCGCATTCATCTACCGTCGATGGGCGCCATCACCAAATACCGCGGCATGGCGGCCGACCTGGGCTGGGCCGAGGCCAATATCGAGCCCATGCCAGAGATGTTGGTGGCGCACTACAGCGCCGTGCTACGCGAACTCAACCAGCGTGACGAAACCTTGCGGCGGGTGTGCAGCAGCGAATACCTGGAACGCATGAAGGCTGGTTTGCGGCACTGGATTGATGCCGGCGAACAGGGCCTGCTGGACTGGGGCATTTTGCACTTCGCTAAGCCGTAGCTCGCAGTGGGCCTCAGGCGCTCGCAGCGGCTTTTTGCTGCGGGCCAATACCAAACGCTGTGATCTGATTGCCGCCGCCGCGCTTGGCGCCCATGGCCAAGGCCTCCGCGCGGTGAATCAGCGCTTCCGCACTTGGTGAATCCTCGCCAGGGTGTACAACCAGCAAGCCAATACTGGCGGTAACACCAGGCTTGAGGCCTTCGCCAATCGACCGAATCTCGTCCAGTAGTTCCTCAGCATGGTTCAAGAGCCGGCGCGCATCGGGCACCGGCCACACCAACAGGAACTCATCACCGCCCATACGAATGGCGGCATCCATCGGCCGGCGCGAGGCGGCTTTGAACGCGCGCCCCAGATCGACCAGCAACTGGTCGCCCATGGCGTGGCCGAAATTGTCGTTGACATGCTTAAAGCCATCGAGGTCGAGATAAACCAAGCCCACGCTCAAATGTTCGCGTATGGCGTGGCGCATGCGCTGGTCCATCACTGCCAGCAGACCGCGCCGGTTCATCAGGTCGGTCAGCGGGTCGTGTGCGGCCTCGTAGGCCAGTTCAGCTCTGGCCTGCCGGTAATAGTCAATCAGTCTTGATGTCCAGAACCGACCCAGACAGCCAACCGCATTGAGCGCCACGACTACCAGGGCGGTGCGAACAAACGCACTACTGCTGGCGATGTCAGCCAATAACAACCCGAGCAAATACGCCCCGCCCATGGCGCTGCCACAGGCCAAGGCTGCGCGTAGCGTTAGCCCCGAATAAATGTAGGCAAACACCGTCTGAATCAGCAGCATTTCCACCATGTACGGCAGGCCGTCGGCGGGCGTGGTGTGGCGGATCGACAACACCGCCAACAACAAGCCATTGGCCAACACGACAACAGCGCTGAAGTCTCGCATCCGCACGCGGGTGAGCCAGCGCTTCAGGGGCAAGATCAGTGCGACCAATTGCGGCCCGATGACGGCCAATGCCAACCAGGCATCCACCACATCGAATCGCGCGCCGGCCACAAAGCGCTCAACCAAAATCGCGCCGGCGAATATCAGCATGCCGCAGGCAAACGAGAGTCCTCCCTGGCGATCATTGAGTCGGTCTAGATCTCGCATCAACGTCCTCCAGGGTGAATCGGGCTATTCGCCACCATCGCACACACGGTCGGCATCTGCGACTGGTCGTTGTGGCCAATTTTTTCTAGCGCCCGGCCGTCGCGCCAGCGATATCAAACCCGATCGGCGCGCCCGGCCCTAGCGGAATGCCCAGCGCAACCCAGAGCATCACCAGTGCGATGCCCGTGACCAGCATCCAGATGGAATACGGGATCATCATCGCGGTGAGCGAGCCGATGCCGAAGCCTTTTTGCCAGCGCTGTGCAAACACCAGCACCAGCGGGAAATACACCATCAGCGGCGTGATGATGTTGGTGGCGGCATCGCCCACGCGGTAGGTGGCGGTTGCGCCCTCTGGGCTGATGCCCAGCAACAACAGCATTGGCACTAGCACCGGCGCCAGCAGTGCCCACTTGGCGCTGGCCGAACCCACGAACAGGTTGAGCAAGCCGGCAAACAACACAATCAAGCCCAGGGCAATCGGCAAGGGCAAGCCGCTGGCCTCGATACCGGCAGCGCCGTGCACAGCCGAGATCAAACCCAGGTTCGACCAGTTGAACATGGCCACGAAGTGCGCTGCGGCGTAGGCCAGCACCAGGTAGTAGCCCATGTCTTTCATGGCCTCGGCCATCATATCGACCAGGTCACGGTGGCTTTTAATCGTGCCTGCCGCCGCGCCATACGCCCAACCTGCGGCGAGGAACAGCACCAGAAAGCCCGCCACCAGCGAGCGGAAAAACGGCGTAGCGGTCACATACCAAGGCTGGCCGTCGGGCGCGCCTTCGTCATTCAGCAGCGGCGTGCCGGGGCCGAAGGTCATCAACGCCCAGGCCAGGCAGACCCCCAACAGCGCCCAGCCAGCCCAACGCAGGCCCTTGCGCTCGTCGTCGGTTAGCGGCTTGTCTTCGTCGCCATAGGCCGCATCGTATTCGCCGGTGGATTTCCACTCACCCAGGCGCGGTTCGATGATGCGGTCGGTCACATACCAGATCACCGGCAAATAAATCACCAGCAGTGCGGCGATAAACCACCAGTTGCCGGCGATGTTCATGGTCCAGCCCACATCGAGTTGCGAGGCCTCCATGGCCGCCTCGGTAATACCGAACAACAGTGCGTCCAATTGCCCCGGCGTGAGGTTGGCCGAAAAGCCGCCCGACACACCCGCAAAGGCAGCGGCAATGCCCGCCATGGGGTGGCGGCCGGCAGCGGCAAAAATGATCGCCGCCAGCGGGATCATCACAACATAGCCAGCATCAGCCGCGTGGTTGGACAACATCGCCACCAGCGCCACCACCGGCGTCAACAAACCCTTGGGCGCATTGCGCACCGCGGCGCGTATGCCGCTGGCAAACAGGCCTGAACGCTCGGCTACGCCGGCGCCCAGCATCACCACCAGCACATAACCCAGCGGATGGAAGTGGGTGAAGGTCTTGGGCATCTCCACCCAGAGGCGCTGGATATTCTCCGGCGACAACAGGCTTTGTGCCTTGAGGATCAACGCCGAGCCGTCGGCCATGGTTTGCGTGGGATGCACGGCGCCGACACCGGCCAGCGCGCAGATAATCGATACGCCCACCAGCGCCAGAATCAGATAAAAGAAGATGAAAACCGGGTCTGGCAGGCTGTTGCCCACGCGCTCGACAGTGCCGAGAAAACCCCCTCGATTGCCAACGTGCGTGGCGCCGTTGTCATTGCCGTTGCCGTCGTCGTTATCGTTGTTGCTCACTGTGATCCCTGAGTAATGCTTGTTGTAATGGCGTGCATCAAAACGGATTTGGCGGCTGGGGGCAACTAAGCCGTATGCACGCCTGTCGCTCGCACCTGCGCTGGCGTTGCCGAAAACCAACGCCGACAGCTACGCGTGAGCACGGCTTGGTCGGCCAAACCCACTAGCGCGGGCAGTTGCGACAACGGTGTGTCGCTTTGCGTGAGCCAGCGGCGCGCCTCGGCCCGGCGGACACGATCAAGAATTTCGGAAAAACTGCTGCCCTCGCGATCCAGCCGCCGCTGCAGCGTGCGCGGATGCACGCGCAACAGCTTGGCCACCACATCGCGGCGGCCACCGGTGCTGGCCAAGGCACGGCGCAACACAGTCTCGACCTGCTCGGTCACAGTCTGATCACCGGGCTCATAACGCAGTTGCAGATAATCCACGCTCAGCCGGTGCAGCGCCTCGCTGGCCCCCGACAAACTGCGGGCAAGAAAGTCGCTGGGCACGTGCAGCTCGGCTTGCGTCTGCTCAAACGCAGGCACGCAGCCAAACACCTGCGCGTAACGCTTCGGAGCCGCAAGCGGCTGGTGCGGCAGATGCACCGCAACCACTGGCGGCGGCTCCTGCAGCAAAAAACCCGTGAAGTGATGCAAATCGGCCAGGCACTGATCCAGCACCTGACGATGTGGCAACCAACTGGGCAAGATCAGCCGCATACGCAGCGCCGTGAGCCCGGCGTCCGGCTCGTCGGGATGCGCGGTCAAGCGGATGCCGGGGCTGTGGGTGTGCAAAAACCGTGCGCAGACCTCGATGCCCTCGCCCACCGTCGCCGCATTTTGCATCGCAATGGCAATGGGGCCGAGGATGGTGATGTCCTGCTGCTCAGCCATTTGCAGACCAACGTCCGGCACGTCATGTTGCTCGGCAACCGCCTCCAGCACCTGCGCCCAGGCGTTGAGCGAGATGCGCAGGTCGTCGTCCGACAAGGCTTCGACCGGGATGCCTGCGGCGCGCAGCATTGGCTCGGGTGCAATGGCTCGGCTGGCCATCAGCTCGCCAAAACCCCGAATCCCTGCGGCACGTACAACTTGCGACATGTCTCCTATTGCAAAAACTTTGTCTCCAAATGTCAATACCTGGCTCGCTGGCAACGGCATGGTGTGCAACAAGCCATGCAAGCGGCTGGCAAAACAAGATAGGAGACGGGCATGCAAACCCAAACAAGCAATCAAATCCTCGACGTGCTGATCATCGGCGCCGGCGTGTCCGGCATTGGCATGGCCAGCCGCCTGGCCAGCGAACAACCCCACAAGACCTACGCCCTGCTCGAGCGCAAAGCCGAGATCGGCGGCACTTGGTCTCAGTTCCGCTATCCCGGCGTGCGGTCAGACTCCGACATGTTCACCTACGGCTACAAATTCAAGCCCTGGCGCGAATACCAAACGCTGGCCGACGGCACCAGCATTCGTAACTACCTCAACGACACCGCTGAGGACTTCGGCGTCACCCAAAACATCCACTATGGCCAGCACTGCACCGCGGCCGACTGGGATAGCGCTACCCAAACATGGACAGTGACAGCCACCCATGAGCCCACGGGCGAGCCGCAAACCTGGCGCGCCCGCTTTGTAGTGAGCTGCCAAGGCTATTACAACCACCAGCAGGGGTATCAGCCTGACTTCCCCGGCCAAGACGACTTCAAAGGCCAGATCATCCACCCACAGCAGTGGCCGAAAGACCTGGACTACGCCGGCAAGAACGTAGTGGTGATTGGCAGCGGCGCCACGGCGGTGACTGTAGTGCCAGCCCTCGCCGAACAAGCCGCCAACGTCACCATGCTGCAGCGCTCGCCCACCTACATCTTCTCGCTGCCCGGCTGGGACAGCATGACCGAGTGGTTGTCGAAAGTGCTGCCCAAGTCATGGAGCTTTGGCATCGCTCGCTGGCGCAACCTGCACATCTGGCAGACCACCTACAAGGTGTGCAAGCGCTTCCCCAACTTCATGCGCAAATTTCTCGTCGGCCAGGCCAAACGGCTGCTGGGCGACCAGTACAGCGATGCCAACTTCAACCCCGAGTACGACCCTTGGGATCAGCGCCTGTGCGCCGTGCCCGACGCCGACTTGTATCAGGCCATCCGCGCCGGCAAGGCTGATGTGGTGACCGATCACATCGCCCACTTCACCGCCGATGGCATTCAGTTGAAGTCGGGCCAGCATTTGCCGGCTGACATCATCATCTCGGCCACCGGCCTGCAGGTGCAGATGTTTGGCGGCATGGATCTGCGTGTCGATAGCCAGCCCTACGACGTGTCGCAAAAGATGATCTACAAGAGTGTGCTGCTGCAGGATCTGCCGAACTTCGCCTGGATCTTCGGCTACATCAACCTGTCGTGGACGATGAAAACCGACCTGTCCAGCCTGTACCTGTGCCGCTTGTTTGCGCACATGGCCGCACAAGATATTGCCCAGGTGACGCCGCAGGATGATGCCAACTCCATGCTGGACTGCAGCGTGCTTGATCAGCTCAACGCCGGTTACGTGGTGCGCGCCCGGCCGTTCTTGCCCCGCCAAGGAAAAGCCGCGCCGTGGATTGTGCGTCACAATTACAAGGAAGACCGGAAAATGATGTTGCGCACGCCCATCGCCGACCCGGTATTGCAAACCAAGCCGCCGGTCCGCGCTGACGATGAACACCACGGCAACAAGGTGACGCACCTGCCAAAAGCCGCGTAGCGCCAACGCCTCCCAATCCAGCGCTTCGCCCAGCCGCCCCGCCAAGGGGCGGCTGCCGTTAAGCCAGCCCGAATGTTTCACACGATCGCTCGTTAGGGCCTGTAAGCCCATGATTTAATTTAACAATCTGGGATTTTTTGAAGAACCAGTTTGTACCGACCCGTCGCTTGCACAGCATCTGTCTTGTCTCGGCCGCCCTGGGCTTGCTCTTCACTCCAAACGTAGCTAATGCTACGTTTCTCGCTCCAGAGCCGCGCCCAGAACGCCCGATCCTGCGCCATCTGCCGTGCATCACGTGAAACATCCGGGCTAAGCGAAACGAGCTGGGAGACATTACGCATGCCACAACAACAACGGCGCATGATCGGCCACGGCGCCATCGTCATGCTCATCGGCCTGGTCGCCGGCTTTGGCCTGGCCATGGAATTGGTCGGCGGCTTCGAGGTGTTCCCCGGCACCATTTTGGGCTTTGACCTGCCCAGTGATTCCCGCGCCTGGGCGCGAACCCACGTTGGCGGCATGATGAATGGCCTGCTGGTCATGGTCGGTGCGCTGGTTATCTGGGGGCTGCAGGTGCCCGCGCGTGCTGCCAGCCAGTTGTTCTGGATGCTGGTTGGCACCGGCTACGCCAACACCGTGTTTTACTGGGGCGGCTTGTTTGCTGGCAGCCATCGCGCGCTGACATTCGGCGACAACCCGCTGGGCGACACCAGTGTGATGGGCGTGATCGGGCTGCTACCGGCCTTCGTGTTCGCCTTTGTGGCCATGATTGCCATGATTATTCTGGCCAGGCACGCCTTTGCTGAAACATCTGCCAAAACATCAGAATGAGCAGCGAAACAATCACCACCGACTATCTGGTGGTTGGCGCCGGCGCCATGGGCATGGCGTTTGTTGATGCGCTGGTAGCGGCCGACAAGCAGGCCACGGCGACGCTTGTTGACCGCCGCGCCAAACCCGGCGGCCATTGGGTGGATGCCTATCCGTTTGTATCGCTGCATCAGCCGGCGTCGGCCTATGGCGTGAACTCGGCCCCGCTGGGCACAGGCGGTGCCGACTTATCCTCCCGCTCGGAGATTCTGGCCTACTACGAGCGCGCAATACAGCGGCTACAAGCCACCGGCCGCGTGCGCTTCATGCCCAAATGCGACTACCGCGGCGACGGACAAATCGTTGCCCTGCTCGACCCCGAGCGCCGCTACACCGTCAATGTCACGCGCCGTGTTGTCGATGCTGGCTCCATGCATGTCGAAGTGCCCGCCACGCACCCGCCGCAATATGCCGTCGATGATGGCGTGCAGTTGGTGCCGCCCAATGCGCTTGCCACACTGGCCAGCCCGCATGCGCACTACACCGTCATCGGCGCAGGTAAAACCGCGATTGATGCGATTTTGTTCCTGCTCGACCGCGGCACGGCGCCGCCGCGAATCCGCTGGATCATTTCCAACGATGGCTGGCTGTGGAATCGTGACCTGGTCCAGCCTGGCCGCGATGTCTGCGCTGAAATTCTGCGCCATGTCGAAACCATCAGCCGCAGCGGCAGCCCGGACGAGGTCTTCCTGCAACTCGAACAAGCCGGGAGTCTGTTCCGGCTCGACAGCGCCATCATGCCCAGCAAGTGGCGCTGCGCCACGGTGTCGCCAAGCGAATACAAACAATTGCTGAGCGTGACCGACCAGGTGCGCATGGGCCGCGTGCAACGCGTGGGCGCCGCCACGCTGCACCTGGATCAAGGCACGCTGGATAACGCCACCGATACGCTGTTTATCGATTGCTCGGCCAATGGTTTGGCGGCGCGGCCACCAGTGCCAATCTTCACTGATGACACCATCACCCTGCAGTCGATTTACATGTGCCAGCAGGTGTTCAGTGCGGCCATCATCGGCAAGTTGGCAACAACGGGCGCTACCGACGAAGCATTGAACCAGCTCATGCGCGTGGTGCCACACCCGGAAAAAACCAGCGACATGCCGGAACTGCTCATCCGCACCATGGAGAACTTGCTGGCCATCAATCGCCTCATGCCGTTCTGGCTGTGGCGCTCGCGGCTCAACGTGCTGGCCGGCGGCTCAAGCTGGGCGTATCTGCGCGCCGCGCTAAAGGCCAAATCGCTTTTGCCCAAAGCGCGGTCGAGTGTCGATCAAATGGCGCAAACCACGTAGCAGTTCATTGCGCGCCGCACCGGCTTGCGCAAACTTGGGCGCGCGGCATGCGGCGCCGAGCGCGAAACTGCCTGATAGCAAGCTTTGGCCTGGCGTTACTGGACAGCACGGGCGTCAATACGCCAAAATGCTGCACCGCAACATTGCGTTAACCCTCCCCAGGTTTGGCAGTTGTGTTTCCGGGCGTGTCATCAGCCGCCCCTCGATTATTCATCGACCTCGGCCACCTGCTGCGCACGGCGCGGCGGGCTGCCTCGGTTTTTGCCCTGGAGCGCGTCTTTGCAGCCCCTCACCGTCCAAACCGCCAAAACCAACGTACTCAGCGGCCTCACCGTTGCGCTTGCGATGGTGCCCGAGGCCATCGCCTTTGCGCTAATCGCCCAGGTTTCGCCACTGACCGGCCTATACGCCGCCGTCATCGTTGCCTTTATCACCTCGGTATTCGGCGGCCGGCCGGGCATGATCTCCGGCGCTACAGGCGCGCTGGCGGTTGTGATGGTCGCCCTGGTCGTGGATCACGGCGCGCAATACCTATTCGCCACCGTCGTGCTCATGGGCGTGTTGCAATTGTTCTTTGCCGCCGCGCGCCTGGGCAAGTTCATCCGCATGGTTCCCTACCCGGTGATGCTGGGCTTTGTGAATGGCTTGGCCATCGTCATCTTCATGGCGCAGTTTTCGCACTTCAAAGTGCCGACCGACGACGGCGGCATGCAGTGGCTGCAAGGCACAAAGCTGTACACCATGCTCGGTTTGATCGCGCTAACAGTGGCGCTGATCTACCTCGTGCCCAAACTCACCCGCGCCGTGCCCTCCACCTTGGCGGCTATCGTCATTGTCTCGCTGGGGGCCATCGGCCTGGGCATCGACACCCGTACGGTTGGCGACCTCGGCTCAATTGCCGGCGGCCTGCCCGACTTCAGCATTCCCGCAGTGCCGTTCAATTTGGAGACGCTAAAAATCGTCTTCCCCTACGCATTGATTCTGGCAGCCATCGGCCTGATCGAGTCACTGCTGACGCTGTCGCTGATTGATGACATGACCGACACCCGCGGCCGCGCCAACCGCGAATGTGCGGCCCAAGGTGCTGCGAACGTCATCACCGGATTTTTCGGCGGCATGGGCGGCTGCGCGATGATCGGACAGAGCATGATCAACGTGAACAATGGCGCGCTGCATCGCCTGTCCGGCATCACCACTGCCTTGTTTTTGTTGTCGTTTATTCTATTCGGCTCGGCTTTGATCGAACGCATTCCGCTGGCGGCGCTGATTGGCGTGATGTTCGTCGTGGCCGAGAAAACCTTCGAATGGGGTAGCTTCCGGCTGTTCGGCAAAGTGCCAAAGACCGACATCTTCGTCGGCCTGCTGGTCGCCGCCGTCACCGTGGTTGCCGACCTCGCCATCGCCGTGGTCGTCGGTGTCATCGTCTCGGCACTGAACTTCGCCTGGCAACACGCCAAGCGGGTTCGCGTCTCGGTCGAGGTGGATGACGCAGACGTTCGCACGTATGGCGTCGAAGGCACTCTGTTCTTCGCGTCTATTGCGAACTTTCAGGAGCAGTTCTCACCCAACAGCGATCCCGCGCAAGTCATTGTGGACTTTCGCAACGCGCGGCTGATGGATCACTCAGCCATTGAGGCCGTCAACGCCCTCACCGAGCGCTACCTGCGGGCCGGCAAACAGCTGCGCCTGCGTCATCTCAGCCATGATTGCCTGGAGCTGCTGGACAAAGCCCGCGGCATGATCGAACTGAACTACGCCGAAGACCCCCGCTACCGCGTAGCGGACGACAAATTGGCGTAGCGAATCGAATCTCCCTTTGAAAAAAGGGGGAGACTCATCAGCTGGTGGCGGCGCCCACACCGCGCGGCACGCGGATGCTTTCGACCAGCCGTTGAATCTCCGCTGGTGGCTCGGCTGACATCCGCGACACCACAATCGCGACGGTAAAATTGATCAGCGCACCAATCGCCCCGAATGACTCCGGCTGAATGCCCAACAGCCAATGCTCGGCGGTGTTGGGCAGCCAGTTGGTGCCGGGGATGAACAGCCAGCCTTTGAACACAAAGATGTAGAACAGCGTGGACAATAGGCCCGCCAGCATGCCGGCGATGGCGCCCTTGTCGTTTACGCGCTTGCTGAAAATGCCCAGCATCAGTGCCGGGAAGATGGACGACGCTGCTAGGCCAAATGCCAGCGCGACCACCTGCGCGGCAAAGCCCGGTGGGTTCATGCCCAGATAGCCAGCGACGATCACCGCGCCAGCCATCGCCACGCGCCCTGCCCGCAGTTCCTGTTTTTCGGAAATGTTGGGTGTGAAGGTGCGCTTGAGCAGGTCATGCGAGATGGCCGAGGAGATCGCCAGCAGCAGGCCCGCCGCCGTCGATAGCGCCGCAGCTAGGCCGCCGGCCGCAACTAGGCCGATCACCCAAGCGGGCAGGTCCGCGATCTCGGGGTTGGCCAGCACCATGATGTCGCGGTCAATCTCGACCATCTCGTTGCCTTGCCAGCCGAAGCGTTCCGCTAGCGCCGTGAACTCGGGGTTTTGGTCGTTGTAATACTGGATACGGCCGTCGCTGTTCTTGTCCTCGAACCTGAGCAGGCCGGTGGCCTCCCAGTTGCGGAACCAGTCCGGGCGTTTTTCGTATTCCAAATTGGCTGTCGCCTCGCCCACCGGGCCAGTCTGGATCGTGTCCATCAGGTTCATGCGCGCCATCGCGCCTACGGCAGGGGCGGTGGTGTATAAAATGGCGATGAACACCAGCGCGTAGCCTGCAGATTTACGCGCATCCGACACTTTGGGCACGGTGAAAAAGCGAATGATCACGTGCGGCAAACCCGCGGTGCCGATCATCAGGCTTAGCGTGAGCATGAAGGTATTAAGCGTGCTGCCATTGGGCTCGGTGTACTTGGCAAAACCGAGCTCGGTGACGGTTTGGTCCAGCTTGTCCAGCAAGGCCAGCCCGCTGCCATCGGCCATGCTTGCGCCCAGGCCAAGTTGCGGCAGCGGCACGCCAGTGAGCTGGATGGAAATAAAAATGGCCGGCACGGTGTAGGCAAAAATCAGCACGCAGTACTGGGCAATCTGGGTGTAGGTGATGCCCTTCATGCCGCCCAGCACGGCGTAGAAAAACACGATGCCCATGCCAATCATCACGCCGGTTTCAAACTCGACCTCCAGGAAGCGGCCAAAAGCCACGCCAACGCCCTTCATTTGGCCGATCACGTAGGTGACCGAGGCGACGACCAGGCACAGCACCGCCACCAGCCGCGCCGTGCGCGAGTAGAAGCGGTCGCCAATAAATTCCGGCACCGTGAACTTGCCGAACTTACGCAGGTAAGGCGCCAGCAACAGTGCCAACAACACGTAGCCGCCGGTCCAGCCCATCAAATACGGCGAGGCCTGGTAGCCCAGGAAGGCGATCAACCCGGCCATGGAAATGAACGACGCCGCGCTCATCCAGTCAGCCGCGGTGGCCATGCCGTTGGCGATGGGGTTGACCCCGCCGCCAGCGACGTAAAAGTCGCTGGTGCTACCAGCTCGCGCCCAGATGGCAATGCCGATGTACAGGGCAAACGTGCCGCCAACAGCGAGGTAAATCCAGGTTTGAACGTCCATGCGTGCTACTCAATCCTCATGCACGTTGAACTTGCGGTCGAGCTTGTTCATCTGGTGCATATAGACAAAGATCAGCGCCACAAACACGTAGATGGCGCCCTGCTGCGCAAAGAAAAAGCCCAGCTTTACGCCACCGATCGAGATGCTGTTGAGCACATCAACCAGCAAAATACCGAAGCCGAACGACACCACGAACCAGATCGACAACAACACGCCGACGAGTTTGAGATTGGCGCGCCAGTAGGCGTCGGCGTTGGCTTGATCAATACGCGGGTCGTCGGGCTTGTCGCTGTTCATGCGCGATCTCGAGTTATCCGGCGGCCGATGTTACTACCTGCAAAGCCCAATTGGTTCGGCGAATGCTTGCCAGCTTGGCCCGCTGCCTGTTTAGATTTTTGGTCAACAAATCCGGCCATCCTTGTTAGTATTTAAGGCGATGTCTTACGGGCGCGCTGACGATAACGACACAGCAGACGGCGACGATAAAGCGCGTGAATCTAGCTTGGCTCACGCCGAACACGCGCTGTTTATGGATCATCCATTGCCGACGTGGCTCTGCGATGACAGCCTCACAATACTGGCGTCGAATCGAGCGGCGGACGAGCGGGTAGGCGGGCCTAGTGGTCGCATGACCGGCCACCCATTTTCAGAGCTAGCACCCGCGCTGGAATCCAGCAGTTTGCACGATGAGGTTTTAGCCAGCATCGAAAGCGGTAGCGCGCTGCCGCCGTGCTTGCTGCGGTGCAAAGAAGGCCACGATTTGTGGGCACGGCTGCATCCTGTTCAGTTGTCGTGGAACGAGCACCCAGCGCACTTTGCAATCATCGCGGTCGATGGCGCCGAACTACGCGAGACCGTTGCCGGCAAGGCGGTTGATACCGAGCGTGTCAACCGTGTGCTGGCCCGCCTGCCCCAGCGGCAGCGCCAAGTATTGGAACTCGCACTCAACGGCTACATCACCAAGCAGATCGCAGCCGAATTGCACCTGAGCGAGCGCACGGTAGAGGGCTACCAGCGAACCCTGCGCCAACAATTGGGGTTTCGCAACGCGAGGCAAATGCTGTCTGCAATGTCGGGCTTGGCCAATTTGCCCAGCTTGTCGAACGGCATGCCGGCCCGCCCCGAGTAAAGAAACCATTAGCGGGGTATTTCGGAATGGTCAAGCCGTGAGTTCAGGTCAATACTGCCAAGCTATCTATTGACCTGCGCCCATCAGCGGGTCGCAGCTAACCAACATGAGCCGACACCGCGACACGTCGAAGACTGCGCTTAGTAAATCCCATTTTTCCTCCCAGACTTTCGTCAAACTTGCGATTGCCTGCGCCGCTGGCCTATCAGCCGCGCTACTCGCAGTGGCCTCTCAGCTACTAACAGGGTTTTGGCTGGGTGAGGCCGGCACATGGCCTAAACAATGGGGCGGCTTGATCGTCAGTGCGGCAACCGTCAGCGTCATGGTCGGCGTCCTTGTTTGGCGGTTTGTGACCAAAACCCATAAACATGCCCGGCATCCCGCGGCCGACGCCGCGAGCGTGCCAAGCAAGCTTGACCCACTGCATACCAGCGGAGCCGCGCCATGGAAGTTCATCCTCCCGGCGGACGCCATTAGCGTGTATGACGGGCACTTCGCAGCGTCACCATCACTACAACAACTGCTAGGCCTTGACCCAAGCGACCCAATCAAGACCCTGGGTGACTTGACCAAACGCATGCCGGACGCCGACGCCGTCAAGCTGCTGGCACAGGTTCGCGCATGCCTTGAAGGCCGTGACGACAGCATTGATGCGGTCGTACGTATTGAAAATAGTCGTCAGCAGTTTCGCAAGCTGCTGATTCGCGGTGCAGTACCAGTGCTCGCAAGCTACGCCAGGCAACGCCTGGCACTAGGCATCGTAATCGACCTTGGGCATACCGATGACGGTGCCGAAGTCAGTGCCTTGTTGTATCGCTTGTTCGACTCTGTGGACGAAAAATGCGCGGTGGTGGACGCCAATGGCCTGCTAATGGCTTGCAATTCCTCACTCCGTGAAAGCTTGGCACCAGTGGACTCCAGCGTGCCGTATTCAGTGCTGCAGCGGTTGTCGCTGGTGGGGCCAAATCACACGCCCTTGCGCAACTTGCTGGCGCTAGCAGCAAAACACCAACGTTGGGAGGGCGATGTTTGGGTTGAAAACCACGCAGACGCTGGCCGCCCTCAGCGCATGTATTGCCGCATCATCGCTTATGGCCCCCAACCCGCGATGCAAGAGTGCTACTGGGTGTCACTGTCGTATGACCGGCCCCACGCGCGGGATGCCTCCAGCCTGCAACACCGGGACGCGCTCACCGGCCTGCCGCAGACACGCAGCTTCATTCAGCGCCTGACTGCAGATCTTGCCGGAGCACGCTTGTCAGACGTTGATGTCACCTTCATTGTGATCAGGCTGGACAACGTCGTCGATATCAACCGCGGATTTGGAGTCGAAGCCGGCGACCAGGTCATCCGCATAGTCGCTGATCGCCTTGCCGTGTTGCCCGGCTCGGCTTTGGCACGCACATCAGGCACGCGGTTTTGCGTGATTCTCCCAGCCGGCATCAGCCCGGACGCCACTCAGGCTTGGTTGGATCGTGCGCGCAAAGAAGTCACGCGACCGGTGGTGGTTGACGACGAGACGATCATGCCGGAACTAAGCTTCGACGCGACGCAAATCCAGGCCGATGAAACCCCTGTGCAAGCCTTGCGGCGAGCCGAATCGGGGGCGCATACCAGCCACCATGCACCTGCCAACCATACGGCGTTGACGGCTGAATCCCGAATGCGGGTGCTCAACCGCACCGCCGTGCAACGGGCGGTGTCCGACGGTGGTCTGCAATGTTTATACCAGCCCTTGGTGAGCTTGAATGGCGGCGATATCTGCGGCGCCGAGGCACTGGTACGGATCAGCGTGGCAGGCGAGCAACTGGCGCCGGCAGCTTGGTGGCCAGCGGCTGATGGCTTGGGCCTGCTGCCACAGATTGACCAGTGGATATTGGGCAAGGCGCTGGATGACGTTGCCAATTGGCAGGCCGAGGGGCTCCTGCAGCCAGGGTTCAGGCTGAGCGTGAACGCCTGCGCAGACACGATCACCGAAGCCTGGCAAGCGCACGT
>JAAFAL010000053.1 GCA_018222345.1 bacterium
CATGTACATCATGGCTTCCGTGCTGCGCGCGCCAACGCCGCCGCCGGTTGCGCTGGTGCGAGTTGCGCGCCCAATCCGGGCCGCTGCTCAAGTGGAACGCCGCATGTACCTGTCTCCCTCGTTATGACGTTGTTGTCAGTATTCATCTGGCTGGGTGCGACTATAGACCCCCTGCGCAGGCGGCTCAAGCACCCGAGCGCGTTTTTTGCACTGATTTGCGCGCTTGTGGTGCAGGGCTGTGCCGCGCCGCGTGTTGTAAACGGCGCCGCCATGCCGCCGATTGCAGCCGATTGCAGTGTTTTGTGGGCGACCTGGGTGGCTGTACGCGACGCCTCAAAGCGCACAAGCCCTTGGGGCGTGCGCAATGCCGCAGTGCCCTTGCTGCGCGGCTCGCGCGTGCTTGCCGCCAGCCCGGCGGAGGAGACAGCCGGGCGGCGCGCATGGCTGGCTCAAGCGCTGAACATGGGGATGACAGGCGTGGACGCAGAATGGGCCAATCTGCCAGCGGATAAGCGCTCACAATTGCCGGCTGGACTGCCGAGCAGGCTTGCAGCATGCGGTGAGCGCTGGGCCGACGTGGTCGCCGCTGACCCTGCAGCATTTACCGCGGTGCGCCGGGCGCTGCGGCCAGCCGACAACTACAACACCTGGGCGCGCGTCCTCGGCGCTTATCCGCTAGCCGTGCCGTTCATGCGCCTGGGTATTGGTGCCTGGCAACGCCAAGCCACACAGCGGCTTGAATCGGCTTGGGCGCCGCGCGATGCCCGCAGCTATCGGGCCGGGCCGCCGCCACAGGCGTTGCTTGCGCCGCTACGTAAAAGCGCGCAACTACTGCCCGGCGTTCGCCCGCCCGAGGACGCGCATTTGCTGGCGCTGCTGGAGCGCCACGCGCCGCAGTTCGTGGTTTCGTCTTCGTCGCCTGCCGACCATCCAGGCGCCATCCGCGCAGATGAGGCCGGCAGCGTCAGCGTTGATGCCACGCAGCCGACGATTTATGCGCAACTGGGTAGCAGCTACGTGTTGGGCGCGCCGCGCTTGCAACTGATTTATACGATCTGGTTCCCGGAGCGCGCGGCCGACGGCTGGCTCGACCCCTATGCTGGCAAGCTGGATGGCGTGATTTGGCGGGTGACGCTAGGCGACGACGACACCGTCTTGCTGTACGACAGCATTCATCCCTGCGGCTGTTTCCACATGCTGTTCCCGGTTGTGGATGTTGAGCTTGCCGCCGACAACGGGCACGAACAGCCGGTGATTTCGCGCGCTGTCGCGGGGCAGCGGGAGGCAGGTGTTGTGGTTGGGCTGACCGCGGGTGACCACCAGATTGCGCATGTGTCTGCCCGTCCGGCAGCGCCCGGCGCACAATTGTCGTCGTTATTGCACTGGCGGCCTGCAACGGAACTGCTCGCCATCCCTGGGCCCGGCGAGCAGCACGTCAGTCTTTACGACCGCGATGGCATGGTGGCTGGCAGCGAGCGCCTGGAGCGCTTTTACTTGTGGCCCAGCGGTGTGCCGAATGCCGGCGCGATGCGTGTTTGGGGCCAACATGCCACCGCCTTTGTGGGCCGCGCACATTTTGACGACCCGTACTTGCTTGATCGTTGGCTGCGGCCTGTCAATAACCCGTGAACGCTTGCTAAACTTATGCGTCGCGAGCCCAGTGACGGGCCGTTTTTCTATCATGGAGGATGCCGTGGTTCGGCAACAGCACGCTTTTATTGTAGCGGCCGCAATGGCTGCCAGCGCCCTGCTTGCGGGCGCGCCGCTGCCCGCACAGGCGCAAACCGGCGAAACCTTGTATGTGAGTGATCAGCTTGAGGTAACGCTGCGCCGTGGCAAAGGCACGCGGTTTGGTATTCGCGCAATGCTCGAGAGCGGTACGCCACTGACGGTGCTCGAGCAGGATGCTGAGACCGGCTACTCGCGCGTGCGCACGCCCGGCGGCACCGAAGGCTGGGTGCTGACGCGGTTCACGCAGCCGCAGCCAGTTGCGCGCACGCAGTTGCAGGCAGCCACCGATGCGCGCCGCCGCGCCGAAACCCGCGCCGAGCAGCTCAAGGCGCAGTTGGACGACATGCAGTCCGAAAATGCCCAGATGCGCCAGCGCATTCAGGTGTTGGAGGCCGAAAGCGCCAGCAATGCGGAAGAACTGCGCCGCGTGTCGGCGGCGGCTGCACGGCCGATGGAACTGCAGCGCCAGAACGAAATGCTGAGCAAGCAAGTGCGCGAACTGGAACAAGACCGCGACCGCCTGACCACGCAACTGCGCGCCGAGCAAAGCCAGCGCGACAATTGGATAGTCGGCGCCGTGATCATGGGCAGCGGCATTTTGTTCGGCATTCTTGCGCCTATGTTGCGGCGGCGAAAATCCGGTTGGGAAGGCTTGGGCTAACCCGCTCAAGTGGCTGTAGTCAAGGGCGCGAACACCGCAATCGCTGTGCTATAACGGCCGGCCTGACGCCACCGAGGCGGCGCGTCCTGCTCGTCTGAACAGCCCCCTAGATGGAACACCAATTACTTAACGTCATCACGCTGGTGATCACGCTGGGCGTCGTCGCCCAGTGGATCGCCTGGCGCATGCGCATCCCCGCCATCGTGTTGTTCTCGATTGCCGGGCTGATTGCCGGCCCAGTGCTCGGTGTGGTGAGCCCCAGCGCCGACTTTGGCGCGGTGTACAAGCCGGTGGTCAGCCTCTGCGTGGCCGTGATCCTGTTCGAAGGCGGGCTGAACCTGCGCTGGCACGAGTTCCGCGAGGCCGCCTCGGGCGTGAAGCGCCTGGTGACGGTTGGCGCCGTGCTGGCGTTTGCGCTGGGCAGTCTGGCGGCACACGGCATTGGTGACTTGTCTTGGCCGACATCCTTGTTGTTTGGCGCCATCACCGTGGTGACCGGCCCCACCGTCATCATCCCGCTGCTGCGCCAAGCCAACCTCAACCGCCGCTCGGCGTCGTATTTGAAGTGGGAAGGCATCATCAACGACCCCATCGGCGCGCTGGCAGCGGTGCTGATCTTCGAATTTTTCGTTTATGCCGGTGCCGGTGACCCGGTCGATGCGGTGTTGTTCGGCATCGCCAAGGCAGTGGGCGCATCCATCATCATCGGCTTTGGTGGTGCTTTTGCGCTCGGCCGCGCGTTGCAGCGCTCGCATGTGCCGGAATACCTGATGGCGCCGGTCACATTGGCCAGCGTGCTGGCGGTGTTTGCGATTACCGACGCTATCCAGAAAGAAGCCGGGCTGCTGTCCGTGACCGTCATGGGCATGGTGCTGGGCAACATGAACTTGCCCAGCCTGGACGAAATGCGTCGCTTCAAGGAATACATCACCATGTTGCTGGTGTCGTCGGTGTTCGTGCTGCTCACCGCCGACCTCGACCCCAACGTGTTGTCGCTGCTGGATTGGAAGACCGTCGCGCTAGTCGCAGCAATGCTCATTATCGTGCGCCCGCTGGCGATCTTCCTCAGCACGCTGTTTACCGACATGAACTGGCGCGACCGCGTGCTGGTGGGCTGGATTGCGCCGCGGGGTATTGTCGCCGCCGCTGTCGCCGGGGTGTTCGGCCCGCAAATGGTCGATGCCGGATACGCCGATGCCGAGGTGCTGGTTCCGGTGATCTTCGCCCTGGTGCTCACTACCGTTACCGTGCACGGCTTCACCATCGGTTGGTTGTCACGGCGGCTGGGCTTGTCGGCCAAATCCAATGGTGTGCTGATTGTCGGTGCATCGCCGTGGACGACAGCGCTGGCCGAAGCCTTGACCAAGCAGTTGTCGCTATCGGTCACGTTGGTCGATTCGTCGTGGCACAGGTTGCGCGACGCGCGTCTGGCGGGTGTCAACGTGCTGTACGGCGAGATTTTGTCGGAGAACATCCAACAGTCGATGGAGCTCAACGGTGTGAGTTGCATGCTCGCCGCCACCAGCAACGATGCCTACAACGCCTTGGTGTGCCGTAGCTTTGTTGGCGACCTGGAGCACGACCGCATCTTCCAGTTGCCGATGTATGCGGCAGACGACAACACCAAGTCCAAGCACAAGACTGTAGCCAAGCCGCTCATGGGCAGCATGGCCTTTGCCGACAACGCCCAGTACGAAGAACTGTGGCGACGGCATTTCCAAGGCTGGAGTTTTTACAAGACCAAGATCACCGAAGCCTACAGCTACGATGATTTCATCAACGACAGCCCGCCAGACATCATCCCCATTGGTGTGCTGCGCGAAGGTGGCCGCCTGGCGTTTCATGCGCCCACCGAGCCGCACAAGCCCAAGCCGGGCGAGCAGGTGATCTACTACGCGCCGAAAAAACCTAGCGCCAACGAGCCCCGCAAAGCGCGTGAGAACGAGGCCGAAAAGCCCGGCCCCGCGCGTGATGCGGACGGCGAGAGCGCGCTGCCGGCTTGATGCCAGCGCCAGCCATCGAAGCAGGGCGCGCCGTCATGCCCGGCCCGGCCGGCGATTTGGAATATGACCTGGCTTTGCCCAAGGGTGACGCCGTCGGCGCGGCGTTGGTG
Organism: bacterium; assembly: GCA_018222345.1. GTDB lineage: Bacteria > Pseudomonadota > Gammaproteobacteria > Nevskiales > OUC007 > JAAFAL01. The sequence continues at coordinate 4,506 of JAAFAL010000053.1, forward strand.
TGCCATCCGCACCCGGTGCACGGCGGCACACTCGACAACAAAGTGGCCTACATGCTGGCCCGCGCCTGTAACGACGTCGGCTTGGCGGCGCTGCGCTTCAACTTCCGCGGCGTGGGCAAAAGCGCAGGCCGTTTCGATGAAGGCGAGGGCGAGCTAGACGATGCACGCGCCGCGCGAAACGCGTTGGCCGCGTTTTCGCCTGACAAGCCGCTAGTGCTAGCTGGCTTCTCGTTCGGCGCGGCCATTAGTTTGCGCTTGGCGGTCGAGCAGCCGCCCGTGCAGCTCGTCAGCATTGCGCCGCCCTTGTTCTATTTCGGCGACGAGCCCATCCCACAGCCCGACTGCCCATGGCTGCTGGTGCATGGCCTGGCCGACGAGGTGGTCGATGCACAAGACACGCGACAGCGCCTGGACACCATGGCGCAGCCGCCCGCCGAACAACACTGGCTGCCGGACGTTGGGCATTTTTTTCACGGCGAGTTGAGCACGCTGCGGCGCCTGGTCGCCGACAGCTTGCGGGCGCGGTTTTCGTGAAGTGGATACTGGTGTTGTTGCTGGTGCTGTTGGCGCCGGCCTTGCACGCGCAAGCCAGCGTGCCAGCGTTTTCAGCCCAGGGCTTGGAGCCATGGACGCATAAGCGCTTCGAGGGCGAGACGCAATACAGCCTGACGACGACGGATGGGCAACAGGTCGTCGATGCCCAGTGCGACAACAGCGCCTCGGGGCTGTATCTGGAGCGCGAGTTCGACATTGTTGACACCCCGGTGCTCCGATGGCGCTGGCGGGTGCTGTCGGGTGTTCAGCCGGCCATGGATCACAATGAAAAGGCCGGCGACGATGCCTTGGCACGTGTTTACGCCGTCGCCAAGACCGGCTTTTTTGCCTGGCAGGCGCGCGCGCTGAACTACGTCTGGGCACACAACGATTCTGCGGGTGCAGACTGGCCCAGCCCTTATACCGACAAAAATCATCAAATCGCCATGAATGTTGGCGCGCCGGACGGTGATGGTTGGGTGACGCACCAAGTCAACTTGGCCGACGATTTCGGGCGCTACTTTGACATCCAGCCCGAGCAGATCGTCGCTATCGCCATTATGAGTGACTGTGACGACAGCGCCTCACAAGCACATGTGCAGTTCGGCGATGTTGAACTGCTGCCGGCATCTGCGCGCTAGCAGCTTTGCTATTCTCCGCAGCGCGGAATCCCAACCTTAAAACGAGACATCACATGATCAAGCATCACGCCTTATTGGCCGTAGCGTCGGCAGTGTTTGCCTTGGCAGCCATGCCCGCCAGCGCCGACGATCTGGACTTGCGCACGGACGCGAACCAGAACGACTTTGTAGCAGTTGCCGAAGATCTTTCAGCAGCGATAGCGTACAAATCGGTTCAGCCTGCGGCACCACAAGGCTTGATTGGGTTTGACGTTGGCGCGATCGCGTCTTACACGAGCGTCGAGAATGAGGACGCGTGGCGCCGGCTCACCGGTGAGAGCGTTGGCGAGATCGGGTTTATCGGGCTCGCCGCCAGCAAGGGCCTGCCGCTGAATTTCGATGTTGCGGCGTATTACACGGTCATTCCCGGCACTGATGCCAAGTTGTACGGTGCCGAGGCGCGCTACGCCATCTGGGACGGCAACATCGCCTTGCCGTCAATCGCTTTTCGCCTGGGCTACAGCGAGCTGACGGGCGAAGACGACATCGAGGCCGACGCACTAAGCTACGACGTGTCGATTTCCAAGACTTTCCCGATCCTCACGCCATACATTGGCTATGGGCGCGTTGATTCAACGGTGACGCCGCAGGGCAACGCCGCAGCGTTTTACAACGAGGAAGATTACGACCTCGACCGCGTATTCCTCGGCACCAAGATCTCGCTGGCCATCATGTCCATCGGCCTGGAAGCCGAGCAGACCGGTGACAATACCGGCTTCAACCTGCGGATTGCTTTCGGCCTTTAAGGCGTAATGGGTAAGTCTTTTCTATCCATGTGGGATGCGCTGTCGGGCTCGTCCGATAGCGTCAAAGATGAAGCGGACCCCAAGCGCCGCCGCGAACTTGCCGCGGCGGTGCTGATGGTTGAAGTGGCGCGTGCCGACTTCGAGCAAGACGACACTGAGATGGCCGTGGTGCAGCGTGAGTTGGCGCGGCAATTCGGCCTGTCAGCCGCCGAGATCGCTGCGCTGACCGACGAGGCGCAACAAACCGCCGACGACGAGGTGTCGCTGCACCGCTATGTCGAAACGCTGAACGATGAGCTTGGCTACGACGACAAGATCGCGGTGCTGGAAATGCTCTGGCGCGTGGCCTATGCCGATGGCGTGCTGGAAAAGCACGAAGAGCACCTGATGCGGCGCTACGCTGACCTGCTGTACATCCCGCATCGCGATTGGATACAGGCCAAGCTACGGGTGGCTAAAGGCTAGTTTTGCTCAGGCGCTGGTTGGTCTTCCAGACCAACGACGATGTCCCAGTGTGATTTTTCCACCGGCATGATGGACAAGCGATTGCCGCGCGCGATCAGCCGAAAGTCGCCGAGTTCGTCGGCATGGGCCTTGATCTCGTGCAGCGAGATGGGGCGTTTGAGCCAGCGCACGAACTTCACATCGACCAGCATCCAGCGCGGATTGTCGGGGTCGCTTTTGGGGTCGAAGTGATGATCGTCCGGGTCAAACGCAGTGTGGTCCGGCCGGGGCCCGCTGGCGACCTTGGCAATGCCCACAACGCCGGGCGGTTTGCAGTTGGAGTGATAGAACAACACCTGATCGCCGACCTTCATCTCGTCGCGCATCATGTTGCGCGCCTGGTAATTGCGCACGCCATCCCAGGGTTCGGTTTGTTTGGGGCGTTTCTCCAAGTCGCTAAACGAGAACGAGTCGGGTTCGGATTTCATTAGCCAGTAGGCCATTGTTGGATTCCTTGATCCGCGAGAATTGATGGCAAGTAGCCTGTCATTGCGGGCGCAGCGAAGCAATCTCTGTAACCAAGGCGCTGCCTAGCGAGATTGCCGCGGCGCTTCGCGCCTCGCAACGACAGCCCGTGTTTTGGAGGCTCGGCGTGCGGGGGTGCATTCAAACGTTCTGTCATTGCGAGCGCCGGAGGCGCGCGGCAATCTCGTCACACGTTGCACTTCGCGCTATTTGAAATCCTGCGGGTCCAAGTCGTGCTTCGACAGCAGCTTGTAAAACTCGGTGCGGTTGCGCTGCGCCATGCGCGCCGCCTGGCTGACATTACCTTTGGCAATCTTCAGCAACTTGATCAGGTAGCGGCGCACAAAGTCGTCGCGTGCTTCGGCCAGTGGCGCCAGCGAGTCGGCCTGCTTGCCCAGGGCGCGTTGCACCAAGCCGGCGTCGATTACCCGCCCCGGTGCCAATGCCGCGCAGCGTTCGACCACGTTAGCGAGCTGCCGCACATTGCCAGGCCAGGCGGCGCTGGCAAGCAGTTCCATGGCGTCGGGCGCAAACACCCGTGCACGGGTTTGTTTGCTGCGCGCCAGCAAAAAGTGATCGGCGAGCAGCGGGATGTCCTCCACGCGCTCATTCAGGCCCGGCAATTCCAGCGTCACCACATTGAGCCGGTACAGCAGGTCTTCGCGGAAGCGGCCCTCCTCAATCGCGGCGTCCAGGTCCTGGTGAGTGGCCGAGACGACGCGGACATCCACGTCAATTGAAGCGGTTGCGCCAACCGGGCGGATTTCGCGCTCTTGCAGCACGCGCAGCAGCTTGACCTGCAATTCAGACGGCATGTCGCCGATCTCGTCCAGAAACACGGTGCCGCCCTCGGCTGCGGCGAACAGGCCGGTGTGGTCGCGCGCGGCGCCGGTGAACGCGCCTTTTCGATGACCAAACAATTCCGATTCCAGCAACTCGCTGGGGATGGCGCCGCAGTTGATCGCCACGAAAGGCTTGCGGCTGCGGCTACTCGCCGCGTGAACGGCCTTGGCCAGTAATTCCTTGCCAGTGCCGCTGGCGCCGCGGATGAGCACCGAGGCGTCGGATTTGGCAATCCGCTCGGCATCCTCGACCAACCGCAGCATGTCGGTATTTTGGGTGACGATGCCGTAGGTGTCCCGCGTGGCACCGCCCAGGCGGCCGCGCGCGCCCAAGGTGTCGGTGATGCGTTCGATGAGCAGGTCGTGATCCAGCGGTTTGGGCAGAAAGTCAACGGCGCCGTGTTTGGTGGCCTCCACCGCGTCGGGGATGGAACCGTGCGCGGTGATCAGGATCACCGGCAGCGACGGATGGGTGCTGCGCAGCCGGGTGAGCAATTCCATGCCATCCATACCGTCCATGCGCAGGTCGGTGACGACCACGCCAGGCTCATCGTGGGTGACGGCAGTTTGTGCCTCGGCGCCGCTGGCGACCGCTTTGCAGCTAAAGCCGGCAGATTCCAGCCGCATCGACAGCAGGCGGCGTAGTCCGTCGTCGTCATCGACCAGCAAAACTTGTGGTGCGCCAGTGCTTTTGGCGCCGGATTTACTGGCCATTTTCGATTTCGGCCAGTGCGCGAATTTTGGCTTCCAGGTCCAGCACGTGCGCTTCGGCGTCGGCCGCGCGCTGCCGTAGCTGTGCGGCGTAGCTCAACCACGCCTCGGTTGCGTCAGCCGTTGCGGCAACGGTTTGGATGTCGTGCCGGGCTAAATCCTTAGATTTTGCCAGCGCGCTATTTAGCGCTGCCAAGCCGTCTCGTGGTGCAAAGCCGGGGTGGCCGGGCCGCGTCAACAACATGCCCAAACGCGCTTGTTCCATCGCCGATGGCGCGTTTAGCTTGCGTAGGTCGGCGACAACACCCTGAATGCGTTGTGGCGGCGCTGTGTCGATCCACGCGGCCCAGGCTGCCAGGCCGTGGACTTCGGGTGTGTCGTCAGCGTGGCTTTGTGCCTCGGCGGTGGTGGGCGCCTGCGCTGGGCGCTCTGAGGCGCTGTCGCCCAGCAGCGTGAACTGCGCGCACGCTGTCAGGGCTGCGGGCAGCAACACCAGGCAAAAGCGCAACAAGTGGTGGGCAAAATTCATGTCAAAGCACGCATCGGGATGTTCAACACAAAACAGGCTCCTCCCGAGGCGGCGGATTCTACCGTGACCGTGCCACCGTGCATACGGGCAGCGGCGCGCACCAGCGACAGCCCGACGCCGCTGCCACGCACGGCGCCAAACTGCGGCGCGCTGCCCTGGATGAACGGCTCGAAAATGCGTTCGCGGTCGGCGGCAGCAATGCCTGGCCCATCGTCTTCGACCCGGATCTGCCAGGCGTCTTGCGCGGCGCTGGCCAGTAGCCGCACCTCGCCGCCGCTTGGTGCATGACGGATGGCATTGGACACCAAGTTGTCCAGCGCCACCCGTAGCGACTCGGCGTGGGCAACGATGCGCAGCCCGGCGGCGTCGGCACGCATGGTGACTTCGCGGGCAGCTGCGACCAACTGCAGGCCTTTGCAGACCTGCTGCAAAAATGGGTGCAGGTCAACAACAGCGAACGACGGTGCGGAGTTTTCATCGACCCACTCGTTGTACTTGAGCAAATTGTCGATGCGACGCTGTAACTGGTCGGCCGACACGGTCATGATTTGTGTGACCTCGGCCTGCGCTTCGCTGAGTGTGCCAGCGGTGCCGTCGCGTATTAGCGATACGCCCTCGACAAGGCTCGCCAAAGGCGTTTTGAGTTCGTGCGACATGTGACGCAAAAAGCGGTTTTTACTCTCGGCCGCCGCAGCGAGCTGCGTGCGTAGGCCGTCCAGTTGTTGGCCCAGCTTGCGGATTTCCAGCGGCCCGGTGGCACTGACCGGCGTATCCAGATCTTGCGCACTCAACTGGCCGATGCCGGCGGACAATTGCCGGAATGGCCGCAGCACCAGGTAAGTGAATACCAGCGCCAGTAGCAAAGTAATCGGCGCCAGCGCTAGCGCTGGCACTGCCAACACGCGCTGTGTTCGGTCTGCCGCTGTCTGCAGTTCAGCGCGCTGTTGGGCCAGGAAAATCTGCACCCCGGCGTAGGCCTCCGCGTGGGTCGTGTCGAGCGCAGCGTATTCCGCCAGTACAGCGTCGCGCGATAGTTGCTGCGCGTCCAATTGCACCCGCAGGCTGGCGGTGCGTGCCGCCAACGCCGAGAAGTCGCTGGTCAGCCGCGGGTCGTTCGGCAGGTCGATACGGCGCAGGATTTCATCCAGCCGCGCCGCGCGCTGGCGCGCCGTATTGAGCAGTTGCGCATCTTCCAGCACAAAATATTGCCGGGTGATGCGCTCGGCGCCGCGCGCCGTGTTGGCGAAGTATTCAACCTGTTCGGTGAGGCGCACCGCCAGGTTCAGCGTGTCATCGCTACGCTGCACCAAGCGCTCGACCTGCGAGTAGGCAAATGGCATGGCAATAAACAGCGGCGCCGCCACCAGCAGGAAACCAGTGGCGACCAGGCTGAGCATGGAGCGGGGCATGGGCAGGCGCATCCACCACAGTGTAACCAGCGCCAAGCGGCCCTGTTGGAATGCTAGACTCGCGGCCGTTTCGGCCTCTAATGCCTTATGACACTGACTGTTAGCGAGCTGCGTGACGCGCTCTCACAACTCGACGACCCCTATCTGCAAACCAACTGGCTAAGTGCTGGCGCGGTGGCCGCTGTGCAGGCCGAGCCGACGCCGCAGGTGCAGTTGCAGCTTGGCTTCCCGGCTGCGCGCTACGCGCCGGATGTTGCGCAGCGCGTTGCCGAGTCACTGCAAGCCACGCTGGGCCAGCCGGTCGCCGTGAATGTCGATTGGGCCATTGCCAGCCATGCGGTGCAGCAAAAGCTGACGCCCATGCCGCAGGTCAAGAACATCATTGCGGTGGCGTCCGGCAAGGGCGGGGTGGGCAAATCCACGGTGACGGCCAACCTGGCGCTGGCACTGGCAGGTGAGGGCGCGCGTGTTGGCGTGCTGGATGCCGACATCTACGGCCCCAGCCAGCCGCGCATGTTGGGCTGCCGGCAACGGCCATCGTCGCCCGATGGCAAGTCGATGCTGCCGCTAGAGGCGCATGGGCTGCAGACGATGTCTATCGGTTACCTGGTCGATGAAGCCGAGCCGACAATCTGGCGCGGGCCGATGGTCACTCAGGCATTGATGCAACTGCTGAGTGAAACCCGCTGGGACAACCTGGATTATTTGTTGGTTGACCTGCCGCCCGGCACCGGCGACACGCAGTTGTCGCTCGTGCAGCGCATCCCGGTCAGCGGCGCCATTATCGTCACCACGCCGCAGGATATTGCCCTGCTCGACGCCCGCAAGGGCTTGGAAATGTTCAAGAAAGTGCATGTGCCAGTGCTCGGCATTGTCGAGAACATGGCTATGCACACCTGTAGCAATTGCGGGCATATTGAGCATATTTTTGGCGAAGGCGGCGGCCAGCGCCTGGCCGCGGAAACCGGCAGCCACGTGCTTGGCAGCCTGCCATTGGATGCCAGCATTCGTGCGCATGCCGATGGCGGCCGGCCCAGCGTGGTTGCCGAACCCGACGGCGACGTCGCCCGCGCCTATATCGACATCGCCCGCCGGGCCACTGCGCGGTTGGCATCGCGCGTGGTGGGCCAGGGCTTTGCATTCCCTACCATCACAGTCCTTGACGACTGAACAACCACAACAACACGCATGAGCATCAAGGCAGACAAGTGGATACGCCGACAGGCCGAAGCTACCGGCATGATCGAACCCTTCGAACCGGGTCAGGTACGGCAGGTCAACGGCGAGCGCATCGTGTCTTACGGCGTGTCGAGTTATGGCTACGACGTACGCTGTGCTGACGAATTCAAGATTTTCACCAACATCAACACCGCGGTAGTTGACCCCAAGGCCTTCGACGACAAGAGCTTTGTCGATTTCAAGGGCGACTGCTGCATCATCCCGCCCAATTCTTTCGCCTTGGCGCGCACGGTCGAGTACTTCCGCATTCCGCGTAGCGTGCTGACAATTTGCCTGGGCAAGAGCACCTACGCGCGCTGCGGCATCATCGTCAACGTGACACCGCTGGAGCCCGAGTGGGAGGGCCATGTGACGCTGGAATTTTCCAACACCACGCCGCTACCGGCGAAAATCTACGCCAACGAAGGTGTGGCGCAGATGTTGTTTTTCGAGTCCGACGAAATCTGCGAGACCAGCTACGGCGACCGCGGCGGCAAATACCAGGGCCAGCGCGGCGTTACCTTGCCGACGACCTAGAGTTAGCCACCAGCCACCACGTCGCGCGCGCTGCTGCCCAGTAGCGGCATGAACACGCGACCTTCCACGGTCACCGTCGGCGCAAACGGGTCTTGCGGGCGCGAGCCGGTGGTCGCGTATTGGGCGTTGTACAGGCCGTAGAGCAACAGCGCGATCTGGTCGCCCTCGGCCAGGCGCTCGGCTGCACCGATCAGGTCGATGTCGAAGTCGCCCGTGCCCCGCAGCGGCACAATCTGGTTGTCCATGATCTCCCAAGTGCCAGGGTTGCTGGCCAACATATGGCCCACGGCGGCGTAGATGATGGTGTTGAACGGCTCAGCGCCGCTGTCGAGGGTGTCTGTGACGCTGACTTGCAGCCGCGGAATGCCGCCAAACACGTCGCCGCCAGCGCCCACGGTCATCAAAGGCACGGCAATTTGTGCCTCGGTGCCAACGATGACGTTCGTGGCCGGAATTGCGAATTCGGTGCCCGACGTGCCGCGTGTCACATCATCAACAAACACCGCGTCGCCGGCGGTGAGCGACAGGCAGACTTGCTCGCCGCGCAATATCGCGTCGGCAGCACCAGCTTGGCCTTTCAAGTGCTCATCAAACCACGCCACCGTAGCTGCGCCCACGGCGATGTCGCCGCAGTTGCTGTCCAGCGAATTGTCAGGCCCTTGGCTGGGGTTCATGTCCGGCACAACCGGGATGGTGTTGTGGCCCGATTGGAAGCTGAACAGCCGCACATCGCCGCCGGCGCCGCGCAGGCAATCAAAGTTTTGGAAGGCCTCGTTGAAGTTGAACAACACGTCGCGAAAACCCTGGAAAAACAAGGCATCGACTTGCGTTGGCGCGTTGGGCGCAAAGCCTGGTGCCGTGCCCGGCCCACCGTTGGTGGGCACCGGCTGACCATTACAAAAATAGTTCAGGCCGTGATAGCCAAAGTAGTCCAGCCCGAACTGGTCGATGGCGTTGTCCTGAAAGCCGCGGGTGAAGGTGTCGGAAACAAACGGGTCGAAGTTGCCGCCGCCGCCAGACTGGTTGCCGACGGCGAATAGCGCCGACGCCCACGAGCCCTTGATGGCCAGATTGGGGTCTAGCGAATAGCGCAGGTCGTGCCAGGTGATGCGCGGCACGATGGCGTCCAGGCGCTTCTTGGGGTCGATGGCGTGGATGAGCAATTGATAGCCGCCGCCGTAACTCGGGCCGACCGCGCCCAGCAAGATGTTGTCGGTGCCAGCGTCGGCGTCCGGGCCTTGCGCGGCCCAGTCGATGTTGCTGTCAATCCAGTCGAGGATGGCGATCAGAAAGCGGCCTTCCTGGTCGGGATCCATCACCTTGATCAAGCCGTCGGTGTCGCCATGTCCGGCCTGGTCGATACTGATGATGCCGTAGCCCGCGTTGTGCAGGTCACCAATGGCCACGCTGACGCCGTCAACGCCGGCGCCATTGGGGTTGGTCTGCCGGCTGCCGCCAAAGCCGTGGCCCTCGAGGATGACCGGATAGGTTTCCCCACCGACCACCGATGGCGGCTCGATCACCTGGAAGGAGATGCGGTCGTCCGGGTTGAGCGGCGACGGCAGCAGGATCTGGCATGACAAGCCGTCGCGGCTTTCGCCCTCGGCTGGCGAGTTGGGGAACAGCAGGTTGTCCGGGTCGCAGTCCGTGAGGTCGTTGTCGGCCACCATCGGGCTGTTGCTGCCGTCCTCCGCGGTGGGTTGCGCGGAATCCAGCGGTTTGCCACAGGCGGCAAGCAGCAAGCAGAGCAGGGTGAGGAGCGTGATGCGCATGGTGCCTCCGGGCGCGCGGAATCGTTATTGTCCGTGCAGTTTAGCAATGTGGCCGCTACGCAATATCGCAGCAATATTTGGGCGTTATCCTGACTTGCTGTTTTGACCGAGTTAATGCCGTGCCGCCAACCACCCGCCGCGACTTTCTCATTGGTGCCAGCGCCCTGGGCGTCAGCGGTGCGCTGGCCGGTTGTGGCAATTCGGCCGCGCCCGCACCAACCGCAACGCCTGGCGAGCCGCTGCCAGTGCCCGAAGGTTTTGATTTCCCCATGGTCACGCCGCAGCCATTTGCCCACGGCGTGGCGAGCGGCGACCCGCTGGCCGATCGGGTCATCATCTGGACGCGGATCACCGAAGAGACGCCCTCGGCGACGCGCATTCCGGTCGATTGGGCTGTGGGCACGGGGTTTGATGCCAGTGGCGACACACCTGTGCTCACCGGCGTCGTCGCCCAGGGCCAGCAGGTAACCAGTGCCGACCGGGACTGGACGACAAAAGTCGATGTCACTGGCCTGAACGCCGGCACGACCTACTACTACCAATTCTCTGCGCTAGGCAGCCAAAGCATTGTCGGCCGCACACGCACGGCGCCTGCCACGGCGGTCGATGAATTGCGCCTGGCCGTCGTGGCCTGCAGCAGTTATTGGTCCAGCCACTGGAGCGGCTATGGCCAGATTGCCGACCGCAATGATCTCGACCTGGTAGTGCACTGCGGCGACTACATCTACGAATTTGTTGATGAAGACGAGCAGGTGCGCGCCCGCAACGACATCGAAGACATCCGCTACGTCGATTACCGCGACTGGCTGAACCTGGACGAATGTCGCCGCCGCTACGCGCTGTTTCGCTCCGACGCCAACCTGTGCCGTGCCCACCAGCAGCATCCGTGGAGCATTGTCTGGGACAACCACGACATCTCGGTGGGCTTTGGCAACGAGCTGGACGACTCGGCCGTCGATCGCAGTGTTGCCACCACAACGCTGAACGATGTGGTGTGCGCGTTCTACGAATGGACGCCCACGCGACCCGTGGCCGCTGATGGTAGCGGCGCATTCGTGTTTGTTGACGATGGCAGCTACCCCGAGCCGCCCGACCCGCGTTTGCATTGGCGCAAGCTGGATTACGGCCCGATGTTGGACGTGTTCTGCATTGACACGCAGTTGTATTTGCCGCGTGACGAGCGGCCCGGCGTGGTGGCCGACAGCAGCCATCTGGACGCCGGTGACAGCCTGTACTCGCGCGTGCAATACGAGTGGCTGACCAGTGAAATGCTGGCCTCGCAACAAGCCGGAAAAACTTGGCGTTTGCTGGTTAACCAGACCTGGTTTGCACCTGCCGATGTGCCCAGCTTCGGCCTGGTCGGCCCCGACTCGCCGCAGCTTGGCATCTCGCGTTGGACGGACTACAAAGAAGAGCGCGCGGCGTTGATGGACTACCTGCGCGGCAACAACCCGGCCAGCACGCGCATCCGCAACACCATCGTCGTGTCGGGTGACACCCACGGTAATTTTGCCTCCGATCTCATCGAAGACAACGACATTGCCGACACCAGTTACACCTCCGGCCCGGTGGCCCAAAGCACCCGCAGCGGCTCATTTGCCGAGAACGTGAATGCCGGATTCCAGCGTGCCAGCACCGGCAATACCGCGCTCACCAACAACCGGGCGCGCTCGGTCGGCGTCGAGTTTGCACCCACGTCTATGGGCCGTGGCGGGGCCGATGAGTTGATTGCCAACGCCAACCCGGCCAGCACTGTTGCCGACCAAGTGGCCGGCGCCCGTGCCATCGAGGGCGCGCTGATCAACGGCAACAAGAATGTGCAGTTCATCGAGTGGGTCGATCACGGCTACGGCATCGTCCACCTGCAATCCGACCTGGCCAAGTTTGAATGTTGGTGGCAGGACAAACTCACGCCTGATGCGCCCGGCGTACTCGGCCAGCAGCTTGTGGCGTTCGCCGCCGAGGACAGCGCGCCGACAACCCAGCCGCCGCGCTTTCAGGATCAGATCGACGTTGTCGGCTTGCACGGCATGGCTGTCGAAGCCACCAACGGCAGCCGCAGCAGTGCCCCCGCGCCCGAAGGTGACTTGCAGCCCCGGTAGCCGGCAGCAGACAACCGCACCGCGCCGGGCGCGTACAATGCGCGGGTGCAAAAAGGCCCCCGGCAATGCGAATTCTGATGAGCGTCGTGATTTTCCTGGTTGCGCTGTTTGGCGTGCTGGCGGTGGTGTCCTACGCTGGCGCAAAGCGCATCGAAGCAGCGCTGCCACCAATTGGCGATTTTGTAACGGTTGACGGGCTCAAACTGCATTACGTGCAGGCTGGGCAGGGCAACGCTGGCCCGCCGATTGTTTTGTTACACGGCGCCAGTTCAAACCTGCGTGACTTCCACAGCAGCATCTTGCCGCTACTGGCCGAAAAGCACCATGTGATCGCGTTTGACCGCCCCGGCATGGGCTACAGCGAGCGCCGTTCGGATTGGCAAAACCCGGCTGACTTGTGCGATCTGATGCTCAATGCCGCGGCAGCACTCGGTGCCGACAAGCCCGTTGTCGTCGGCCATTCCTGGTCGGGCAGTGTGGTCATGGCCTGTGCGCTGGATCAGCCTGAGCGCATTGCCGGCGGCGTGCTGCTGGCCGGCGCGGCCGGGCATTGGGCCGGCGGGGTCGATTGGAACGTGTCGCTTGCGCGCGTGCCGGTCGTCGGCCAACTGTTTGCGCACACGCTGATTTACCCGTTGGGCCAACTGCTGCTGCCCAAAGTTGTGCGCCACATCATGGCGCCGAACCAGCCGCCGACAAATTACGTGCGAGACATTGGCGCCAAACTGGCGCTACGGCCCGCCGCCTACCGCAGCAATGCGCAAGACCTGACCCGGCTAAGCGAGTTTTTACAATTGCAAAGTGCCCGCTACCCGGACGTTGATGCGCGCTTGCTCATCATCCACGGCGAGGACGATACCGTGGTGCCGTACTGGAACCACGGCCAGCGTGTGAAAGCCGTGGTGCCGAGCGCTCAGGTTGAATTGCTGCCTGGTGTCGGCCACGTGCCGCATCACGCCCAGCCCGACCATATCGCCCGATTGATTAGCGCTTTCGCACGCTGAACCTGTGGCTGGCAGGGCTGCCCAATGGCTATGAAAACGCTGTACGAAAGTGGCTTGCGCAACGCGCAAATTCACCGCGTGGGCGACATCACCGAGATCATCTTCGACGGCGCTGGCGCGGTGGCGACCAGCACGCTGGACTTCAAGACCGTGCAACGCTGGGCGATGTCGCGCCTGCCTAGCGGCAACGCCGTGCGTGATCGCGGCGCAGTGCTGGCGCGGCGTGACACCAGCTTGGTGCGGCGCTGCACTTCGATTGCCACGACACAGGGCATCAACAAGCCTCTGCTGACACTGGTCAAGTCAATGAAAACGGCCGGGATTCACCTCAGTGCGTGGTCGATCCAGCCGGCGGTGCAGTCCGAACTAGCCGGCA
>JAAFAL010000206.1 GCA_018222345.1 bacterium
CAGTGCAATGGTAGGCAGCGCACCAATCTGGCCGCCGAGCTTGATCAGCAACCAGGTTTCGGCCAGCGGTACGACTAAAAACAGAATCAGCAAATGCATGTGCCCATCTTTGGGGGCGAATGCGCGCGGCGCAAGCTTGAAAGCCGCGCGGCCGCCCGCATGTAGCCAGACACACTTGTTCGCGCACCCAACGATGGCAGACGTCCAGACTCACGAATTCCAGGCCGAAACGCAGCAATTGCTGCATTTGATGATCCACTCGCTGTACTCCAACAAGGAGATTTTCCTGCGCGAGCTGGTCAGCAATGCCTCGGACGCCATCGACAAACTGCGCTTTGAAGCGCTGACCGACAAGAGCCTGCTGGGCAGCGACGAGCCGAGCATCGACATCAGCTTTGATGCCGACGCCGGCACGCTCACCGTGCGTGACACCGGCATTGGTATGAGCCGCGACGAGGTGATCGACAACCTTGGCACCATCGCTCGTTCTGGCACCAAGAAGTTCCTGGAGAACCTAAGCGGCGACCAGAAAAAAGACGCCGGCCTGATCGGCCAATTCGGTGTCGGCTTCTACTCGGCCTTCATCGTCGCCGACAGCGTCACCGTCAACACCCGCAAGGCGGGCACCGAGCAGGGCACGCGCTGGACCTCGGACGGCAAGGGCGCCTACACCGTTGCCGATTTTGACGTCGAAACTGCAGGCACCGAGATCGTCTTGACCATGGGCGACGACGGCAAAGACTTCCTCGACGCCTATCGCCTGCGCACGGTGCTGAAGAAGTACTCCGACCACATTGCCGCGCCCGTGCGCATGCGCAAGCTGGACGACGACGGCAAGCCCACCGACGAGTGGGAAAACGTCAACCAGGCCGCCGCGCTGTGGACGCGTCCCAAGGCCGAACTGAAGGACGACGACTACACCGAGTTCTACAAAACCGTCGCTCACGACTTCGAAGACCCGCTGGCTTGGGCGCACAACCGCGTCGAAGGCAAGCTGGACTACACCTCGCTAATCTACATTCCGGCGCGCGCGCCGTTCGACCTGTGGGATCGCGACCAGGCCCACGGCCTGAAGCTGTACGTCAAGCGCGTGTTCATCATGGACGACGCCAAGGCGCTGCTGCCGGGCTACCTGCGGTTCGTCAAAGGCGTGGTCGATTCCAACGACCTGCCATTGAACGTGTCGCGCGAGCTGCTGCAGGAAAACGCCACCGTCGATAAGCTGCGCGCCGCGGTCACCAAGCGTGCGCTGGACACCATCAAGGGCCTGGCCAAGGACGACGAGAAATACACCAAGTTCTGGGGCGTGTTCGGCGCGGTGCTCAAAGAGGGCATCGTCGAGGACGCGAACAACCGCGACAAGATCGCCAAGCTGTCGCGCTTTCACAGCACGCATGCAGACGGCGAGGGCGACACTGGCGAGACCACGCTGGATGCCTACATCGAGCGCATGAAAGACGGCCAAGAGGCGATCTACTACGTCACCGCCGACAAACTCGCCACCGCCAAATCCAGCCCGCACATCGAAGGTTTCAAGAAAAAGGGCATCGAAGTGCTGCTGCTCACCGACCGTGTCGATGAGTGGGTGGTCAGCCACCTGACCGAGTACGCCGGCAAGAAGCTCGTCTCTGCCGCCCGCGGCATGGCCGATCTCAACAGTATTGTTGCCGACCCCAAGGAAGAAGCCGAACAGGCGCGGGTTGAGAAGCTGTACGAAGACACCACCAAAAAGCTGTCGAAGATCTTGGAAGACAAGGTCGAAGCCGTGCGCGTCAGCCAGCGCCTGACCGAATCACCGGCCTGCCTGGTGGTGGGCGAACACGCCATGTCGCGTCAGTTGGAAGAAATGCTCAAGCAAGCCGGCGAGACAGGCTTCCCCGGCAGCAAGCCGACGCTGGAGGTCAACCCCGAGCACCCCATTCTGGACAAGCTCAAGGGCACGCTGGGTGACGACGACTTCGCCGACCTGGGGCAGATGCTCTACGAGCAGGCCGTGCTTGCCGAAGGCAGCCAGTTGGACGACCCGGCGGCGTTCGTGAAGCGGCTGAACCGGTGGGCGTTTGGCACCACCGCCGATGCGTCTGGTGTCATCGTGACCTGATACCAGCACTTTACCTGTCATTGCGAGCGCCGTAGGCGCGCGGCAATCTCGTCACGGAGGCGCCACCCAACGAGATTGCCGCGGCCCTTCGGGCCTCGCAATGACAAGCATTTATTGTGGGTAGTCCCTTAAGTTAGGGGGTGGAGACGGATTGAGGCAAAGCATTGCTTTGCCCCGTCGAACG
>JAAFAL010000054.1 GCA_018222345.1 bacterium
GATGCCGATCGCACGCGCGGAGATGTCCTGGCCATTGCGAGTCGTGCCAAAGATGTGTTCGGCGCTGGACGTTGCATTGATGGTGGGTGTGAGCGTGTTCCACTCGGTGCCCCATGCGCCGGCCCACACGCCGACGGCGATGACAAAGTAGATGGCAACGATGATCAGCGAGGCAATGCCCCAGCCGTCGCGCCGGAACTTGACCAGCGCTTTGCTCCACAGCGATTCGCCGCGCTGGGCTTTGCGGTTGGGGGCGACAGCGGAGTCTTGTGCCACTGCTTCTGTCACGGAGACCACCAAGTCTTGTCATTGCGAGCGGCGAAGCCGCGCGGCAATCTCGTCACCTTGGCAGTCCCCGATGAGATTGCCGCGGCGCTACGCGCCTCGCAATGACAGGCAAACATGGTCATTTCAGCGACACCCGCGGATCAATCAACTTGTACATGATGTCTGTCGCAATCAGCGTGACGACGAACAACGCTGCCGTGAGGCCGACGACCGCCTTGAGGATAGGCTGATCGCCCGTCGTGATGGCGTCAAAGGTCACCTTGCCCACGCCCGGAATGCCGAAATAGCTCTCGATAAGCAGGCTGCCGCTGATGACTACCAGCGGGATGGAAAACATGATGCGAGTGACGATGGGAATGGCCGCGTTGCGCAAAATGTTTTTGAATAGCAGCGCCCCCGGTGGCGTGCCGAAGGCGCGTGCCGTGCGTACATGATCGCGGTTCATTTCCTCGACGATCACGGCGCGGTAAAAGCGTGTGTTGTAGCCCAAGCTGACGAACACAATGGCGAACGTGGGTACGGTCACGTAGTACAGGTAGTCGGCAAAGTTATAAACCTCCCAGCCGCGCACTGGGAAGATGTTCAGCCCATAACTGGACGAAAAGAACAATTGGCTGGCAATGATGATGATCAAAAAGCTGATCGACATGCCGATTACCGCAAAGGCCATGATGCCCTTGTCGATCAGCCCGCCCCGGAAGAAGCCAGCGATCAGCGCCAGCACAATGCCCAGCACATTGCCGATTATAAAGCCGGGCAAGGTGAGGGCGAGTGAGATTGGGATCGTACGCACGAGGATGCGACTGACGCGCTCGCCGGTGGAATCGGAATAACCAAAGTCGAGCGTGGCCAGTTCACCCAGATAATCGCCGTAGCGTACGAAGAAGGGTTTGTCGTAGCCCAGTTGCTCGCGCACCTGGTCGATTTGTTCTTGCGTCGGGTTCTTGCCAACCAGTTCGTAGGTCTTGTCCGGCCCGAAATAGACCATGAGCACGAAGCTGATGAAGGTTACGCCCAGGATTAGCGGAATGCCGGTTATGAGCTTGCGCAGGCTGTATTGGAGGGTTTCCACCGATCTACGATGCGACCAAAAAGAAGATCTCGTCGTTCCTGCGAAAGCAGGAACCTAGCCGTACAACGAAGGCGCGAGACCATACGGCTAGATTGTTCGGCGCGTCCCTACGCCTCACCCGGGCGGCGCCCGGGCAGCAGCGCCAAATCGCTCCATGCGATTTGGTCCTGCTTTCGCAGGAATGACTGGGCTCAATCATGAGGCGCTAACCCTCAGAACCCGCCTCGGGCGTCTTCACATCCACATAGCGAATCCACTGCCCGCCGAGAATGTGCCGATCCGGATAGCCGATCACGTCCTTGTGCCACATGTAGGCGCGCGTACGCGACAGGCCCATGATCTGTACGCAGTCATCAACAATCATCTGATTCATCTTGCGATACAGCTTGGTGCGCTCGGCGCTGGGCTGCATCACCGAGGTTTTTTCGTACAAGGCGTCGTACTCGGGGTTCTTGTAATTGGCGTTGTTCGAGCCCGGCGTTTCATACGGGCCGTAGAACAACTGCAGCACGTTTTCGGCGTCCGGGTAGTCGAGTTGCCAGGCCAGGCCGCCCATGTCGAGCTGGCTGTTCTTGATGGCGCGGTTGAAGTCGCCAAATGTGGCGTAGCTCTTGAGTTCGAACTTCTCGATGGGCCAACCCATGGCCGTCATGAAGCCACGCGTGAGTTCGCCGATCTGCCGCTGCGTGACACCGGCCGAATGGCCATACGTCAGTTTCGGCAAGGTTTCAGGCGTCCAGCCAGCGTCGGCCAGTATCTGTTTGGCTTCTTCCAGGTCGTGGGTGACCGACCAGCGATCCATGTTGGGGTCGAACTCAGGCACTGCTGGCGGGATGATGCCGGGATAAATGGCACCGATGCCGTTGTAAAAGCGGTCGTTGCGCTCTTGCCAGTCAAAGGCCTTGACCATGGCGCAGCGTAGCGCCTTGTTCTTGGCGTCCTGCTCGGGCGGGCCATCGTCGCCCAGAACGCCGTCCATGTTGAAGTAGGCGTACACCACGGCCGGCTCGGAATCGCCGGTGTAGTGGTACTTCTCGGCGTATTCGTCCTTGAGCACGATAGGCTGTTTGTTCTTGACGACGGCATCGACCTGCTCGACAGGCGCCCATGTCCACTGCACCTCACTGCCCTTGGTGAACGACGCCCAGCGCGAGGCGGTTTCTGTGAAAAAGTCGATCTCCATGCGATCGACAAACGGCGGCGAGCGGCCGTCAATGGCGGCTACGCCAAATTCGCCATGGATGGCGGGGTCGTAACCTTCGTATTCCAGGTCAACTGGCTCCTGACGGAACTTGGGGTTGGGTACGAACACGGCTTTGGCAGTCGAGAAACGCTCAAGCTTGAACGGCCCCGAGCCGACCGGGTTGACCGAGATCTCGCGGCCGTAGTGATCGACAGCCTCTTTTGGCACGAAGGCCGAAAAGCCCATCGCAAAGGTGTAGGGCAGTTGCGGGAATGGCTTGTTGAGCGTGATCTGGATGGTGTAGTCGTCCAGCGCCTTCAGGCCCTCGACGGGCTTGGCGTAGTCGGCACCGTTCTTGCCCCAGTCGTCCAAGCCGACGATCTTGTTTGTCCACAGCCAACTGCCTTGTGAGCGGTTGGCGGGGTCGAAGTGGCGTTTGATCGAATACACAAAGTCCTCGGCGACCACCTCACGGCCTTTGCCATCGGGGAAGGCTTCGTCGTCGGTGTATTCCACGCCGGGCTTGATCTTGAAGGTGTAGGTCAGGCCGTCGTCGGACACCGTTGGCAGGCTGGTGGCCAGATTGGGTTTCAGTTCGTAGGGCCGTTTGAGGTACTTGTAGGTGTAGAGCGTGTCGTAAACATTGACGACCACGAGGTTGGAGTAGGTAATGGCGGCCTGCACCGGGTCCAGCGTGGTCGGGCTGCCGTCTTCGGAGTGGCGATAAACCTTCAACGGCTTGCCATCGGCGCCGGTGGTGGGGGCGCGTTCACCGCTGCAGGCGGCGGTCAGGGCAGCAACAAGGGCGGCGAGCGCGGCTACGCGCAGGCGGGCAATCAACATGGTGTCTCCGAGAATTTGATCAGTTAGGCCCGAGGTCAAATCAGGCGCGGCTTCAGGCCGTTTGTGATGCAGATACCATACCAGCACTGCCCAAAACCGTCACCGGCCCGAAACCTTCGCACGCTAAACTCTGCAACATGCTCATTCGACTGACAATAATGGGGCTTGCCACTGTATTGGCCGCTTGCGGCTCCAGTAGCGCGCCGGCGCCTGAGCGTGTGGCCGACGACGCCGTGGTGATCGGCGAGCCTGCGGCCTGTGCCCCAGGCCAGGCGGTGGTGGAAATGACCGGCGCCGTCACGCAGGCCGACGCCAAAACCTATCAATTGCTGCCGGTGGATGTCGGCGCGGGCACGGGCCGTATCGAGGTGGCTTACCAGTGGACGGAGAACGGCAATACCGGTGGCACGCCGCTGACTGCGACGACACTGGATTTGGGCTTATGGGATAGCGACGGGTTCCGCACGGCCGAAGGTTTCCGCGGATGGTCGGGCAGCCGCCAGGGTCGGCTGGACCGCGACACGGGGCCGGTGTTCATCCAGGCCGATGTTGCCGACCGCGGCTACACCGCCGGGCCGATTAATGCAGGCACGTGGTTTGTAGAACTGGGCATCGCCGCTGTCGGCCCCGAGGGCGCCAGTTGGCTGGTGCAACTGCAATGTCTAGGCGCCCAAGCTGCCACCGTGCCGGCAGCCGATCCGGTGGATGCCACGCATGTCGCCAATACTGCCCAGGGTTGGTACGCCGGCGACTTCCACATGCATGCCTTCCACAGCCAAAGTACCGCGCCTGATTGGGACGACTTTATTGCTCAGTCACGCGCCGGCGGCTTGGACTTTTTGATGGTTACCGAGTACGTGACGGGCGTGCACTGGAACCAGCTCGGCGCCGTGCAACGCGCCCATCCCGACCTGATCATCTGGCCAGGTCGCGAAATCATCACCTACTTTGGCCACGCCAATACCTTTGGCGAAACGCCCGAGACGATTGAATACCGCCATGGTTTTGAAGCTGTGAGCCTGGGTGATGTGCAAGCCGATTCGGTGGCTGCCGACGCCTTGTTCCAGGTCAACCACCCGACGACCTTCGAAGGCGAGATTTTCAGCAATTTCTGCCGCGGCTGTGCCTTCGAGTTGGGTGATGCCATCGACTGGTCGTTAGTCGATACCATCGAGGTGCAAAACGGCCCGGCCATTACCACCGCCGCCGAGCTGGGCTTGGGCGGCGTGCCCGGCCAAACCATGAACCCGTTTACGCTCACGGCGCTGGACGAATGGGACAGCTTGCTCAATCAGGGTTTTCGCATCACCGGTGTGTCGGGCAGCGATTCAAAAGGCATCGACGCGCCGGAAGAGCGCAACCGCAAGGGTTACGGCAGCAGCGCCACCATGGTGTTCGCCGAGAACCTGTCACGCCCCGCGCTAGCCGATGCCATTCGCGCCGGGCACGCCTACGTGCGCACGCTGGGCGTCGATGAGTCGCCCGAAATGCGGATGACTATTTCGACAGATGACGGCCAGTCAGGCATGTACGGTGACACCGTGTTCGCCGACAGTGCCAGCCTGCGTGTGGAAGTGCTTGGCGCGCAGGGTCAGGGTCTGACCTTGATCTTAGATGGCGAGATCGCCAGCATCGTGCCCGTCATCGCCGACCCGTTCAGTATCGATTTACCGCTGACGCGCCTTGCAACATCTGGTCCGGCGGGCACCTTTGCTCGTATTCAGATCACCCGGGCCGACGGCATCATCACCGTGATCGGCAATCCGGTGTTTGTGCAGGATCCGGCATTACGTCCGTAAATAACCACTCGGTGGCTAGCCGGGATGTCATTTTGTAAGAATCAGCTTGTCTTGCCGCGTGCGCGACAGGGTATAAGCCTGCCCGCGATGTTCGATGAGCACACGCCGCTGGCCAGCGAGCAAATCGTCGGCCGACAGACGGCGTGGTGTATCGGGTTGCGATGCGGTCCGGTGCTGCCCGGCCGGTGTGTTTGCGGCAGTTAGTGGCTTGTCCATGTCGTGCACAATAATGCGAATAATTCCCATTCGCAAATTATAATGACATGATGGGTGCCTGGCGCGGGCTGATCAGTCGTTGCCGGGTCGCAGTGCAAAGGCGCGGTCGGGGAAGTCGGTGAATACGCCGTCCACACCGAGCTGCGCCATACGCAACAGGTCGTCCTCGCTGTTGACGGTATAGACATACACCGCCAGGCCGCGCGCGTGGGCGTCGTCGATCATTGCGGGGTCGAGGAAGTCCAGGCCCAAGTGCACCGCTACAGCGCCCAATGCTTCGGCGCTGGCAGCAAGATCAACAGGCACGCCGAGGTATAGCGCGCCAACCGGAATGTTCGGCTCCAACGTCCGCACAGCCTGCAGCCAGCCGTGGTGAAAGCTCGATACGATGAAGTCGCTCCAGTCGGGGTCTGCTGTCTGAACGCGATTGGCAATTGCAGCCGCGACAAAGCCTGCCGTGCCTGCGCCCTTGAGTTCGATGTTCAAGCCCGCTCGCCCGGCCACGCAATCCATAACCTGGGCTAGTGTCGGGATATTCGCGCCATTGCCGGCGTCCAGTTGTTCCAACGTGGATTGTTTGGCATCGGTGACGGCGCCCGTGCCATTGGTCGTGCGGTCCAGTGTGGCGTCATGAAGCACCCAGCATTCGCCATCGGCCATTTGCGCGTCGATTTCGATCCAGTCAGCACCTTGTTCCAGCGCCAACTCGATGCTGGGCAGGGTGTTCTCAGGCGCATGACCGCGCGCGCCGCGGTGGCCGAAAATGATCATAGTGTTCTACGTGTCATTGCGAACGCTAGCGGCGCGCGCCCCAGTGAAGGCGCCACCCAATGAGATTGCCGCGGCGCTTTGCGCCTCGCAACGTTCGGCCGCAGGGGCCTCACTGATCTGCTGCGCAGATCAAATGATATTGCTTCCACATCCCCCGGCCGGCTTCGCCGCCCACCCCCTTGACTCAAGGGGGTTGTCTCAACCTCGCTGTCATTGTGATTCTTGCGCGCGAATGGGCGCGCTAAATGTGGTTCGCCCAGCGAATCAAAGCCGCGCGGCAATCTCGTCAACGAAGGCGCCACCCAGTGAGATTGCCGCGGTGCTTTGCGCCTCGCAATGACAGTCGATCTTCTTGTCACGCGGGCCTCACAGCGCCGGCTAGTGCAATCAATGCATCACGCAATGCCGCTGCTTTGTCGGCATTCACCGCAGTATTGCGCACAACCTCCGTCGTATGCGGTTTCCGATCCAACCAGAACAAGCCACTGTGCGCCTGCACTTGCGGGTTCGCGGCCAGCCACACCATGGTGTCGGCGCCGTCATCGCTATTGCGTAGCAATTTGCCCATCACGCGTTTGAAGCCGGGCAGGGCGTCGGCAACGCCGGGTGTGTCGGCCCAGCCGGGGTGCATGGCATGCACGGCAATGCCGTCACCGGCCCAGCGTTCGGCCCACAGTTTTGTCAGCGCCACCAGGCCGCGCTTGGCCTGTGCGTAAGCCTTGGTGCCGTCGTAGGGCCGTGCCGCCCATTGCAGGTCGCCTAGCGACAAGCCCTGCAAATACATGCCGCCGGAGGCCACATTGACGACCCGCCCGCGGCCACTGGCAGCCAGTTGCGGACGCAGGCCCTCCGCGAGCAGGAACGGGCTGAGCAAATCTACGGCAAGGGTTTGCTCAATGCCCTCGGCCGTCTCGCCGCGCTGGTTGAACAGTGCCCCGGCGTTGTTCACTAGCGCATCGATGGGGCCAAAATCTGCAAGTTGTTCGAGCACTGCGCGCGTCTCCGCAACCAGCGACAAGTCCGCCACAAGTTGTGCGCGCGGTGCATTGCCGGTTGTTCGGCTCAGCGCATCGGCGGTGTCGGCAAGTTTGTTGACGTTCCTGCCGATCAATACAAGCCGCGCACCCAATTGGCTAAGCCGATGCGCCGCGGCCAAGCCCAGGCCCGACGTCGGTCCGGTGAGCACAATGGTCTGCCCGTCCAGCCGGTCAGCAATGGCTTGCCGCCCGCTGCCCCATGAGGTGAAGCGTGCGGCGCCAGGCAGCAGCAGTTTGTCGCCCAGGTCACGCCACGGCGAGGGTTTGGCAATGGGCTGCGAGTCCAGTGCGCGCTTGAGGCCGGCCACGGCGCGTTTGCCCACGCGTTCCAGCAGCGGCCCCATCAGCTTCACCGCGCCGTCTCCCAGGGTTTTCAGCGTCAGGTCGGCGGTGTAGTCAATCCGCGTGCCGCCGGCAATTGGGGTGAAGCTGATGGTGTCGATGCCATCACATTGTTTGGATGTGCCTTCCAGAACGACGCGCGCGTCCGGTTCGTAGGCAGTGATGCGGTAGTCCATCGGGAAGCGATTCTTGAACGGCCCGATCCCCGATTGCACGACGACCCGAAATTGGCTGCCGAGGCCGACAGCACCTTCGCTGATCTTGCTCGACGCCGCCACGCCGGGATCCCAGTCGGCAATGGTGGAAAAATCGGCTACCAGCGCGAAGCACTCCGCCGGGGAGCGGGCCACATCGATGACTTCGTGGAGGCGGATGTTGCTGGGCATTGCTATGCTCGAAACCGATGGACTACGGAGCCGCATGATGCCGCAACTGGAAAAACAATTCGTCGAAGTATTGGGCCGCCGCATGGCCTACGTGGAGCAGGGCAAAGGCGATCCGATTGTGTTTCTGCATGGCAATCCGACCAGCAGCTACTTGTGGCGCAATGTCATGCCGCACCTGGCTGGCCTCGGCCGCTTGATCGCGCCGGACTTGATCGGCATGGGCGATTCCGAAAAATTGCCTGATTCGGGCCCCAGCAGCTACACCTTTGTCGAGCATCGCCAATACCTCGACGGCCTGCTGGAGGCGCTCGGCGTGACTGACAAGGTCACGCTCATCATTCACGACTGGGGCAGCGGCCTGGGCTTCGACTGGGCCAACCGCCACCGTGATGCGGTGCGCGGTATTGCCTACATGGAGGCCATCGTCACGCCGGTCGCCTGGGAAGACTGGCCAGACGACGCACGGCCGATCTTCCAGGCCATGCGCAGCGAGCAGGGCGAAGAACTGATCCTGCAGAAGAACCTGTTCGTCAACAACATCCTGCCCAGTTCCATCATCCGAGACCTGAGCGATGAAGAGCAGGCCGAGTACCGCCGCCCGTTCGAAAACGCTGGCGAAGACCGCCGCCCCACGCTGACCTGGCCGCGGCAAATCCCGCTGGCCGGCGAGCCGGCCGATGTGCACCAGATCGTCAGCGACTACGCCGCCTGGCTGGCCGATGACGCCAGCCTGCCCAAGCTATTCATCAACGCCGAGCCCGGCATCATCCTGATCGGCAAGCAACGCGAGTTTTGCCGCAGTTGGCCCAACCAGACCGAAGTGACCGTCAAGGGCCTGCACTTTATCCAGGAAGACTCGCCCGATGAGATCGGCCAAGCATGTGCAGCGTTCGTGCGCGGCTTATAGCCAATTGTTAAAAATTGGTGCATTGTTATTGACCAAGTGACGGACTGGCGCCTGCCAACCACTTGGATTCGCTGCAGGTTCATGGTTCGGTCACACTGATTCGATACGTTTGGACAAACCTGCACGGAGCATAGCGGTGCATAGCGGTGACAACCACCCGTTGATTCTCAAGCTAGATGTTGGCGGCATCCCGCTGGACTGGGTCCATTGGGAATACGCTGCCACGGCTTACGTGAACAACAAGATCGCGTGGGAAGGCGGCGGCAAACGCATCCGCATCAACGGCGGTACTAACCGCGCCACCGGCCTGCGCTCATTCCTTGAGATGGACACCATCATTGCGGTCAACGATCACCGTGGTGGTGCGCTCATGGGCTTGGTGCCGCCCTTGACCAACCGCGCCTTGTTCCAACGCGACGGCCATATCTGCCTGTATTGCGGCGAGCGTTATCGCCACAGCGACCTGTCGCGCGACCACGTCGTGCCCACCTCAAAAGGCGGGCCGGACGAGTGGGAAAACTGCGTCACCGCCTGTGGCCCCTGCAACCGCCGCAAAGGCAGCCGCAGCCCGGAAAAAGCCAACATGAAGTTGCTGGCTGTGCCTTATGCGCCAAATCGGGCGGAGTACCTGATCCTGTCCAACCGCCGGATTCTGGGTGACCAGCAGGCGTTTTTGGAGCAATTTGTCACCAAGCGAGATCGGGCTGCGTAAAGAGCCTGCTGTCATTGCGAGCGGCGTAGCCGCGCGGCAATCTCGTCAACGAAACCGCCACCCGATGAGATTGCCGCGGCCCTTCGGGCCTCGCAATGACAGCCCCTTTAGTAAAGGGGCGGCGAGCGAAGCGAGCGGGGATTTGGAAGAGAGACCGGTAAGGCTTTGCGCAGCAAAGCCCCGAGCGGCTCGCCCGCGAGGATTGCCGCAGTCGCTTTGCTCCTTCGCAATGACAGCCCCCCGGAGCGATTGCGCTGCGCAGCGAATGGCAGCCGCATGTGCTGATTCGTCCGTCCCCTCATCCGGCGCTCCGCGCCACCTTCTCCCAATGGGAGAAGGGCCTTTCCTCCCCTCTCCCTCTGGGAGAGGGGTTGGGGGTGAGGGGAGTCCCACCTACAACCGATCAATCACCCCATACCCAATCTGCTCCATCTGCCTGCGTATCCAGTCGTGACGCGCTTGGGTGAACTCGGTTGGTGGTTCGATCTGATAGCGTGTCGGCGCGGGCAACAGCACTGCCAGCCATGCGGCGTCTGACTCGCTGAGCTGCTGCGCGGGCTTGCCAAAATGGTGTTGCGCAGCCGCCTCGGCGCCGAAAACCGTGGTGTCGAACTGGGCGATATTCAAATAGATTTCCAGCGTGCGCTGTTTGGACCAAAACAGCTCCGCGCACAGCGTCAGCCACGCCTCCAAGCCCTTGCGCACATAACTGCGGTTGGGACTGAGGAACAGGTTCTTGACCGTCTGCTGGGTGATTGAACTGGCACCGCGGATGCGCTTGCCGGCCTTGTTGGCGTCCCAGGCGTCGCCCATGGCCTCGACATCAAAACCCCAATGCCAGGGGAATTTTTGATCCTCGGCGGCGATTGCGGCCAGTTGCAGGGCCGGTGCGATTTGCTCGATCGGCACCCAGCGCTGTTGCACGTCGCCGTGCTGCGCTTGTGCACGCAGCATGAACGCGCTGGTCGGTGGGTTGATGATGGCCAGGCTGGCGACGGCAACCGCCGAGAACAAAGCTGCCAGAAGGCCGAGCGCCAGCGGCCACAGCAGCAACTTGCCCAGCCACCCACCACGCTTGCCGCGCCTTGGCGCCGGCTTACTGGGTTTGGGTTCGACCCGCGGCGCCTCCGGCCGCGGTTTTGGATCATCGACGCCGGCGTCAACCACCGGCGCGATACGGCGCTTTTGTGCCATCAGACCTTGAGCATCAACTTGCCGTGCTTGTCGCCGGAGAACAGCTTGAGCAAGGCGTCCGGGAACTGGTCGATGCCCTCTACAATGTCTTCTTGCGATTGCAGCTTGCCTTGTGCCATCCAACCAGCCATTTCTTGCGCCGCCTGACCGTACTCGCGCACCCAGTCGAACACCACGAAGCCTTCCATGCGTGCACGGTTGACCAGTAGCGACAGGTAGTTGGCCGGGCCGCGCGGGGCGTCGGTGTTGTTGTACTGCGAGATGGCGCCGCACACGGCGATACGCGCGCCTTGGGCCAGTCGCGACATCACGGCTTCGAGGATTTCGCCGCCGACATTGTCGAAATAGACGTCGATACCCTTGGGGCAATGCGTTTTCAGTGCCTCGGCGACATCGTCATTCTTGTAGTCGATACAGGCATCGAAACCCAGCGTGTCAGTCACGTACTTGCATTTTTCCGGCCCGCCAGCGATGCCCACCACGCGGCAGCCCTTGAGCTTGGCGATCTGCCCCGCGACTGAGCCCACGGCGCCGGCGGCGGCCGACATGACGACGGTGTCGCCTGCTTTGGGTTGGCCGACGCGCAGTAGGCAAAAGTAGGCCGTCATGCCCGGCATGCCCAGCACCGACAGATATTTGGGCAGGGGAGCAAGCTTGGGATCGACCTTGGTGATACCGCCGCTGCCATCGGTGACAGCGTAGGCCTGCACACCCATGACGCCTTGTACGTGGTCGCCCACAGCAAAGCCGTCGTGGTTTGATGCCACAACTTCCCCCACCGAGATCGCGCGCATCACTGCGCCAATTTCGACACCGGGGATGTACGATTTACCGGCGTTCATCCAGCCGCGCATGGCCGGGTCGAGCGAGATGTAGTGGGTCTTGACCGTGAACTCGCCGTCGCCGGGCGTTGGCGCCTCGGGCTCGTCGTAGCTGAAGTCGGCGCGTTTGGGCAGGCCGACCGGCCGGGCGGCCAGTTTCCATTGAGGGTTGGTGGGCATTGGGGTCTCCTGTTTGAGCGCGGAGTATAAGCAAGCCCAGCCACGGTGCGCGCGGCGGAGGTACCCATTGTTCAATAAAACTGAACGTGAATATCGAAAGACTTCGCTTTATTGCAACATTGCAATGCCCTACTGTGCAGGCACACCCCCATTAATTGGAGCCTTTCATGATCCGCACTGCAATTGCCACAGCGTTGCTGGCTGCCGCCGGCGTGGCGCAAGCCGCACCGCTGGCCTATAGCATCGACGACACCCACACCAATGTGACCTTTGGCTGGAATCACCTGGGCTTCTCGAACCCGACTGCCGAGATCACCGACTACACCGCCGAGGTGATGCTCGACGAGGCCGACCTGACCAATTCCAGCATTGCCATCAGTTTCAAGGCCAGCAGCATCGAAGCCGGCAGCCAGAAGTTCAACGAGCACTTGTACAGCGACGACTTCTTCAACGTTGCCGAGTATCCCAACATCACCTTCAACAGTACCGCCATCGAGATGACCGGCGACAACACCATGGATGTGACCGGCGACCTCACCGTGCTGGGCGTGACCAAACCGGTCACCTTGGACGTGACGCTGAACAAGATCGCCAAACACCCATTCAAACCCGTGCGCGTGGCGGGCTTTGACGCCACCACTGAATTCAAACGCAGCGAATGGGGCATGGACAAATATGTGCCTGCGGTTAGTGACCTCATCAAGCTGCGCATCACCACCGAACTCGTGCGTCCCATCGAATAACGCCACGCACGCCGGGAGCTAGCCATGCCGATTCGCAACACCACCGAGCAATGGGGCAGTGTCGCCAAGTTGCTGCACTGGGCCATCGCGCTGGCTGTGCTGGTGATGATCGGCTTGGGCTGGTGGGCCGACCGCCTGCCCTACGGGCCGCTAAAGGTCGATGTGTTCTGGGTGCACAAGTCGCTGGGCATGTTGATTTTGGCGGCCATGGTGCTGCGGCTGGCCTGGCGGCTGATCAACCCGGCGCCGCCGCTGCCCGATAGCCTGAAAGCCTGGGAACGCTGGGCCGCGCATTGGACCCACTGGGGCCTGTACGGGCTGCTGATCGCCCAGCCACTTAGCGGCTGGGTGATCAACTCGGCGGCGAATTTCCCACTCAGCGTGTTTGGCTGGTTCACGGTGCCGGCAATCACCGGGCCGGACGAGGCGGTCAAGCAATTGGCCGCCAATGTGCATTGGCTGCTGTCGTGGCTGATCATCGGCACCATCGCGCTGCACATTGGCGCTGCACTCAAGCACCACATTGTGCTCAAGGATGATGTGCTGCGGCGCATGTTGCCGTTTGGCAAGGTGTCGTCGTGACGCGCCTGCTTGTCAGCGCGTGGCTGGTGCTAGCCGCTATCCCGGCCTTGGCTAGCGACTGGACCATCGACCATGACAACAGCCGCCTAGGTTTCGTGGGCACCCAGTCGGGCGCCGAATTCACCGGTGAGTTCGAAAAATTCGAAGCCGACATGCGCTTCGACCCCGACAATCTCGAGGCCAGCAGCTTCGACGTGACCATCGACGTCACCAGCTTCAATAGCAGTAGCAGCGACCGCGACAGCACCGTGGCGGGGCAGGACTGGTTTTGGTTCTCGCAGTTTCCGGCAGCCACCTACACCACCGAGTCCATCCGCCAAACCGGCCCTGATGAGTACGAGGCGCTTGGAAAGCTGACGATCCGCAAGAAAACGCGCACTGTGAACTTGCCGTTCAAGTGGGTCATTGATGGCGACACGGCCAAGATGGACGGTCAGACGACCTTGACGCGCACCCATTTCAATGTGGGAATCGGCGAATGGCGCAGTGGCAAGACCGTGGGCCTGAAAGTGGACGTTCAGGTTGATTTGACGCTGACGCGTTGAGCACTGAACACGCGGCATATGAAGATGCCTGCGAGCACGACCGCCCCGCCAAACGCCTGTTGTGCTCCCAAGGGTTCGGCTAGCAGCAGCCACGCAAAGCCGGCGGCGGCGACTGGTTGGATGAGTAGGGTGACGGCCGAAAATGCCGTTGGCAGCCATGCCAGCGACCAAGCAATCAAACCTTGCCCGCAAACATGGCTGAGGCCTGCCAGCCCGGCGAGCACTAACCACCCATACAGTGATTGTGGCATGACAGTGGCCTCGGTAGAGAGGGCCAACGGCAGCAAGATCAGTGCCGCTACGCCACTGGCGACCCACATAATGGCCAGCGCGCTGTGCGCACCGCGCAATCGCGCAACCGACAGTAGGTAGGCGGCGTAAAACACGGCCGTAAGCACGCCCAGGGCATCACCACGGAGCTGGTCGCCACCCAAGTTGAGGCTGCTGCCAACAAGGACGACCGACCCAAGCATTGCCAGCGCCAGCCCGCCCCAAAACTGCAAGCGCAAGCGCTGCTTGAACCACAGCACCATCACCGCGGCGACAAAGGTCGGTTGTAGGTTGGGCAGCAAGGTGGCATTGGCCACCGACGTCATCGTGATGGCCTGATGCCAAACCGCCAGGTCGCCGCCAAAGAAGATGCCGGGCCAGATCAGCGACCACGACAGAGGCTCGCGCCGCGGCAACCACAGCAGCAACAACACCGGCGCGGCGAGTGCAACGCGCCAAAATGCTGCCGCGCTCGGGCCGACATCGGCCAGGCGCACAAAGATCGGGGCCATGGCAATACATAGCGCACCCATGATCAGACCTGTCAGGGCAATTGCGGGACGCGGAGCAGACATTGGTGCAGAATGCCCCATGCCATTCGCCGCGTCACTGGCGGCACGCAACGGAGACACACCGATGATTCCCTCTTGCATAAGTGATGTATGTGGCTAAGCTGTTTGTGTGAACCTCTTCTTCTGACCAAATTCGGGATGAGTTCTGCTGGCTTGCGAGCAATGTATCGGCGAGTGCGATAACCGGGCAGCACCCGTATATTGTTCTCGCGCATGAGCCTGGCCACGCGGTGCTTGCTGCAGGTTTCCCCAGCCTCACGCAGGTCCAGGAATACGCGCGGAGCGCCGTACACGCATTGGCTGTCAAGAAACGATGCTCGGATAAGGCGGACGAGTCGTGAGTCCTCCCGAGCTCGATCAGATATTGGCTTCTTCCGCCACTGGTAGTAGCCGCTCGGAGAAACGCCAAGCAGGCGGCACATCATGCGAATTTTGTACTCGCCTTGGTTTGATTCGATGTATTCGTACTTGCGGCGCACCCCGCCGGAGTCGCTTTGATTGGGCACTTTTCACCTCAGGGTTTCTGGTCAATCTAGTCTGAGTGTTCACGAAACCCTGGGAACTCCAAACAGAATCGGCTGCGAGTGGCACCTCAGTGACGGGCCCGAAGCGCCAGTGTCATAAGCGGTAATTTGTCGAACAGATTTCACCTACCCGCAAAACTTTACGCTGAAACGGTGCTTGTTCCCTTGCAGCGTGCCCGCAACTGGAGCAAAGTTCCTGAAGCCATTGAGCCAAGGCACTCATTCCCGCCTTCGCCGTCGGTTCATTGGAACTAGAATCTACCAGCACAAATCACAATATCGGGGGCGGTGTCTTAGTGGCGCGCAGGCCCTTGAGGGGGACGAGGGAATGAGAAAAGCGCTCTATGTGCTTGGGGAACTCGAAGATGCCGATCTGGAATGGATGATTGCCAACGGTGATCGGCGCGAAGTGGCGCAAGGCACTCGGCTGATCAATCAGGGAGAAGCTTTGGACAGCATGTTCATTCTTCTTCGTGGTCGGTTTTCTGTCACAGATCAGAATCTGGGGGACAGAGAGTTGGCTGTTCTTCAAAGCGGCGAGATCGTTGGCGAAATGTCGTTTGTCGAAGCCAGGCCACCCACTGCGACGGTTACGGCGACAGAGCCCGGGTTGGTTTTGGGTTTACCCCTTGGCGAGCTGCAAGCCAAACTTGAAACCGACACCGGCATGGCTGCGCGCTTTTACCGTGCGCTGGCTGTTTTTCTGTCTGATCGCATGCGAGCAACTGTGAGAACGCTGGGCTACGGTGATGCCAAGGTGACTGTGGATGAGGACGGTGTACAGGACGACGAGTTGGACTTGAATGTGCTCGACAAGGTCCATCTCGCTGGCGAGCGTTTCGATCAGATGCTCAAGCGCCTTAGCGCTTGAATGCTGGTCTTTGTCCATTGACTGACAAGAACAGCAAGATATTCCGTGCAGACGCACTGGAACGCGCAGCTTCGCCCGAGCGACTTGATGAACTGATTCAGGTGACCGACGCACGCAGTTGGGTGGCACTGTTGGCTATCGGCGTCATTCTGGCAGGTGTGTTGATCTGGAGCTTGATGGGCACCGTGACTTCAAGAATTGAAGGCCGCGGTATCTTGCTTGACGGGGACGTGTTCAATGTGACCGCGGCGCACGTTGGTCGGCTGGCAACGCTGCAAGTTGACGTCGGTGACATCGTTGTTGCGGGGCAGACCATTGCCCTGATTGACCAACCCGAGCAACGCCGCAGCGTGGCCAGTGCGGCTGACCGTCTGCGGCACCTGCAGGCAGGTTGGGAGCGGCTCCGCGCTTCTGGTGGGGCGGCGACGCGTTCGCAACTGCTCGCCTACGAACAAACTGTGGCGGATGCTCGGCGTACGCTGGCACAACGCGAGGCAGACTTCTCCGACATGTCTACTGTCAAGGCATCTCGTGCAGGCCAGGTGGTTGCCTTGTCAGCATCCGCCGGTGATCTTTTAACCCCAGGGCAGGCGCTTGCGACGCTGGGCGCGCATGGGACGACAAGCCAAATCCTTCGCGCCGTGTTGTATCTCGAAACAGAGGACGGCAAGAAAGTTCGCCCGGGAATGCGCGTCAATGTTGTGCCAGACACAGTAAAGCCGGAAGAGCACGGCTTTATTATTGGCGCTGTGACGTCGGTTGCAGCGTTCCCGTCGACAACGCAGAACATGATGCAAGACGTGCGCAATGAGTTGCTTGTGCGGCAGTTAGCTACAGCCGGCGCGCCGTTCCGCATCGAGGTTGAGTTGCTTGCCGACACCGCCACACCGAGCGGTTATGCCTGGACATCGGCGGATGGCCCGCGCCTGCAAGTTGCGGCAGGGACGCTTTGCGACGCACGGATCGCCGTAAAGCAGCAACGACCAATCGAATTGGTGATTCCTGCGATTCGAAAGATGCTGTATCGCTACTGATCGATCGTAGATGTCTGGCGAAGAAAAATTGCAACATTTCAAGGCTCGCGTTTCGCAATGGCTGCGCCCGAACCGGGCCAAAGTGCCCGGCGTGCTGCAAATGGAGGCTGTCGAATGCGGCGCAGCCTCGCTCGCGATGTTGCTTGGTTACTACGGCCGCATGCTCCCCTTGGAGCAACTCCGGCTTGACTGCAATGTCACGCGAGATGGAACGAACGCGGCGAATCTTGCCCGCGCAGCTCGAAAACACGGCCTGAAAGCAAAGGGTTTCCGTAAGGAGCCAGCACAGCTCGCGCAGTTGCCGATGCCAG
The DNA here is from genome assembly GCA_018222345.1 of bacterium. Lineage (GTDB taxonomy): Bacteria > Pseudomonadota > Gammaproteobacteria > Nevskiales > OUC007 > JAAFAL01. The sequence continues at coordinate 17,204 of JAAFAL010000054.1, forward strand.
CCATCATCCACTGGAATTTCAACCACTTTCTGGTGCTCGAAGGGATTGTTGGCGACAAGGTTTACTTGAACGACCCCGCAGGTGGGCGCCGCACCGTAACGAAAACCGACCTCGACCGGTCGTTTACGGGCGTTGTTTTGGTGATGGAAAAAGCTGACGACTTCGAACCAGTCCGTGCCAAACCAACGTTGGCCGAGCAGATGCGCCAGCGGCTTGCCAAGTCGCGTATCGACCTGTTGTTCATCTTGCTGGTGACTTTGGGTTTGGTGTTGCCGGCACTGGTCATCCCGGCATTCACGAAAATCTTTATTGATCAGTATCTGGTGAATCAGTTGTCGGATTGGGTGCCGATGCTGTTGCTGGCTATGGCGGGCATGTTGTGCCTGAGTGCCCTGCTCACCTGGCTGCAGCAGCGGGCATTGTTGCGCTTGGAAACTCGGCTGGCCTTGTCCAGCTCGTCACGGTTTCTGTGGCATGTCTTGCAGCTTCCGCTGGCGTTTTTTTCGCAGCGCCACCCTGGTGAAATTGCGTCTCGTGTCACGGTCAATGACCGAGTTGCACGGCTGTTGTCTGGTGAGTTCGCCAACTTGGCATTGTCGATGCTGACAATGTTGTTTTTCTTCGCATTGATGCTCGCCTACGACTGGGTGCTGGCCAGCCTCAGCGCGGCCATTGCGCTGGTCAATGTTGTGATGTTGCGCTTGTTCAATGCCCTGCGCGCTGACGCC
>JAAFAL010000055.1 GCA_018222345.1 bacterium
GAGATGTGGACAAGAGATGCTCACGGCGGTGATCGGCTCGTGGTTCATCAAGCGCCAGGGCTTGCGCACCATTGCCGAGATTCAGCTCGCGCAGTCCAAGGGCCTTTTGCCGGCGCAACAAATGCTGGAAGGCATGCTGCTGTTGCTCGCAGGCGTGCTGTTGTTAACGCCGGGCTTGTTCACCGATGCGGTTGGATTCTCGTTGCTGCTGCCGGGTTTGCGGGCGTCGTTAGCGCAACGCGGACTGAATGGTCTGCAAGCCGCGCGGCCCGACTTGCGCCAGCCCAATGTTTACGAGGGTGATTTTCGGCGCGAGGACGACGATAGCCTGCCGCCGCGCTGAGCCAGCCTAGCTAGCAGCGTCGCGTGCCGTTAACTGCGCGCCGCGCAAGGACTGATCAACGTCCTGCACCGTGCCGCCGCGCAAGCTTTGCAAGCACTGCTCGAAGGTGCGCGAAATGCGTGTCTGGTGCTTGATCATCGCCAGTTTGGGCCAGGTTGCGCGTTGGCCTTCGAGAATGAATTGCTCGGTTTGCGACAGCGAGGGGTTGCTGAGCATTTGTACAAAACTGCGCGGGTGAAAGCGCGGCAAGATGGTGATGTTGCCGCGGTAGTCCTGGTTCAGCAGGCCGTGTAGCGTGTCGAAGCGATCCCGCGTGTTGCCGCTGGGTAGCAAGTCGGCACCGAGTTTTGCAACCAACTTGGTTTGCTCCTTGGCGGTGGCAAAAGCAAACCGCCGCGCGGCTGCCACCAAGCCTTGCTTGGTTTTGGGGCCAGACACGGTCAGGAACGGCACGACGTGCGGATTGGTCTGGCTGACGATGAAGTGATTGACGTTGTGCAGCCGGCGCAAGCGCAGGCGCGGCAGGTCGCTCTTCATCGAGCCATCGACCCACTTGACGCTGGGCATGAACGGCACCTTGTTGCCATGCTGGTCACGGCTGTAGAGCACGACTGGCTCGAACACCACCGGCACGGCGCAACTGGCCAGCACCGCCTCGCGCACATACAAGTGCGGGAAGGTCAGATGGTTGACCAGCTTGGGCGTCTGGTTGCTGCGCGCCGAACTGACGGTGATGTTGATGATGCGGCCGGTCTTTTCGTAGGCCTCCTTGAAGGTGAGGTTGGCCACGTGCTTCTGGATGCCGCGGCGGACCTGCGCCTGATCCATCAGCGCGCGACGTTTGACCATGGAGTTGACGCTCAGCCCGCGCCAAAAACCGAACTGTGCACGCTCGGCCTCGAACATCTCCTCAAGCTCGTCGTCGCTGCGCGTGCCCAAGGTTGCAGCCACCACCGACCCGGCACTGCTGCCGGAGATTACCCGCGGCAGGCAGTCGGCATCCCACAGCGCCTTGATCACGCCAACGTGGAACAAACCCAAGGTGGCGCCGCCCGACAGCATCAGCGCCGAGCGCCCAAAGCTGAGCGCGGTCTCTTCGAAGAACTGCAGCTTGGCCTCGGGGCTGAGGCTGGGATCGCGGCTGTCACGTAGCTGCTGCAAACAGGTGCAGACTTCATCGATGTAGTCATCGATCAGATGTTTGGTGCCCGATTCGCACGCGGAATAGAGGTCGCCACTGCCAATTCCGCCCAAGTTCCAGTGCAGGCCTTGGCGCAAAAAATGCACCAGGCCCAGCACGTCATCGCCACGGCGCAGCCGGCGCAGTTGTTGCAAACGCGAGCGGATCAGCCAGTGGTCGTAAGCATCGGCACGGTCATCTGCCTTCCAAGCATTCATGCCAGTGCGGTTGTCCAGCCGTTCGGCGGCTTGCTGCCAGCTTTCATAGTCGCTGGCTTGGCGTAGGGCGCGTCGTAGCTGAGCAGTCGAGGTTTGTGACATAGCTTGCACGGGCCGGGCGTGGCACCGATGATTAAGTTAAACGCAGCATACTTGGACGACTGTTCAGACAAGTTATTTTTGCGTTAATTTTTACGCAATATTTCACTTTAATTACGCAACAAGGCATCAGCGCCCATGCGCGACGAAACCGCACCGGATACCTCCATCGACACCGCCACCCTGCGCCGCGCCCTGGATCAGGCAGCCGAGATCGTCATTGGCAAACCTCACGCGCTGCGCCTGGCGCTCACGTGCCTGGTCGCCAATGGCCACTTGCTAGTCGAGGATGTGCCCGGCGTCGGTAAGACCACCTTGGCGCAAACCTTGGCCAAGGTGCTGGGCCTGAGCCTGTCGCGTGTGCAGTTCACCAGCGATTTGTTGCCGGCTGATGTGCTCGGGGTGTCGATTTACGAGCCAGACCAGCATGCGTTTCGCTTCCATCCGGGGCCGATTTTCGCGCAGGTGGTGTTGGCCGACGAGGTCAACCGCGCCAACCCCAAGTCGCAAAGCGCGCTGTTGGAAGCGATGGAAGAGCGCCAGGTAACGGTTGATGGCAAAACCCATGCCCTACCCGAGCCGTTTTTCGTCATCGCCACGCAAAATCCCACCGAGCAGATCGGCACCTTCCCGCTGCCCGAGTCGCAGCTCGACCGTTTTTTGATGCGGATTGATGTCGGCTATCCCAGCGAGCAGGCCGAGCTGGAACTGCTCGCCGGCGCCGACCGCCGCCAACTGCTCAAGCAACTACAAGCAAGTTTGCAGCCCGAACAAGTGCTGGCCGCCCAAGCTGCGGCGCGCGCGGTCAAAACCACACCACCGCTGCTGCAATACGTCCTCGACCTGGTGCTGACTACGCGCCGGCACGCAAAGGTCAAGGACGGCTTGTCGCCACGGGCCGGCTTGGCACTCAAGCGCGCCGCGCAGGCTTGGGCCCTGCTGGACGGCCGGCCCGGCGTGCTGCCGGAAGACGTGCAGGCGGTTTTCCCTGCGGTGGTCGGCCACCGGCTGCGTAGCGCTAGCGAGGACGGCGGTGCCAGCGACCTTGCACAACAAATCCTACAGCAAGTCGCTGTGCCGTAGCGGCGCGAGGACTCGCCATGCTGCGCTGGCTGCTACACCCGCTGAATACCGCAAACCGCAAGATCGAGTCGTGGGTGCTGCGCCGGGTCAAACGCCAGCCCGGGCCGGTGGCGGTCAGCCGCCGCCGCTTGTACATCTTGCCGACGCGCCAGGGCATCGTATTCGCGGTCATGCTGCTGGCCATGCTGCTCGGCGCCATGAACTACTCCAACAGCATGGCGTTTGCGCTGACCTTTTTGCTCGGCGGCCTGGGGCTGGTGTGCATGCACCACACCCACGGCAATTTGGTCAATCTGGAGGTCGCGGCCGGCCGCGCACAGCCGGTGTTTGCGGGCGAAACAGCACTATTCGACGTCCACCTGCACAACCCCAGCAAGCGCCCGCGCTTTGCATTGGCGGGCAGCTTTGAGCGCGGCGTGGCGCTGCCCGGCTATGCCGATGCACCGGCGCTGGACACGGGCCGGCTACAACTCCCGGTCAAGGCGCAGCGGCGTGGCTGGGTGCGGGCACCGCGGTTTGCTGTCTCGACGGAGTTCCCGCTAGGCCTGTTCCACGCCTGGACCTGGCTGGAACTGGATATGCAAACCATCGCCTACCCCAAACCCGAAGGCACACACTTGCCGCCACCGCCCGCCGATGGCGACGGCAGCACAGCCAGCACGGCACGTGCCGGCGACGAAGAATTTGCCGGCGTGCGTGAATATGCCCACGGCGACCCGCCCAGTGCCGTGCATTGGAAAGCCGCCGCGCGCACCGGCGAGCTCGTCGTCAAACAATTCAGTGCCGCGCAGCGTGACGACCTGACCTTCGACTTTGACGCCCTCACCGGCCTGGCGCTGGAAGCGCGGCTGTCACAACTTTGCCTGTGGGTGCTGGATGCCCATACCAGTGGCGCAAATTACGGCCTACGTCTGCCGGGCCAGACGCTGCCCACGCAATCCGGCGAAGCCCATCGCGATGCGTGCCTGCAAGCCTTGGCGCTATACCAGCCGCAAAACGATTCGGCGCATGACTGAGGCGGCGAGCAGACAGGTGGTCAGCCGGCACACCACCTTGCGGCTGCTGGCCGTGCTGACTGTGGTTCTGGCGCCGCATGTGTCTCACGTGCCGCTGTGGGCAACAGCCCTGGTGGTCGCGGTCGGGCTATGGCGCGCTGGCGCTGCCGCGCGCGGCTGGCAGCTCCCAGGCCTGGCAGTGCGCGGCGGCTTGGCCGCTGCGGCCACAGGCGGGGTTTATCTCAGTTTTGGCACGCTCAATGGTCAAACACCGGGCGTCACCTTGCTGGCACTAATGGGCGCGCTCAAGCTCACGGAGATGCGCGGCCATCGTGACCACATGGTCATGATCATGCTGGCGTACTTTTTGTTGGTGACGCATTTCCTGTTCAACCAGGAAGTGCCGATGATCGCCTTTTTGCTGCTGTGCGCGGTGCTGATCACCGCCATGCTCACCGAGATCAACCATCCGCAGGGGCCGTTGCCAGCGCGGCAAACCTTGCGCAGCGCGGGCGTGATGGTGGCGCAGGCGATCCCGCTGATGATCGTGCTGTTCATCTTGTTCCCGCGCATTCCCGGCCCCTTGTGGGGGCTGCCGTCAGATTCCGGCGCCAATGCGGTGACCGGCTTGTCCGACAGCATGTCGCCCGGCGACATCACCAACCTGTCGCAGTCCGACGCGGTGGCATTTCGTGCGCGTTTTGACGGCCCGCTGCCGCCGCCTAACCAACGCTATTGGCGCGGGCCGGTGCTTTGGGATTTCGATGGCCGCACCTGGACGCGCGGCGAAGCCGCCAACTATCTGCCGCCGGCACGCCTGACTGACATCGGCGATCCAGTGGATTACGAGGTGATCCTGGAAGTCAGCCGCAAACCCTGGCTACTGGCTCTGGACGTGCCCACGCAGGCACCTGCCAACGGTGTGTTTTCCGCCGGCCTCAGCGCGCGTGCACGGCGGCCGATCTACGAGAGAAAGCTTTACCGCAGCACCGCATACACGCAGTACACGCTGGACGCCGAACTGTCGCAGTTCACCCGCAACGTCGCCACGCGGCTGCCCAGCAATCGCAACCCGGACAGCATCACGCTGGCGCGGCAATGGCGTGATTCGGCGGGCAGCGATACCGCATTCATCGACCGCGTGCTGCAATATTTTCGCGCACAGCCGTTTGTTTACACCCTGCAGCCACCGGCACTTGGCCGGCACACGGTTGATGATTTTCTGTTCAACACCCGCCGCGGGTTTTGCGGCCACTACAGCAGTGCATTTGTCACGCTGATGCGTGCAGCAGGCCTGCCGGCCCGAGTCGTCACGGGTTACCAAGGCGGTGAGTCCAACGGCGACTACTTCACCGTCCGTCAGTCCGACGCCCATGCCTGGGCCGAGGTGTGGCTAAACGGCCGCGGCTGGGTACGTGTCGACCCCACTGCCGCCGTTTCACCCGAGCGTGTTGAGTTGGGCCTGGGCGCCGCCCTGCCCGCTGGCGAGCCTGTGCCCGGGCTGGCGCGCCGCACCGGCGCCATGCTGGAGAACCTGCAATTGCGTTGGGAGTTAGTCAACGCCGCCTGGAACCGCTGGGTGCTGGCTTACGGCCCCGAGATGCAACGCGAAATCCTTTCGCGATTCGGCCTGGGCGATTGGCGCAGCATGATCTTCGCGCTAGTGGCAGCGGTCACCGTGTTGTTGGGCGTGGTTGGCGTTTGGGCACTGTGGCAAACGCGACCAGCGCGTAACAACGACCAAGCGCTGAGGCTGTGGAATCAAGTCAGCAACAAGCTGCGCAAGCACGGCCTGGAACGCGCCGCCGACGAAGGCCCCAGGGACTACACCGACCGCGTCGTCGCGCAGCGGCCAGACTTGACCGAGCCCATGCAACGCATCTTGCGCGCCTACTTGCAGGCGCGTTACTTCGGCACTGCGCAAGACTTGGCGCCGCTGCGCGACGCAGTGGCCGACCTTAAGACTTAGCCGCCTCAGGGTCGCGCACAAAAACAAGCGCCACCAAGCCACCGATCAGCAGGATCAAGATCGACAATATCGCCAAGCGCGAATCGCCTGTAAGCAATGCCGACACGCCCACCAGCGCCGGCCCCAACACCGCAGCGAACTTGCCCATCATGTTGTAAAAGCCGAAAAACTGCCCTGATTTTTCTGGCGGGATCAGCAAGGAAAAATACGAGCGCGACAGCGCCTGCGTCGCGCCCTGCACCAGCCCGATGATGGCAGCCATGACGTAGAACTGTGCTTCGGTTTGCAGGCTGTAGCCCCAAACCGTCACCGCGATATACACACCAATGGCGATATACAGTGCGCGCTTGGCCCCTAGCGGCTGCGCCAGGCGGCCGAAGAAGATCGTTGCCGGAAAGCCGATGAACTGCGTCAGCAGCAAGGCCTTGATCAACGCGTTGGGGTCGAAGCCCAGCTTGACGCCGTAATCCACCGCCATGCGCGCGATGGTGTGCACGCCATCGATGTACAGCCAGTAGGCAAACAGGAACAGCAGCACGTGCGGATAAGCCCGCAGCGATTGCAGGGTGCGCCAGACATCCGCAAAGCCCTGCTTGGCCACCGTGCCCCAACTGGGCCGGTTGGCAGGTGCGTCCTCGCCCACCCAACGGAACAGCGGCAGTGAAAACAGCGCCCACCACACCGCAACACTGAGAAACGACCAGCGCACCGCCTGTCCGGCATCTGCCAGGCCAAACCAGCCAGGCTTGAGTGTCATCAACACATTCACGGCCAACAACAAGCCGCCGCCCAGGTAGCCCAGCGCATAGCCCAGTGCCGACACCCGATTGCGCATCGCTGGCTGCGCCACATCCACAATCAGCGCGTCGTAAATGGTGATGCCCAGCGAAAAGCCGATTTGCGCCAGCCCGAAAAACAACAGGGCAAACGCCCAACTGCCCGCAGGCACAAAAAACAGCGCGGCGCTGAATGTCACGCCCAGCACTGTCATCAGCGCCAACAGTGGTTTTTTGGCGCCGGCATCGCCCACCGCGCCTAGCGGCGGCGAGAACACCGCCACCACCAAGCCTGCTACGGCGCTACCCAAACCCAACCAAAAGGTGCTGGCCTGGTCGTCCAGATCGGCGCCCCAGTAGCGGGCAAAAAACAACGGGAAAAACGCAACCAGAATGGTCGTCGCGAAGGCCGAATTGGCCCAGTCATAAAGCGCCCAACCCCAAACGGATTTACGGTTCACGATGCGGCCCCAGGCTCGTGCCGATGATTTGGCAGCTCGTCGTTCACTTGAACGCCAAAGCCAGGCCGGCTGCCAGCAGCACGCATTGCACGACAATGGCGAACTGCCGCGCCGGCGCGTGATTGTGCAGCCAATTGCCAATGACAATGCCGACCGGCACGAGCGGCAATAGCCACGCCGTTTGCACGCCTACGCTGGCTGTCCACCAACCTTTGGCAACGTATGCGACGACCAGCAGGCAGTTCAGTGTCAGCCAGACCACAATCATCGAGGCGCGGAACGTCGCCTTGCCCAGGTTCAAGCGGGTCAGTGCATGCACTAGAAACGGCCCGCCGCTACCGTACATGCCCTGCGCAATGCCGGCTGCAAACATCCACGGCGGTGCGCCCTTGGTCGATACGGGCATTGCAGGCTGGCCGGCGATCAACAGCTTGTACAACTCGCGTAGGGCTATGGCGACAACCAGCAAGCCAAAGCCGCGTTTGAGCCAGTCGCCCGACACCAAAAATAGCGCCGCCAAACCCAACACGCCGCCGGCAATCATCAGCGGCAGAATGCGCCGCAGCACCAGCGGCCAGTTGATGTGCGCGCGCTCTTGCACCGCAATCCAGGCCGACATCGGAATATTCAACGTGATGACCACCGGCAACCACGCATCCAGCGGCACCATCAGGCTGCCCAGCGTGACCGCAACAACGTTGAAGCCGAAGCCGGTCATGGTTTGGGTAATCAGGCCGCCGAGCACGATGGCCGCCAGCGCGGCGTGCAGCAAAGTAATTTCGGGCATTAGACCGCCAGTTCCCGGCGCGCCGCAGCCACCGTGTCGAGGAACGTGTCTCGATGTACGTAGTAGGCCATGCGGTCGAGCTTGATGTAGTTCATGGGGCCGGACATGTCCTGCGCGCCGCCGGCTTTTCGCTTGGCAAAGCGCGCGGCTTTGGACGGCGCTTGGCTGCGCGCCTGGATGAAGTCGGCGACCAGTTCGGCCTGTTGCATGCGCCCTTCCCAGCCGATGCCAGCGGCCTCGACCATGCCAACCACAAACAGGTCGTCGCGGTCTGGGTGAAAAGCGTTCAGGTACAAATCGGGTGCTGCGCCATGCCAGTTGAGCAGGCTGTGATCGATAAACGGAAAGTCCAGCCGGTAGCCGGTGGCCTGCACGATAAGGCTGTAGCGCTCGCGGCTGCCGTCGGCAAACACCACGTCCTGCCCGTCCAGGCTGGCCACATCGGGCTGCACCCGCAGGTCGCCGTGGCCGAGGTGGTACAGGATGTTGGAATTGACGATGGGGTGGCTCTCATACAGCTTGTGATCCGGCTCGGGGAAGCCAAAACGCGTGGGGTCACCGGTGAACATTTTCAGCAGCCGCGCATCGACCGCGGCCTTGAGCTTGCCGGGCAGCTTCAACTTGCCGCCGACCGCATCTGCCGGCTTGCCAAACACATATTTGGGCACAAAGTGATAGCCGCGGCGCACCGAAATATCGACATGATCAGCGTGGTGCACGGCATCCACCGCCATATCGCAGCCCGAGTTGCCCGCCCCCACAATCAGCACGCGCTCGCCGGCAAATTGTTGCGGCTTTTTATATTCGGATGAATGGATGATGCGGCCGGCAAACTCGCCGGGCCAGTCAATGCGATTGGGCGTGTGCAGGTTGCCGTTGGCGATCAGCAGCGACGCCACATCGTGGGTCTCGCCGGTGCTGGTAGTCAGCCGCCAGCCATCGGCCAATGGCTCGACCTGCTCGACTGCAGTGTCGAACTGAAACAAGTCGTAGAGCGAAAAACGCTCGGCAAAATCGCGAAAATACTGCGCCAACTGGCGGTGGTCGGGGTAGTCGGCCACCGCGTCGGCCATCGGGAACTCGGCAAACTCGGTGCGCCGCTTGCTCGAAATCAAATGCGCTGACTCGTAAACCGTGCTGTGCGGGTTGTCGATGTCCCACAGCCCGCCAACCTCGCTGTGGCGCTCGAAGCCGATCACATCCAGTCCGCGTTTGCTTAGCGCCCGCGCGGCTGCCAGGCCGGACGGCCCGGCGCCGATGATTGCGTGTCTGCTCATGCCGCGCATGGTAGCCGACCGCAGCTAGCAAATCGCGCATTGGGTACGGCATGCAGGATAAACTCCGTCGCCCAATCGTACGCAGACCACCACATATGGCTTACAGCTACACCGGCAAAACCGCATTGATCACCGGCGCGTCCTCGGGCATCGGCGAGGAATTTGCCGACCAGCTCGCCAAGCGCGGCATGAACCTCATCCTGGTCGCGCGCTCGCAAGACAAGCTCAAAGCCATTGCCGAGCGCGTCACCGACAAAAGCGGCATCACCTGCAAGGTGCTGTGCGCCGACCTCACCGACCCCGACGCCGCCCGCGGCCTGGCCGATCGCGTCAAGTCGGCCGGCATGCAGGTTGACCTGCTGATCAACAACGCCGGATTTGGCACCCACGGCCCGTTCGCCAAGCAGTCGCCCGACCAGGAACGCCAGGAAGTGTTGCTCAACGCACTGGCCCCGCTAGAAGCCATCCATGCTTTTTTGCCTGGCATGCGCGAGCGCGGCCACGGCGCGGTCATCAACGTGGCCTCGTCAGCCGGCTTTCAGCCGACGCCGTTCATGAGTGTTTATGGCGCCACCAAAGCCTTTTTGCTGCATTTGAGCGAAGGCCTGTGGGCCGAGTTCAAGGACGACGGCATCCAGTTCACCTGCCTGTGCCCCGGCCCGGTAGAGACCAACTTTTTCGATGCCTCCGGCAGCCCGACATTGAAGAAAGCCGTGAGCAACACGCCGATGATGTCGTCGCAGCGCTGCGTGCGTGAGGCGCTCAAGGGCTTCGAGGCCGGCAAGCCGGTCGTCGTGCCCGGCATGAGCATCAAGTTGATGACGCAAAGCTCGCGCTTCATGCCGCGTAGTTGGTTGGCCTCGGCCAGCGCCAAAGTGCTGGGCCCGCGCAAGCGCAAATAACCCCGGCGAACCAAGCGCATGCTACAGCGGCTATTTGGCATTTACGTGCTGGCGGTGTTCATCCCGCTGGCCGTGCTCACTGCGCCGCTGATGCTGCTGCCTGGCTTGGCGCTACGCCGACGCCTGGCCCGCGGCATGCTGAGGCTGGCAATGGGGCTCACTGGCCTGTGGCCCAAATGCGTGGGCTTCGACAAGCTGCCGGCCACGCCCTGTGTGTTGGTCAGCAATCACTGCAGCGAGTTGGATGGCCTGATTACCTTCGCCTGCCTGCCAACCCGCTTCACATTTGTGGTCAAGGCTGAATCGCGGCAACAACCACTTTTCGGCTTTTTGTTGCACCGTGTCGGCGTGGCGTGGATGCACCGCACCGACGTGCGCGCCGGCGCCTCGACCACGCGAGGCCTGTTCCGCACGCTGCGCAGCGGCACATCGCTGACGATCTTCCCCGAAGGCACGATCGTCAAGCAGCCAGGCTTGCTGAAGTTTCGCCTGGGCGCCTTCCTGATTGCCGCCCGCGCCGAAGTGCCGCTGGTGCCTGCCGTACTGCACGGCACCCGCGCGGTGCTACCCGAGGGCAGCAGCATGGCGCGTTGGGGGCGGCTGGCGATGACGGTTACGCCGCCAATCACCGCGCCCAGCGCGGATCGCGAAGGTGCGCTGGCGCTGATGCAGCAGGCAAGGCAAATCATTCTGGACGTTAGCGGCGAGCCGGATGGTGCGGATCAACGCACGCCGCTGGATGACGTGCTGAACGCGCCGCTACCATGAGCAGCCCGCTGCAGGCCTACAACGCTGCGCTGGCCAGTGGCGACTTCGTCGAGGACGCGGCGCAAGCGAAGGCGGTTGCTGCGCTTGAGCGTGTGCACCAAGCGCTGATCGCCTACCCGCCGAAACCCGACCTGCGCAACCGCCTGGCCAAGAAGCTGCTGGGCCGCGACATGGTGCGCTGGCCGCCCGTGCAGGGCGTCTATATGTGGGGCGGCGTCGGCCGCGGTAAAACTTGGCTGATGGACGCTTTCTTTGACAGCCTGCCGTTCAAGCGCAAGCACCGCACACACTTCCACCGCTTCATGCGCGACGTGCACAAGCGCCGCGCAGGCTATGCCGACACCCAAGACCCCCTGGACTTGGTCGCCGATGACATTGCCAAGCAGGCGCGGGTGCTGTGCTTTGACGAATTTTTCGTCTCGGACATCGCCGACGCCATGATTTTGGGCCGGCTGACACAAGCGCTGTTCGAGCGCGGCGTGACGCTGATCGCCACCAGCAATTGCGCGCCCGACATGCTGTACCGCGACGGCCTGCAACGGGCCAAATTTGTGCCTGCCATCGAGCGCATCGAGTCGCATTGCACCGTGCTGAATGTCGATGGCGGCAACGACTACCGCATGCGCGCCATGCAAGCACAGCCGCTGTACTTGATCGGTGACGCCGACGCTCAACTTGCGAGCAGCTTCAAGAAAATCGATCCAACACCGGGAAGGCCAGATACGCCCATCGAGATCAACGGCCGCGACATCCCGGCGAAGCGCATTGGCGAAACCGCCGCCTGGTTTGATTTTGCGGCCCTGTGCGGCGGCCCGCGCAGTGCCGATGACTACATTGAACTGGCACGCGAATTTCAGTGGATCTTGCTATCTGACGTGCCCGTGCTCGACGGCGACCTTGAGAACGAAGCCCGCCGCTTCATCACCCTGGTCGATGAATGTTACGACCGCAACGTCAAGATGATGCTGGCTGCCGCCGCACCACTGGACGCGCTGTATGCTGGAAAACGGCTGGCGTTCGAGTTTGAACGCACGCAGTCGCGGCTCACGGAAATGCAATCGGACGAATTCCTCTCGCGGCCGCATCTGGGCTGAACTGGAGCGTGCATGTCACTCGCTAGAACACTCGATACGACCCTGTGGCGCGGCGCCCGCAACGCCCCAGAGCGCCCACACGCCCAACTAATTGACACGCCGCATGCCACGGTACGGCTGCGCGACTCTGCCCCCGCGTCCGGCCAAGCCGCGCTAGTTATCTTGTGCGACCCACCCAACATGGTGGATCACTACGACGCGGTCATCGAGGCGCTGGCGCCACAGCGCACCGTGATTGTCGAACTGCCCGGCTTCGGTTTTAGCGCGGCACGCAGTGGCCATGCGCTGACACCCGAGGGTACGCGCGACGCATTAACCGCCGCATTGCAAACGCTGGACGCACCCGAACTAGTGGTCTGCGGCCCGTGTATTTGCGGCTTCGCTGCATTGGCATTAGCCCAGGCCAGCGAACTGCCCATTAGCGGCCTGGTGCTCATGCAAACACCCGACGCCGACAACATGCGCGCCTGGGCTAACCGCATGGATCCCAAGCGACGACTGCGTACGCCGGTACTGGGTCAATTGATGATGCGGGTCGGCGCCAAAAAACTCACAAGCTTTTGGTACCGCTTCGCAACGCCCAAGGCGTTTGACCACAACGGCCTGGATCACACCGCACAAGCCCAGCTCAAGCAAGGCGCTGCGTACAGCCTGGCCAGCATGTTGCAAAGCTGGGACGGCGCCATGCGTGATGCTGCGCTGGACATGCCCACGCTGATGATCTGGGGCGCCCAGGATCGCTCACACGCCGAGACCGACCACGCCTGCAGCTTGGCGCATGCGCCCGGCGCCAGCCTGCACACGGTCGCGCATTGCGGGCATTTCCCCGACCTGGAAGACCCCCAGCACTTTGCCGGGCTTGTGAAACCATTCTTGGCGAACACCTTTAGCTAGCACGTCGTTCCCGCGAAGGCGGGGACCCAGTTGGCTCGAATCACGCACTGGATTCCCGCCTGCGCGGGAATGACGGTTCTTACTGAATTTTGGCAAAGACCGGCGTTGACTCGACCCTGAATACGGCGCCGCTATATCGACCTTTATAATGCGAGACAGACCTAAACAGCCCGACGTAGCAGGAACATGACCGCTGTGAACACCGAATACTGCAAACAACTCCCCGGCACCGAACTGGACTATTTCGACGCCAAACAAGCCGTCGAAGATATTCAAGCTGGCGCCTACGCCGGCCTGCCGTTTACCAGCCGCGTACACGCCGAAAACCTGGTTCGCACCTGCCCACCAGACATTCTGGAGCAGAGCCTGCGCCAGCTCATCGAGCGCAAGCGCGAGCACGACTTCCCGTGGTTTCCAGCGCGTGTGGTGTGCCACGACATCCTCGGCCAAACCGCCTTTGTCGATCTCGCCGGCCTGCGCGACGCCATTGCGGCAAAAGGCGGCGATCCGTCGCAAGTAAACCCTGTGGTGCCGACGCAGCTCATCGTCGATCACTCGCTGGCCGTGGAACACGGCGGCGACGAGGCCGATGCCTTCGAGAAAAACCGCGCGATTGAAGACCGCCGCAATGATGATCGTTTCCACTTCATCAACTGGACCAAGACCGCGTTCGAAAACGTCGATGTGGTGCCGCCGGGCAACGGCATCATGCACCAGATCAACCTGGAGCGGATGACGCCTGTGGTGCAGGTTAGAGACAAGGTGGCCTTCGTCGATACCCTGGTCGGCACCGACAGCCACACGCCGATGACCGACGCGCTTGGCGTCATTTCCATCGGCGTTGGCGGGCTGGAAGCCGAGAGCGTGATGTTGGGCAACCCCAGCCACATGCGCCTGCCAGACATTGTCGGCGTCAAGCTCACCGGCAAAATTCAGCCCGGCGTGCTCGGCACGGATATTGTTCTCGCACTCACCGAGTTCCTGCGCACCGAAAAAGTCGTCGGCGCCTATCTGGAATTCTTCGGCGAAGGCGCCCGCAGCCTGACCGTGGGCGACCGCGCCTCGGTCAGCAACATGACCCCGGAATATGGCGCCACCGCCGGCATGTTCTACATCGACGAACAGACCATCGAATACCTCACCCTCACCGGCCGCGACGAGGCCCAAGTGAAGCTGGTCGAGCAGTTCGCCAAGCACACCGGCCTGTGGGCCGACGACCTGGAAACCGCCGACTACGAGCGCGTGTTGGAGTTCGACCTGAGCGCCGTAGGCCGCACCATGAGCGGCCCCAGCGTGCCACACGCCAAGTTGCCGGTGGCCGACCTCGCCGCGCGCGAGATCGCCAAGCCCTACGAGGTTCCCACCGACGGCTCCATGCCCGACGGCGCGGTGATCATTGCCGCCATCACCTCGTGCACCAACACCTCCAACCCGCGCAACATGATTTCCGCCGGCCTGATTGCGCGCAACGCCAACAAGCTGGGCTTGACCCGCAAGCCGTGGGTCAAATCATCGCTGGCGCCCGGCTCCAAGACCGTCAAGCTGTATCTGGACGAAGCCGGCCTGATGCCCGAGCTGGAACAACTGGGCTTTGGCCTGGTGGGCTTTGCTTGCACAACTTGCAATGGCATGAGCGGCGCGCTGCGGCCTGAAATCCAGCAGGAAATTATCGACCGCGACCTGTATTCCGTGGCCGTACTGTCGGGCAACCGCAACTTTGATGGCCGCATCCACCCCTATGCCAAGAACGCCTTCCTGGCCAGCCCGCCGCTGTGCGTGGCTTACGCCATCGCCGGCAGCATCCGCTTCGACATCGAAAAGGACGCGCTTGGCCAGGACGCCGACGGCAACGACATCTTCCTGAAAGACATCTGGCCGGACGATGCCGAGATCGACGCAATCGTCAAAGACAAGGTGCTGCCCGAGCATTTCCGCCAGGTTTACGAGCCGATGTTCCGCTTCAAGAAGGTCGATGCCGCCGACAAGGCCACCTACGACTGGCGCGAGCAAAGCACCTACATCCGCCGCCCGCCGTATTGGGAAGGCGCACTAGCCACCAAGGGCGCGCTCAAGAACATGCGCCCGCTGGCCGTGCTGGGCGACAACATCACCACCGACCACCTGTCGCCGTCCAACGCCATCCAAAAGGCCAGCGCCGCTGGCGCCTACCTGGACCACATGGGCGTGCCGGAAGAAGACTACAACTCCTACGCCACCCACCGCGGCGACCACCTCACCGCCCAGCGCGCCACCTTCGCCAACCCCAAGTTGTTCAACGAAATGGTGCGCGACGATAACGGCAAAGTGATTCAGGGCTCGCACGCCCGCGTCGAGCCTGAGGGCGAAGTCATGCGCATGTGGGAAGCCATCGAAACCTACCTGCAGCGCAAGCAGCCGCTGATCATCATCGCCGGCGACGGCTATGGCCAAGGCTCATCCCGCGACTGGGCCGCCAAGGGCGTGCGCCTGGCCGGCGTCGAAGCCGTCGTGGCCGAAGGCTTCGAGCGCATCCACCGCCAGAACCTCATCGGCATGGGCACCCTGCCCGTGCAGTTCGAGGCCGGCACCACGCGCGAGACGCTGAATATCGATGGCACGGAGACCTTCGATATCAACGGCGAACCCGGCGCTGGCAACACGCTAACGCTGGTGATCAACCGCAAGAATGGCGAAACCGTCGAGGTGCCCGTGATCTGCCGCTTGGATACGGCCGACGAGCTTGCCACCTATCAGGCCGGCGGCGTGTTGCAGCGCTTTGCCAACGAGTTCATGTCCGAGGCTGCATGAGCGCAATCGAGATTGATCACTATTCGGATGTGCTGTGCGTTTGGGCGTACGTGGCGCACGTTCGTAATGTTGAGCTGCAACAAGCCTTTGGTCACAGATTGCACTGGGACTGGCACTACTTGCCGGTATTTGGACACACGCGGAAGAAATTCGCCGATCAGTGGGCGGATCGCGGTGGGGTTGCCGGGTACGCCGAGCACGTGTCTGAGGTGCTGAGTGGTTTTGAACATGTCGATCTGCACCCTGACACATGGCGCAAGACCTTTCCGACCTCATCTGCCCCTGCTCACCTGTGGTTATGCGGCGCGCGCTTGGCAGCGCGGGCCGGCGATCTGCCAGCCGACGCCGAGCCGACTATAGCCTGGGCGATTCGATGTGCATTTTTTCAAGATGGCCGAGACATCAGCCAAAGTCGCGAGTTGAGCGGCGTCGTATCCGCACTTGATATGGACCCCGCGGTTATCGAGTCGCGTGTCGAATCCGGTGAGGCGTTCGCCGCCTTGTGCGACGACATGCAAAGAGCGAGAGATGCCGAGGTGCGCGTCAGTCCAACATTCTTGTTTAACAGCAACCGCCAACGGCTAACTGGCAACGTGGGCTACCGCATTATCGAAGCAAACATTCGCGAGTTGATCGACCGGCCAAGCACGCAGCATAGCTGGTGCTGAACATGACCTTGGCGGACGACATCATCTTGTTTCGTGGCTTGCTAGGTGGGCTATTGATCGGCACTTCGGCGCTACTGTTATTGCTTGGAACAGGTCGGATCGCAGGTATCTCCGGTATCGCTGGTGGGCTAACACGCGATGCCGCCAGCGGGGACCGCGCTTGGCGAGCAATGTTTGTGCTGGGTTTATTGGCCGGCGCCGCTACTTACTTGCTCAGCACAGGCAGCTTGGAGATGAGGCTGGTGACCGAAGGGCCCGCGCTGTATGTGGCCGCTGCGTTCGTAGGCATTGGCACCCGCCTCGGACAAGGGTGTACGTCGGGCCATGGTGTGTGCGGCTTGGGGCGACGCTCCCCGCGGTCACTGGTTGCAACGATTACATTCATCGCTGTTGCGATAGTCACAGTCTTCATCATCGGCGGTGTCGCTCGATGAACGCCTTAACAGCAGGATTCACAGGGTTTTTGTTTGGTCTAGGCTTGGCGATCTCCAACATGCTCAGTCCGGCCCGAGTAATTGGCTTCTTGGACTTATTCGGCACTTGGGACCCGACACTCGCCTTGGTCATGGGCGGCGCAATCTTGGTCACAATACCTGGCTTCGCGTGGGCGAAATCGCGCAAAGACAAGCCATGGTTCGCGGGCGAATTCTCTTGGCCGAGCCAATCCGAGATCGATATGCCGCTGATACTGGGCGCCGCATTGTTCGGCGTGGGGTGGGCCATCGGTGGTTTATGCCCAGGGCCAGCAATCGCCGCCATGACCAGCGGTTCACTCGAAGTGATCGCATTTGTCGCCGTGATGATTGCCAGTTGGTGGGCCACCGATCGCGTGATTGCCGCCCGCACTTAGCCATTTAATTTGCGTCAGTCAGGACACTTCATGCCACACGCTCCCCAAATCGAAATCCCGGCCACCTACATGCGCGGCGGCACGTCAAAAGGCGTGTTCTTCAACCTGGCCGACTTGCCCGAGGCGGCGCAGCAACCGGGGCCGGCACGTGACGCCCTGCTGCTACGCGTGATTGGCAGCCCGGACCCCTACGCCAAGCACACCGACGGCATGGGCGGTGCAACCTCCAGCACCAGCAAGTGCGTGATCCTGAGCAAGTCTGACCAGCGGGGCCACGATGTGGATTACCTGTTTGGCCAGGTGAATATCGACAAGCCGGTAGTGGATTGGAGCGGCGCTTGCGGCAACCTGACGGCGGCCGTGGGGCCGGCGGCAATTCGCATGGGCTTGATTGACGCGGAACGCATCCCGGACAACGGCCATGCGGACATTCGCATCTGGCAGGCCAACACAGCCAAGAGCATTGATGCCAAGGTGCCGATAACCGATGGCCAAGTGCAGGAGACTGGCGACTTTGAGCTGGACGGTGTGACCTTTCCCGCCGCCGAAATCGAGATCGCATTTCTCGACCCCGCCGCCGGCGACGACGCCATGTTCCCGACCGGCAATGTTGTCGATGACCTGGACGTGCCGGGCATTGGAACGCTCAAGGCCACGATGAGTACTGCGGGCATCCCGACAATCTTCGTCAACG
>JAAFAL010000056.1 GCA_018222345.1 bacterium
GCGCCGGACTCCGCGGGATGGCCGCGCCGTAGTGGCTTGGCTTGATGCACATGGTGCTGATCTGTGTACGCAGGCCAGTGCTCGCATGGTTGACGGCCAAAAGGTTGTGCTTGAGAACGGCGATGCTTTGGAAGCGGATACCGTTTGCTTGAGCGCCGGTGCGTGGTCTAGCGATCTGTTGCTTCACTCCCCATCTCGCAATTGGGTGCGGCCCATCAAAGGCCAAATGCTGGCCTATGCACCAGGTGAATCATCACCCGACACGATCCTTCGCCTCGGGCCGCATTACCTCATTCCCAGGAAGGACGGCCGGATACTGGTAGGTAGCACCTTGGAGGACGTTGGCTACGACACGACGCCTACAGCAGAAGGACGGGAAGTGTTGAAATCGGCGGCTGTTCGCATGTGGCCTGCATTGCGCGAGCGTGCAGTGGAACATCACTGGAGTGGCCTGCGCCCTTTGAGTGTGTCGCAACAACCGCTGATCGGCTTACATCAGCCATCAGGGGTGTGGATCAACGCGGGCCACTATCGAAACGGTGTGACCTTGGCGGCCGGTAGCGCTGAACTACTGGCGGCGTCAATCATGGGTGACCAGATCCCAGTTTGGGCAGAAGACTTCAAGCCCCCCGATTGCCTCGCGTAAAGAGCATCGGCTTAGCCCCAGCATGCGACGCCCTTGGTGCCCGTAGCAACCTTGGCCCCTTGCTCATCGATGCTCAGCGTGCCGCAATCTGTGTCCTTGGTCTGACTGTTCAGCGGTGTTGCGTTGGCGGTATAAGTTGTGGCGGTCGCACCGGCTGCAATGGCAACGGCGTACAAGGCATCGGCCTTGCTGCTGACCAAGTCATTCTGATTATTTACGTACATGGTGTCGGCGGCGTAACCCAGTTGCTTCAACCCGCTGGCATAGCTGCGGCGGTCATTGAAAAAGGCCTCTTGTTGGGCGCTGACGGTTGTCAAAGCAGTTTTTGCGGTCGTCCGTTTTGTGCGCATGACGCTGTTTTGGTACGCAGGCAAAGCGATTGAGGCCAAGATTCCGATGATCGCGATTACGATCATGAGTTCAATCAGTGAAAAACCGTGCTGTTTTGATGTGTAACGCGGGTTCAATTGAGGGCCTCCTCAGTGCGTTGCCAGTAGGTCCGGTAGCGGTTCTTGCCTGGCGCGTCGTCAATCGTGAGGTCAGGCCGCAATATCTTGCCGGGTGGGATGAAGATGGCCTCGGCCGGAATGCCTCCGGACTTCAAAACCTCGAATCGATCCGCGGCTGAGTTGGCTTCACCAGACGTGTCATTCGGGTCGTCATCGGTCAGGTTGTAATTGAATACTGCAGTCGCGTCGGCAAGGCTGACCGCGTAAATTGCGCCACCACCTTCGCTAGGGCCGCACGTGGTGGCCTGAGTCGAGTCTTGTGGCAGGAATGTGGTGAACAAAATGGTGTTTGCAATCGTCAGCGGTGAAGACAATGCCTTCTCACCTTTGCCGATTTGCAGGCCAAGTTTCCAGCCGTTTTTCAGGTCGATACCACAGGAATTCTCGGTGCCGCTTTGCAGGCAATTGCTTGATACATCGGCGAGTTGATCGTGGGTGAAGGTGACATTTGTTGCACCTCGGTCTTTAAGCAAATAGGTGAAATTGTTTGGCGTCCCGCCAGCCCCGCGGTCGAGTGGGTTGGCGCGGTCTCCTGAGCCAATCACGACGCCATCAAATGCGGCGATCGCGTCACGTGACAGGACCACGTCCGGTGGGTGGAAGAATCGGCGGTCGTCAGCGCGGCTTGGTGTTCCCGAGACGCCGTCCAGCCCTAATGCAGCGAGTTTGCGAATCGTCCATTTGCTTGGGTCGTCAGTGGTCAAGTCAGCGCGCCACACATTGCCGCCGGTGTCACCAACCAGAATTCTGTCGAGAATATTGGCGCCGTCGCCATCGATATTCACTGCGACAACATCTGAGGGAATGCTGTGGTTCATGCCTGAGTGCACAAACACCGAAGACGACGCAGAACCAATGCCCGTCCCATCCACAGCCTTCCAAATCAGCGCGCCAGTGTCTGCGTTGACGACATAAATGGCTTTGCCGAAGTTATCGGGCGCTGGGGGGAATGTGCTCCGGTCATCCTTGTTGGTGTCGTAGCCTCCCGCAAACACAACGACGGGCGTTTTATTGCCATTGACGATGACATTGCCCTTTTGCGGTGTTGAAAAGGTCAGCCCCAATTCCGAAAAGCCGGGGCTAGAGCGGTTGATTTCCCATTTCAATTTAGGGTTCTCTGGGTCGGTGACATCCATCGCAAAATATGAAGTGCCACCGCGGCGCATGCCGAAGAACAACCAGGCGTACTCACCTGTGCCGCTAATCGAACCGTCGCCATTCGCGTCATTCGTAATTGCTACGGGCGCACCATCTACGCCATACACATGTGGCGGAGATTGGGCCGCATTTTCACTCAAGGTCTTTTGGATACCCATGGCTGCCTTGGGCATGAAGGTCCAGACTTCGGTGCCATCCTGCGCGCCCGCTGTGGTTGTGTTGCGGATCATGCGCACGTGTCCATCATTGCTGGTTGATGCGATATATATGGCCGGATTTGAGGCGGAGAAACCGCCGCGAGCGCCATAGTTAATGGGCAACGGGCGACCATGCAGGGGGTCACCAAATATCCAGTCGCGTGCTGACAACGTACCCGGCGCATCAACATTATTGAATGCATCAATGTCGAAACCGCGGATATACATCAGCAGTTCTTTGGCTTCATCAGTATCGGCTGCGCCGAGTGTGCTCCGGAGTAGGCTAGCCGTTGTATCGTCAACGTTTAAGGCTTGCAGGCTGTTGCCGTTATCGAAAAACACCTGTCGCGCACCCGGTGCGCCATTCGTTAGTTCAGGGTGGTTTCGTCGTCCAAAACCTGGGATGCGTGATCCGGCTGCGCCGCGATCCACAGCGCGGCCATCGCGTCCGTCAACTTCGCCGGCGTCGGGGTCGGCTGCGGGTAGGGCATTGGGGTCGGTCCAGAACGTGAGTGCGTTCGGGTCGATGCGGCCATCGCCCGATACAGCATCCCGGCCTAGCGCGTCGCCCAGTAGCAACGAGGTTGTTCCATCAGCCAGCGTGGCTTGTTGCAGGCGCAGTTTCTTCAGGTTTCCGTTCCAGCGTGGGGTTTTTTCTGCCTGGAATAACGCCAAGAACACGTTATCCACCACAGAGGCGCGGTTGAACACGTTGACCGGGACGGACGAGGCGACAAAGGTTGTGCTGACGCTCAGAATCTGGTCAAAAATCGAGGTGAGTGCATCAACCAATACTGCCGGGTCGTCCGCCAAAGGCAGGGGGCGCTCGGTGCCGCCAGCTTTGGCGTATCCAGTAGTCGTCTGGTTGATCTTCGACGGGTCAACAACAAAGTAGGACGTGACATTCTGAACGCCATCGATTGCGCCAATGTTGGGGAAGCTGCCGTCTGCCAAGTCGGCGTCCTGCAAGTAGCCAATCACCGTGTCGAAGCTGTTATTCCTACCTTGCAAGTTGATACCACCCATACCAAATTCCGCCTTGGAAGCGACGATGGCATCATCCGAATTGTCCTCCTGGTTTGAGACTTGGAACATCATGTTGATGGTGTAGATGCTTGTGCAGCTACTGGCATTTTCTAATGGCGAAACGTACCGATCTACGAAGAATCCGGGCACATTGCGTTCAATTGAACTGTCCCAAGCGATTTCTGGGCGTTCCTTGTCTAGATTCTGTCTAGAGTTCTTGCTGCCGTAATCGGTAAAGCCATTATGTGCGTTGTAAATTGGTGCGCTTGTCAGGTAGCGGAAGAACTCAAAGAACAATTCCTTGCCTTGATAGGTATGCGACTGGTTGCCTTGGGGTGTCGGGATATTATTCAAAATCTCGACGAACTCGGCCGCTGAGCCCGAGGGGTCACCTGGTTCCAATGATTCGAAGCCGCGCATGATGTAGCCACCGTTGCTGCAGCGTTCTTGAAGTGGGCCAGCACATTTGTTGTCTGCGTTGTGGTTGATCATCAAACCAACCTTGACGCCGCTTACGCGCTGAAATACTAGCTTTAGACTTAGGCGAATCACATCAAAGAAGATCAGTGCGCCCGAACTGGGAAGATCGCTGCCCAGCCCTTCATTTTTGAAAAACGTTGCTGCGGTACATCCGGATGAATTCACGTTTGAACACACAGTCGAGCCCAGGTTGGGCCGATAATCAATCGAAAACATCACCAGCGGTTCACTACCCGCCGGCAAATTGGGGTTGAGGTAGATCTCGATATCGTCAGCCGAAACACTGGAGGCCGCCGCCATGCAGACCACGCCAACCGTCAAACCTAGTGATTTAATGCGTGTGATAAACATGGCGATGACCTCGCTTAGAGTTTTGGCACCAGAATGATGATGCCTTCCTCGATCTGGGATTCGCCCAGACCGACTGTGGATTTGTCGTAGGATCCGGCCACTGAAAAGCCAGCGGCCGAGAATTTGGCGACGCTGGTTCCAATAGACCGCGGCGGTGGGCGCAGGGCGGGCGCCAGTCGTTCGACCTCGATCACGACATCACCGCTGTCTATGTCGGTGTTGTAGGTGTCTGTAGCAAGGTTCAACTTGTAGCTGTCGCAATTGTTGATGCCCTTGGTGCACAAGGTGTACCCGGCACTGCCGATGACCGGCGTGTTGTCGGCGTCACCAATCGTTGCATCGACCACGGATTGGGCCGCATCTCTTGCAATGGTGATTGTTGCGTCGTTGCCAGCCTGATGCAGTTCCAATGTGCTGAAATCGACGGCGGACAGCGAGATCAACACGATGATGACCAGCAATACCAAGGCGACAGGCAGGGCGAAGCCGGTTTGTTTGTCTGATGTGCCGCGCGTATCCATGCTCGTAGCTTATTCGACCGTACGCAGCCGGTTCGGATTGCGTGTCTGAACGGTCAAACTGGCCGATCGGCGGTAGAAGTTGTCGTTTGGCGTGTATGTTGGTGCGTTGCCCAGGGCGTAAGTCTTCTCGTTCAAGTACGCGTTATGCGCCAGCTCTGAGCGCCCAAGCAGCTCAATGCGTAGGCTCACAGCATCGTTGATGTTTGCTGTGTCGGCGTTGTCGTAACGATTCGGCTCACCATCAAGATCGGTGTCGATTCCAACCAGCAACTGCATTTGTTCGATGCCTGTCCCCACACACTCGGTTGAAAAGCTTGGGGGAGAACCGCCAAGCAAGACTTTGCGGCACAAGCTGGGGATGCCATCACCCTTGGTCACGGAATAGTTGCGGAGGAAATAGACCGTCGGGTTGTATCGCCAATGGCTGAACGGGGCCGCGACATTGGCGGTTGGTGCGCTTGGGCCGTGGCGAAACAACTGCCCGTCTGTCGAGTTTGTTTGCAGGTAAACACGATTATTTTCCAGATCAGCGGCCGCAGTTTCTGCAGCCAAGACACGTTTGATTGCGATGATGTCGCTACCCTCGACAAACTCCGATGCATCGATGCAGGCATGTGCCGCAGCAGCAGCTGCTGAGGTGGCGTTATCGATAACAGCAATCGGCGTGGACAAATCCCACACCCAACCGGCAGCGTTCCCGCAGTCCGAGCCGATGGCCAGGCTGCCATCGGTCACGTCAATGTCGGAAGGGTCATGCAGGCTGGTCCAAAAGCCCGCAAGTTCCATGTCAGTTGCGATTTGTGCAAGCGCAAAGCGTAATGACGCCTGCATATCGGTAATACGCTGGTCTTGGCGGTAGTTGTCGGATGAACGGACAAACAAGGTGCCGATCATCAACACAACGAGCAGCCCAAGCACCAAAGACACCATTAACTCGATAAGCGTGAAGCCGGCTTGATGTCTGCTTGGCTTGCTGTTGGTGGTTCGAGTGCGCATCACAGGGTTACTCCGCCGCGATGAAAGCAGGCACGGCAAGCGTGCGGCGGAATTCGTCGTCGGTGCCATAGCGGCCCAGGCCCAGTCCGCAGGCCACATCCTTGTCCACAGGCAAGCTGATAGCGCCGTACCAGGCAATGGTCAAGGTATAGGTGCCGTCCACGCCGCCCACAGGGCCGTCGAGACATGCGATGGGTTCGAACAAGCCGCCCACGTTTACGGCGCTACCAGCGATAACTTCGGTGGTGCCGTCCAGTAGGCGCTCCCATTGCCACAGATCGTAAGCAGCCATTTCTGAGGGTGAGCAATCATTGGCCGTGCAATCTTCAAGCGGGGCATTGCCTTGCGATCCACCACCTAAGCCGCCAGCGGCCAGGGTCACATAAGTATCCAGTGCATCGGATTGAGCGTTGGCGCGTATGCGCGATATAAGTCCGTCAGCCAATTGGGCGGCTGTGGAGCGTTGCAAGGCCTCCCGGTTATTACGCTTGGACAACGTTTGCAGGCCGGCCATGGACAGCACCGCAAACGCCACGACAAGTACCGAGACCAAAACCTCAATGAGCCCGACACCGTGCTGGCGCTTAATACTCATGAGCATGAATAGGTGGTCCCATCAGATTTCGTTTTCGCAATCCGGGAGCGGCCGGTAAAGGCTTGAACGACTGCACGGGTTTCATCACCCTCGCGGCTATCGCAGTAAATGATGGTGCCGTTTGTGGATCGGCGATTGAACGGACGCACGGTCACGCCAGCAACGTTTGCCTGTGCCTTGAAATAGTCGGCCTCGTAAGCAGTGTCGCGGATGATGGCTTCGCCAGCGTCAATCACTGGGGGCACATCGTCATCGACATTTTCAAACGTAATCCAGCCGTTGGACCAGTCGCTGGTCGAACCGCACACTCCGGCTGATTTTCGCGCACAGACTGAGATGTCGCGGCCACGTTTGCTTGATTCAGAGGCCGCTAACAATAGCGAGGCGCGTAGCTCATTGACGACTGCAGCCCTGCGGTTGTCTAGAATCATTTCTCGAAAGCTGGGCACGGCAATGCTGGCAATGATCACAATGATTGCCACTGTGACCGCCATCTCGATGATAGTGAAACCCTTAGAACCCATAGCGTCAAAGTACCCGTACGCGGCCGTCAATATGGGCAGACTCGGATGCTCGCTGAATTAGTGCCGACAAACGGTCTGCCAACCGATTGCACAGATTCCCCCACGACCGGCACCGTGGATCATGCCACAAGGCTTGCTGCAAAAAAGGCTGTTAGTCTGAGGCCAGTAGTGCGTTGTTGCCAGACTGCCAGCGGAGCCTGATATGAAGCGCGGCCAATCAAAAGTATTTGGATTCTCGCTTATAGAACTGCTCGTGGCAGTCGCTATCGTTGGCATACTCGCAGCGATTGCTTACCCGGCGTATCAGTCCACCGTCCAGCGCAGTAAGCGCAGTGATGCCAAGGTTGAGTTGACCGACGCTGCGCAGCGGTTGGAGCGTTGCTTTACGCGTTTTGGTGCGTACAACAACGCCGCCTGCGGTTTGTCTGACTACACCACTGAAATCGGCGACTACAAAATCACCGTATCGGATCTGACGGCTACAACCTACACGCTAACCGCAACAGCGCTGACGACCAGCCAGAAGAATGACAAGGATTGTGTCGTCCTGACGCTGGACCACACGGGGCTGCAGGGCAGCAAAAACGCCAGCGGCACGGCAACAAGCGGCTGTTGGTAACTGGCGTTGCGTAGCCGCGCAATGCCGGTATAATTCGCGCCCCGAACGCGCAATGCGATTCGGAAATATTCCCCGGTAGCTCAGTCGGTAGAGCAACTGACTGTTAATCAGTGGGTCGGCGGTTCGAGCCCGTCCCGGGGAGCCAATTCAACATAGCCCGCTATTTGCCGGCATAGCTCAGTTGGTAGAGCGGCGCATTCGTAATGCGTAGGTCGGGTGTTCGAATCACCCTGCCGGCACCATCACAACATGTTTCGAGCAATCGAGTATGCTCGCCAAGGCCCGCACGACGGGCCTTTTTTGATCCCCGCTCAGACAGGAGACACGACAATGAGCGACGCCGTAACCCGCGACTGGTTCGACCAGTACATGGCCCCCAATTACAACCCCGGCGCGGTCATTCCCGTGCGCGGCAAGGGCTCGCGCGTGTGGGATCAGGATGGTCACGAATACATCGACATGGCCACTGGCATCGCGGTAAGTGCGCTTGGGCATTGCCATCCGGCTTTGCTCGATGCGTTGACAACGCAGGGCAGTCATTTGTGGCATTTGTCCAACGTCATGACCAACGAACCGGCGCTGCGGCTCGCGCGCAAGTTGGTCGAGGCGACTTTTGCCGACAAGGTGTTCTTTTGCAGTTCGGGTGGCGAGGCCAACGAGGCCGCGCTGAAGCTGGCACGCAAGTACGCGTCGGAGCACTTTGGTGCCGACAAGCGCGAGATTATTGCCTTTAAGCAGGCCTTCCACGGGCGCACCTTGTTTACCGTCACGGTGGGCGGCCAGCCCAAGTACACCGAAGGCTTCGAGCCGCTACCGGGCGGCGTCACACACGTGGCTTACAACGATCTCGATGCCTTGCAGGCAGCAATCTCCGACAAGACCTGCGCGGTGATCATGGAGCCCATGCAAGGCGAGGGCGGCATTATCCCCGGCACGGCAGAGTTTGTGCAGGGTGTGCGCGCGGCCTGCGATGCCAACAACGCACTGCTGATTTTCGACGAAGTGCAAACCGGCGTCGGCCGTAGCGGCACGCTGTATGCCTATGAGCAATTTGGCGTGTCGCCCGACATCCTCACGAGCGCCAAAGGCTTGGGTGGCGGGTTCCCCGTTGGCGCCATGCTCGCCACCGACACCGTGATGGCATCACTCAAGGTCGGCACCCACGGCAGCACTTATGGTGGCAATCCGCTGGCTTGTGCAGTCGCCGAAGCCGTGATCGACCATGTGAACACGCCCGAGATTCTGGGTAACGTCAAGGCGCGGCACGACCAACTTGTTGCGGGTTTGGACGCGATCAACGCCAAACATGGCATCTTCGAACAGGTACGTGGCATGGGCTTGTTGATGGGCGCAGCCCTCGTGCCCGACTGGCATGGCCGCGCGCGTGAGTTTCTGACCGCAGGCGTGGAGCATGGCGTGATGGTGTTGGTGGCCGGCCCCAACGTTGTGCGCTTTGCGCCGGCGCTGAACATGCCCGAAGCCGACATGGCTGAGGCACTGGCGCGCTTTACCAAGGCTGTCGATCAGGTCGTTGCTGGCTAAGCCATAGGCGCGCCCACGCCCAAGTAGCTGCGCAAGCCGTCCAGGAACATCTGCACGGCAATAATCACCAGCAGCATGCCCATCAGCCGCTCCATGGCGATCAGGCCGCGCGCTTTGAGCACGCGGTAAAGCTCTGGCGCGGCAAACAAGATGGCGGCAGTGACCGCCCACGCCAGCACCAATGCCGCAAGCCAGTGCCACAACAGGCCGGGCTCGGTCTGCACAAACAGCATGAGCGCGGCCATGGTTGACGGGCCTGCAACCAGCGGGATGGCCAGTGGCACGATGAACGGCTCACCGCCGGCCTGATGGCCGGTGACGCCGCCGCGCTCAGGCGGAAAGATCATGCGGATGGCGATCAGAAACAGCACGATGCCACCGCCGATGCTGATGGCCTCGGCCTCCAGCCCCAAGCCGCGCATGATCGGCCCGCCAAAGAACAGAAACAGCAGCAACACGCCCAGCGCGATGAACATCTCGCGCAGGATGACTTTGTGGCGTCGCTCCTCGGCCGTATCCTTGAGCACCGACAGGAACACCGGCACATTGCCCAGTGGGTCCATGATCAGGATCAGCAATACCGCGGCATGCAAGACATCGTTCATGCGGCCAACTCCATATCGATGTGGGTGATGCCGTCTTCGTCGTAGGGCGTGCTGATTTGCACAAAGCCAAAGTCGGTGTAGAAACGGCTGAGATACTGCTGCGCGCTGATGAACACGGCTTGCCCCGGCCATCGTGTTTGCACGTGCGCGACGCCGCGGCGGAACAACTCGCGGCCGATCCCGGTGCCGCGCACTGCCTGCGCCGTACAGATTCGCCCAATTGATGGCCGTGGGTTACGTGTGCCTGGTGGCAGCACGCGCAGGCACGCCACCACAGCGTCGCCGGCGTGTGCCGTCAAGTGCTGCGCGATGGGGTCGTAGCCATCAATGTCGTCATACACGCAGTCTTGCTCGACGACGAACACCGCCTCGCGCAGCCGCAGCATGTCGTGCAGCAACCGCGGCGTCATGGCGTCAAAGTCATGCCACGCCCAGCACAGATCACTCACGGCAGTTGGAACGGGTAGATGCTGCCCAGCGCCAGTATTCGCGTCAGCGCGTCCAGTGCGGTGCGCACCTCATCCAGCAAGGCGGGGTCGCCCAGGTCATCGACATGTAAGCGATCACGATAGTGCGTGCTCACCCACTGGCGCAGTGCTTGCAGGCTTTCTTCGTTGATCCAGCAGGCAGGGTTTACGGCGGCGCGCTGGGGTTCGTCGAGCACAACACGCAGCCGCAAGCACGCCGGGCCGCCGCCATTGCGCATGCTTTGGTTCAGATCGAATACCTTGACGGTTGCAATCGGATTGTCGCCGTCCAGCAGTGTTTGAATCGCCGCCCAGACGCTGGGCGTGTCGCGGCATTGCTGCGCGCAGACCAGCGCCATGGTGCCATTCGGCAAAGTCACCAATTGGCTGTTGAACAGGTAGCTGCTCACGGCGTCTTCAATCGGCACCGCATCGGCTTTGATCTCGAGCAAGTGCAGGTCAAAGTCAGCCTTGGCCTGCAGTTCGGCCAAGCTGCGATCGGCGTCGGCGAAGGCCAGTTCGTGATACAGCAAGGTATTGCCGTTGCCAACGCTGATCACATCGTTGTGGAACACGCCGGCGTCAATGGCATCAGGGTGTTGCTGCGCAAATACGCAACGCTCGGCTGGCAATCCATGCAGCCGCGCAACGGCCTCACTGGCGAGCCGCGTTTGCCGCGCCGGGAAGCGTGTGCGTTGGCTGTCGTCGGCCGTGCCATAGACAAAGAACTCGACGCCAGCCGCGGCGTGCGAAGCGCAAAGCCGGGTGTGGTTCGCTGCGCCCTCGTCACCCAGTGCAGGGCACGGGTGTAGCGGGGCGTGGTGGGCAAAGTGAGCGGAATCCGAAAAAACAGCTTGCAGTGCGCGCGCCGTGGTCGGTGCCTCGATGGCGCGGTGCAATTTGCTGACCAGGTTGGCCGGCGTGAAGTGCACGCGGCCATCTTCGGTGTCGGCGCCCGGTGATACGGTGGCGGCATTGGCCGTCCACATGCAGGCCGCCGACGATGCCGCCGACAGCAGGCCCGGCTGCTCAGCCGCGGCGCGGCCTAAAACGCTGGCGTCGTCGCCATCGAAACCCAGCGCGCGCAGCAGTGCGACGCTAGGCCGTTCCTGTGGTGGCAACACGCCTTGTGCCAAGCCAAGTTCGGCCAGCGCCGCCATCTTGTCCAGGCCCTGCAGCGCGGCCTTGCGCGGGTTGGCCACGCTGGCTTTGCTGGCGGTTGACGCGACGTTGCCATACGACAGCCCGCCGTAGTGGTGCGTCGGGCCGACCAGTCCGTCGAAATTAGCCTCGACCGCGGTCACGGCAGGGTCAGACCTGGGGATAGCGTTTCAGGCACGTCCAGCGTGGTTTTCTCGATGCTGGCCATCGGGTAGGCGCAATAGTCGGCGGCGTAATAAGCGCTGGGGCGCAGGTTGCCGGAGTCGCCAGGCCCGCCAAACGGTGCGCTACCGCTGGCGCCAGTCGTTTGCTGGTTCCAGTTGACGATGCCGGCGCGGATTTCGTCGCGGAATTGTTCCCAGCGCGCCGCGCTGTCTGCCAGCAGGCCGGCTGACAGCCCGAAGCGGGTGTCGTTGGCCATGGCTATGGCTTGATCGAAGCTGTCGGTGCGATACACCGACAACAATGGGCCGAAGTATTCTTGGTCGGGCACATCGCGGGCGGCGGTCAGGTCGATAATCCCCGGTGAAACGTATGCTGGCCCGGCTGCCAATTGTTCAGCGCGCAATAGCGCGACGCCGCCTTTGTCGATCAGCGCATCTTGTGCCGCCAAGATCTGGCCCGCCACCTTGGCGCTGACCACTGGCCCCATGAACGGCGCCGGCTCAGCGTCCCATCGGTCGATCCGCAGCGCGCGCGTGACTTCAACAAGCCGCTCTAGCAAGGCATCACCGGAGTCGCCAAGCGGCACATACAAGCGCCGCGCACAGGTGCAGCGCTGGCCCGACGACAGGAATGCCGACTGCACGATGCTGTGCACGGCGGCATCGCGGTCGGCAACTGCATCGACCACCAAGGGGTTATTGCCACCCATTTCCAGCGCCAGCATCTTGCCGGGCTGGCTGGCGGCTTGTTCGTGCAACAACTTGCCGGTGGCGGCGCTGCCGGTGAACAGCAACGCGTCGATGCCCGGATGGCTGGCCAGCGCCTTGCCGGTTTCCAGCGCGCCCGTCACCAGGTTGAGCACGCCCGGCGGTAAGCCAGCTTGCTCCCACAGTTTCACTGCCTCAATGCCGACAAGTGGCGTCAATTCGCTGGATTTGAACACCACGGTGTTGCCAGCGAGCAGCGCCGGCACGATATGGCCGTTTGGCAAATGCGCAGGGAAGTTATACGGCCCGAACACAGCGGCGACGCCGTGCGGCCGATGGCGCAGCATCGCAGTGCCGCCGGCCATGTCCGACTCGCGCGTGCCAGCGCGCTCGTCTTGGGCCTTGATCGAGATGGCAATCTTGCCTGCCATGGCGGCGGCTTCGGTGCGCGCTTCCCATAATGGTTTGCCCATCTCACGCGAGATGCAGCTTGCGATGTGCTCGGCATTGTCTTTCACCAAGCCGGCAAAGCGCTCGCAGATGGCGCGGCGCTCGGCCAGCGGTGTGCGTGCCCAAGCCGGGAACGCCTTGCGCGCGGCAGCTATGGCTTGATCGACGTCGCCGGCGCTGGCCGTGGCGCCTTCCCAAACGACGGGCTCGTCTGCGGGGCTGATGCTTTGCAGCGCTTCGCCGCCGCCGGATTTCCATAGTCCGTCGATATACAGGCCGGGTGTTGTGTCAGTCATCGGTTCACCAAATATCGGATCGAGTCGCCGGCTTCGACCTGCAGGGCTTGTGCGTGCTCGGCCGACAGCGTCAGCGTTTCGGCCACGTCACCGGGGTCGGCGGTTTCAACCAGCGTGCAGCGGAAGTCTTTGAGCGCGGTGTTGCTGACCAGCACGCGGGTATTGCCGCTGGGTAAGGCATCGGCCACTTTGACTTCGGCAAGCCGGCTTTTGCGAATGGCGCGCACGTCGTCAAACAAGGCATCGACCGCCGCGCCAGCATCAAAAATATCCACATAGCCGGTGTAGCGAAAGCCCTCGGCCTTGAGCATGCGCAGCGCGGGCTCGGTGCCGGGGTGCACCTTGCCGATGACGGCTTGTGCCTCGGGCGGCAGCAGGGTGGTGTAAACCGGATAGCGCGGCATCAGCTCGGCAATCCAGGCCTTGGTCGAGACCGCCGACAAATGGTCGGCGCGGGCGTAGTCCATGTTGAAGAAGTTACGCCCCAGGGCCTCCCAGAACGGCGACTGACCGTCGTCGTCCGACCAGCCGCGCATTTCTGCAATCACACGCTCGTTGAAGCGCTCGCGGTGCTGCGCCATGAACAGGAAGCGGCACTTCGACAGCAACCGGCCGTTGCCACCGCTGCGGAACTTCGGGTTCAGAAACAGCGTGCACAGTTCGCTGGCGCCGGTGTAGTCGTTGGACAGATACAGCGTTGGCGTATTGCGATACACGTCCAATTCGCGCGAAGCGTGCACGATGGCGCCGACGCGGTAGTTGTAGAACGGCTCGTCCATGCCCACCGCGGCTTCCACGCCGCAACAGCCGCCAACGGTGCCTGAGCTGGTGTCTTCCAACGAGAACAGATAGCGCTCGCTGCCCGGCGTCTCGATATCCGCGGCAAACGCGGCTTCTGAGGCGTCGATCTTGCCCTGCAGCAAACTGGGGTCGGTGGTCAGCGATGAAAAGCCAGGGCCGGACGCCTCGGCGATTTCGCATAGCGCGCCGAAGTCGGACTGGCGCATGGGGCGGATCAGCATCATTGTTTTGGCTCCCAAGGCAGTGCCCCGCTGGCCAGGCCAATGAGCAACGTGGCCGACAATTGGGCTCGCTCAGTCAGACTAGGGATGTGCATGTATTCGGCATCGCTGTGGATATTGCCGCCAACAACTCCGAGGTTGTCGATATTCGGCAAGCCGAACGCGGCCAGGTTGTTGCCATCGCAGCAGCCACCGGTGGGCGTGAAACTCAGCTTGCAGCCGACGGTGTCGGCGCTGGCATGCAGATGGTCGATCAGCCGTTGTATGCCCTGATCAATCGGTTTTGGTGGGCGCGTAAAGCCGCCGTGCAGTGTGGCCGAGATGCCATCGGCGGTGTCTGCATCGCTCACAATCGCGTTCAACTGTTCGCTGACCCACTGCTGATCGTCTGGCTGCAGCACGCGCACATTGAGACGCAAGATACCGAGTTCTGGAACGACATTGACCGGCCCGCCGCCGCTGAGTTTGCCTACATTGATCGTCACGCCATCACGCTTGCCGTTGAGGTCATCGATAGCGGCGGTGATACGGGCTACGGCGGCGATGGCGTTGCGGCCGAGGTGATGTTCACGGCCGGCATGAGCCGCCTTGCCGCGCACCAGCACTTCGAAATTGCCGCTGCCTTTGCGTGCGCCCGCCAAGCCGCCATCTGGATAGGCCGGCTCATAGATCAGGCCGAGTTGCGCCTGCTTGGCTACTGATTCCAGCAGGGGCATGGAACTGCGCGAGCCGATTTCCTCGTCGGGGTTGAGCAAGATTGTCCAGCCAATGTTCTCGCCATGGGGGCTTTGCTCCAGAGCGCGCAGCGCATTGATCATGACCACCAAACCGCCCTTGAGGTCGGCCACGCCGGGGCCGTGCAGGGTGTTCGCGTCAGGGCGAACTACGGTTTGGAACGCGCTGTCTTTCGGGAAGACCGTATCCAGATGGCCGCCCAGCATGATCTGCAGCGGCGCCTCAGGCCGCTTGCGCACGCGTAGCGCTTGGCCCAGCGGGCGCTCCAGCCACTGACCATCGTCACCCAGCTGCTTGAGCGGCGGCACGTCCAGGCGTTCGGCGTCACCGCCGAGCGGTAGCAGCAGCGGCAACAGCGCGTCGATCACCGCATTGACGCCGTCGCCATTGAAGCTGCCGCTATTGATGTTGCACAGGTGTTCGACAGCGTTGGCCGCTTCGGCCTGTTGCTCGGCAATCCATGCCAGCGCAGGCGCGGCGTCAGACAAGAGTGTGTTTGGGTTTGCAGGCATGTGCTGATTCTAGGCGCTGTGCGTCGGCGTTGCTGCCACGGCAAATGAAAAAGGCCCAGCCGTTGCCGGCTGGGCCTTTTAGCTTATGGGCAGAGGCGGTGGCCTATTGGCCAGTCACCTTCAGTTCCACACGGCGGTTTTGCTGGCGGCCCTCTGCCGTGTCATTGCTGGCACGGGGTTTCGACTCGCCATAACCACGCGCGGTCATGCGGCTGGCAGCAATGCCTTGTTCGGCCATGTAGTCACGCACAGCCTCGGCGCGCTTGACCGACAGGCCAAAGTTGTAGGTTTCGGCGCCGCGGTTGTCGGTGTGGCCACCGATTTCTACGGTCATGTCCGGTTGGCCCTTGAGCGCGGTGACTTGATCATCCAGCACCACTTTGGCATTGGGCGTGAGCACGTCGGATGCGGTTTCAAAGGTAACGCCTTCAAGCACAACGGTTTGCGGCACGGCGCAGCCCTTGGCATCAACCTTGACGCCTTTGCCGGTGTCGGGGCAGGCATCAGCGCTGTCGGTCACGCCGTCGCGGTCAGTGTCGCGGATACGCGCACAGCCACTGGCGTTCACCGTGCTGTTGGGCGGCGTGTTGGGGCATTCGTCATACGCATCGAGCACGCCGTCAGCGTCGGTGTCGTTGCTGCAACCACGCGGGTCAACCGGCGTGCCACGCGGGGTGCGCGGGCAGCGGTCCAGGCTGTTGTTGACGCCGTCGTAGTCGTTGTCGCCTTCGCAGCCGTTGAAATCGACACGCACACCAGCGGCACTGTTCGGGCAGCGGTCGGTGGCGTCAGCTACGCCGTCGCCGTCGGAGTCGGGCGAGCGGCGCGCGCTCAGAGGCACCGACACGCCAACGTTGAAGCGGATGTCGGTAAAGCTGTCGCTTTGGCCTTGCGCGGCCAGCGAGTTGTTGAACACTTCGGCCAGCCGCACATCAGCCCGCACGGCAACGCCATGGCTGTTGAGGATGTTGCGCAAGCCAACACCGGCTTCGACAGTCACGGCGTTCTCGCTCTGGTCGAGCAGGTCTTCTTCGACCAAGCCGATGCCGCCGACCAGATACGGCGAGAAATTCAGCAGTAGGCGGCTGTCGCTGTTGTAGCGGCTGAAGTGATAGAAAACATTGGCCACGCCGCTGCGTTGGAAGTCGCGGTCGTCGTCGGTTTCGGTTTTCAGCGAGTTGAAGGTGAAGTCGAACTCGACGTCGAAATTGGTGCCGGCGATCGGGATGCCGTAACCGAATGTGCCGCCAGAGCCGCCGTCGGCTTCGCCAACCCGGTCGTCTTGCAGCACGTAAACGCCGCCAGCGTAAATGTAGCGGCGGTCGTCGGTTTGTTGTGCGCTGGTTGTTGCGGCAACGAGCATCAAGCCTGAACCTGCAATGCAGGCAAGCAGTGGCAGCTTGCGCATGGATAATCCCCCAAAGGTCAAAAAGAATGCGAGCGTTTTGGCTGGCAAGTTTTGCGCCATGTTGGCAAACGGGTTGCCAACATGGCGCTGTATTCTGGGGCAAATATTAACGTGTTTTTACGGTGGCCGAAAGCCGCGGTAGCGCGGCTGGCCTGCGCAGCTTGGTAGGCTGGGGCCATGAGCGACGACAGCAACAGCATGAAAGACGAGCTGGTCTCACATTGGGACCTCGACTACATGACCGACGAGCAGCGCGAGCAGTGGTTGGCCGAGCAGGATCGCAAGCGCCACGTTGATGCTGCCCGCGGCGAGGCCGGCAACAACCGCTTGGAGGCGCACCCCTACGCCAAGGCGGATGAAAAACCCAAGGGCCCGTCGTTGGATTGGCGTTGGACTGGTGTGGCAGCCGTGCTGGTCGCTGGCTTAACTGCCGTGGCTTGGTTGTTCACCATCTGGCCGCTGGCTTGACTGGCGCGCCTCCCACGCCTTGAGTGCAGCCTTGTAG
>JAAFAL010000057.1 GCA_018222345.1 bacterium
GACCCACACCCATGCCGGCGCTGACCTGCAGGGCTTATGGGGCGGCGTGCCGCAAGACTGGATCAACAACGTGCTCTACCCAGCCGCTATGGAGGCGGCGAGTGCTGCCATCGATGCACTGGAGCCCGCGCAGTTGGAAGTCCGCCACGGCAACATGCCGCAGTGGAACAATTATCGGCGCCCGAAACGCCTCGATGACGACATCGATTCCGACACCCTGGCCACACTGACGCAGGCGCGCAGCACGCGCAGTGGCGAGGTGCTGGGCACGCTGTTCCAGTTCACCGCTCACCCCACGTCGATCAACGAAGACCCGCGCATCCCGCACCCGGATTACATTCTGGGCGCGATGGATTACCTGGAAACCCAGGGTGATGGCGGCGTGGCTTTGTACTTCAACGGCCCGATTGCCGACGCTTCGGCGTCTGGCCCGACCAGTGGTGAAACGCCTTACGACCGCGTGCGCAGCCGCGGCGAAGGCATGGCCACGGACGCCAGTGGTTTTGCGCTGGATCGCGTCATCGACGGCGGCCTGAGCGTGCGCCACCAAAGCGTGATTTTGCCGGTTACCAACCCGGCCTTCATCGCCTTTGGCGCGCTGGGCTCGTTCAACCGTTATTACGACTTCCTCAATCTGCCGGTCGAGCAGATCCCCGGCATCGGCCCGGTGGCGGCCGAGGGCTTGACCACCCTGCCGCAGTTCACGCCCACGGCGACTACGCTGGTGTCGCGCGTGAGCATTGGCGATGGCGCCGGCCTGGAAATGGTCACCATCCCCGGTGAAGCAACCGGAACCTTTGGCGAGTTCATCCGCAGCCTGGCTGATGATGGCGATCACGTGATGCTGCTGGGCCTGACGCAGAACTCCTTCGGCTACATCATCCCCGAGGAAGAATTCAGTTACTTTGACGGTTCGGGCGATGACGGTCTGTTTGTGCCTTTTACGGGCTACGAGGAATTCGTTTCCCTCGGGCCGCTGACCGCACCGTTGCTGCGTGCGGAAGGCTACATCCCGCTGTTTGATGCAGAAAATTCCGAAAACGTGCCGGACTATCTGACGGCCTGCCAGGCCGACCCCACTGGCGACGACTGCATCTTCAATATCGTCGGCCAGCGCATTGACTTCATTCAATCAGGCATTGCCGGTTTCTGCCGTGAGCAAGGCGGGCCCGAGCAATTCTGTGGCTTGCTAGACCCTGCCACGCCGCTGGCCGGCCCCTGCCGCGATGCAGGCTTGCCCGACGGTATCTGCGATGTGCTGGACGGCAATGATGTCGCTGGCACAGACGGCGCTTTGGCCGGCGATGCCTTCCAAGCCGCTGCCGCGGGCTGCGACATGCTCGACCCTGCGCACTGCCTGTTTCCGTTCCCCAGCAATCATTTCATCGTCGATGCACCGGACGGCAGCATCCAGGCGGCGGGCACCGGCCAGCGGGTGAACTTCAATATCCTTGGCATGCCGCGCAACACCGCCGGCAAGCCCATCGACCCCAGCGAATGGAACCGTAATGACGGCTTCTCGCCAGGGCAGATGTTGCTGGCTTACGTGCCTGACCTAGCCACCAATGACGACGGCACCATCCCCGGCGCGCCGCCGATTACCGATATCGGCCAGTCGCTGAATTTGCCGGCCAGTTCGGTGGTGGTCATCGACACGGTCACCGGCGAGCCGCACCCCGTGTGGGCCGAGATCGACCTGAACGCAGGCTTGCTGTTGCCGGCCGAGGGCCTCGAAAACCCGCGCGGCAAACGCGCGCCCATCATCATCCGCCCGGCAGTCAACTTTGCCGAAGGCCGGCGCTACGTGGTCGCGCTCAAGAACCTGCAAGATGCGCAAGGCAACGCCATTGCTGCGCAGCAAGCCTTCGCCACCTGCCGTGACGACCAGGGCAGCAACCTGCCGCCGCTGCAAAGCCGCTGTGATGCCTTGGCGTCCGACGTGTTCCCGGTGCTGCAGAACGCCGGCATTGCCACGGCTGGCAACAATAGCCTGTACCTGGCCTGGGACTTCACCGTGGCCAGTGCGCAAAACAACATTGCCCGCTTGCGCCACATGCGCGACGACGCCTTTATCAACCACCTGGGCCAAACCGAAGACGCGCAGGGCAACATTATTGATCTTGGTGTACCGCCGGCGTTCACTGTTGACCTTGTTACCCCCAACACTGATGACGGCATCATCAAGCGGATCGAAGGCACGATCACGATTCCGAGCTACATGACGCCAACCGACCCAGCGCCCGGCGACAACCTGTCGCTACAGCTTGAGTCGCTATGTGGCAACGCGCCGCAGGAAGACTTGGCCGCAGGTTGCAAGACCTTCTTTGAGGCCTTTGGCATTGCCGATGGCGGCTCTTTGCAGCCGAACCGTCTGTTCTTCAACCCCACCGACAATCCCAACCCGGCGGACCCGATCGGCAATCGCTACGGCGACGGCCTGCCGGACTCCACCGGCACCATGACCACTCGCTATACCTGCATGGTGCCCGAGCAGGCGTCGCCTGCCGCCCCGGCACGCCCCGGCGTTTATGGCCATGGCTTGCTGGATGGCCATCAGGCAGTGAACTACGACAGCGTTCCCGACTTCGGCGCCGCGCACAACATGATGTTCTGTGCGGTTGACCTGTTCGGCTTTTCCACTGGCGATGTGCCCAATGTGCTGTCGGTGCTGCTCGACCTGTCGAACTTCGCGATCATTCCGGATGCTTCGCAACAGGGCTTGCTGAACTACATGTTCCTCGCTCGTGCGCTGCGCCACCCAGAGGGTTTCGCCGCGCATCCCGAGTTTCAGATCGACGGCCGGCCGGTGTTCTCCACCCGCGAGGTGTTCTACGACGGCAACTCGCAGGGCGGCATTGTTGGCGGCCCGGTGGTGGCGTTGTCCAAGGACATTCAGCGCGGCGCGCTGGGCGTTGTGGGTATGAACTACTCCACGCTGCTGCGCCGCAGTGTCGATTTCGACGGCGAGTTCGAGCCTGGCGGCCTGCCGCCGTATGCGCTGCCGCTGTACCTGTCGTACACCGAAGACCTCGATCGCAACCTCGGCTTCTCGCTGATGCAGATGCTGTGGGATCGCAGTGAGAACAATGGTTACGCCCACCACATGACCGACAACTCGGCATTGAACGGCCCGGACAACCAATTGTTGTTGCAGCCGGCGTTTGCCGACCACCAGGTCACGCACTGGAGCGCGCAGGTGATGGCGCGCACCATCGGTGTGGATGTGGCTGACATCTACTTCCGCAAGCCGGACGAGAGCGAGCCGTTCACGTTTGCCAGCCGCAGTGAATTTTTCGTCCAGCGTGATCCGGACATTGCCGACTACTGGAGCCTGCCGGTGCCCGGCCGCGACGCCAATGCTGGCTACGACGAGCCCGGCTGCTTGGGCCCCGTGCTGGAATGCCGCACGGCCAAGTCGGGCTACATCGCTTTCGACCAAGGCCGCACGGCGATCCCGCCTATCGGCAATGTGCCGCCGCGCGCCGACGATGCCGACCCGCATGGTTACCCGCGCCGTACCGACCACGGCCAGTGCCAGAAGTCACACTTTTTGCACACCCAAGGCCGGCTGATCGACACGCGTAACAGCCGCGATGTGCGTAGTGCTAAAACCTGCCCGGACGTCGCGCCGGTACTGCTGGGCGACCTGCCTGGCGACCCCGGCGGTGACGACGATGGCTTCACCCAAGCCGACTGCGAAGCCATGGGCGCCGAGATCAACGAAGGCGGGGCCGAGGCACTCTGCGCCGCCTTGTTCGCGCTGAGCCCGCCTGACGTCGCCGGGTTCTTCGATGGCGTGCAGGACTGCAGCTTTGACGACACCGGCCCCAACTGCGCCTTCGGCGCGGCCTTCGACAACCTCGGCGGCGAAGCCCTGGGCGTGTTGCTGGCGGGCGTGGCCGAGCAATGCAGCGCGCCGGGCGACGACTTTTGTGCGGCGATCAACGACACCCTGCCGGACGCCTTGCCGGCACTGTCGCGGCCGCTGACACGCGGTAGCTTGGTGGCCACCAACGCCGACACCATCCAGCCATCGGCGAAGACCGTTGATGGTGACCCGTCGGACTGGCTGGGTGGTTCTGCAAACTTTGGTGGCAGTCAGCAGTTCCACGCCGGCGAGCACATCTACACCGACTTCATCTTCGACGCCCGTGGCGCCGACGATGGCGACGACGCCCGCCGCCTGGCGCTGCTGGGCCCGGTCCTCGAGGTCAATGACCGCGCCCGCCGTATCGACCAGCTTGAACAGGCCGTGGGCGATCAACTAGGCGTGCCGCGCCCTGTCGGTGCGCTGGACAGCTACGGCGACAATGGCCTTGCCGCCGCTGCCGACTTGCATCAGGTGCGCTGGGCCAGCGACGGCCAACGTGCCTATCTGTTGGCCTCACTGGTCAACCTCACGGCTGCTAGTCAGGTTGACTTGCTGGTGCTGGCCGACACGACGGCGGGCAATGGCGACGAGGTCAGCGTTGGCTTCGGCTTGCGTACAGCCCAGTTCGATGTGGCAGTTCGCATCAATGCCACAGGCGTGACCGCCTGGGATATTGCCAGCGGTGACATGCTGGACATTAATGGCGACGCAGCCGCCAACGCCGAGACCAACACGGTAGAGGCCAGCTTCGACCTGGCCGCCATCAGCCGCGACGGCGTGCTGCGCGTGGCCGTTGTTGCACTGGACGGCAGCGAGCGCCCGGCCAACGTGGCCTATCGCTTCGGCGAGCCGGTTGCAGGCCTGTACAACGAACAACTGCAGGCGCTGGCTTTGCTGGACGGCAATGTCGATGGCTTCGTCAATCTGATTGACGTTGCCGACCTGACCAGTGGCCGCACCGAGCGTGTAGCGCCTGGGGCGGGTTATCACGAACGTCATTTCATCTCGGGTGCCAACATTTCCACCGAGCGTG
Organism: bacterium; assembly: GCA_018222345.1. GTDB lineage: Bacteria > Pseudomonadota > Gammaproteobacteria > Nevskiales > OUC007 > JAAFAL01. Next base: position 4,905 of record JAAFAL010000057.1, read on the forward strand.
GCGAAGATGGCCGCCTGCAGCACTACGGCCTGTATGTGCCCAGCAGTTATGACCCGGCCACGCCGACAGCAGTGAGTTACTGGCTGCATTATCGCGGCGGCAAGGCGCACTCGGGTGGCGCCTGGACACCGCGGTTGGTCAGGCAACTGGGCGAAGACCTGGGCAACATCGTGGCCACGCCACGCGGCCGCGGTACTTCAAGCTGGTACACCACCGACGCGCATCAAGACGTGTTCGAAGTGATCATGGACGTGGAGGGCTTGGATGTGTCCGACCGCGCGCCCACGGTTGATGCCGAAACCGGCCTGGCCAATGCGCTGAGCCTGAACATCGACAGCAGCCGGCGGTATCTGTCGGGCTACTCCATGGGCGGCTATGGCACCTATTTGTTTGGTCTGTTGTATCCGGATTTGTTTGCCGCCGGTTACTCGACCTCTGGCGCGACCACGCAAGGCGCCTGGACCGGCGTTGGGCCGGACGACGGACTGTGTGGCGAGTCGTTGTCCGGTGGCGGCGAGACCGCCAGCCCATGCTTCATCGAAGCCAACGAAGGCCGCGCTAATTCGCAGCTAACGTTCCGCTTGTTGGAAAACGGGCGTCATTTCCCGCTGTCGATTCATCACGGCACCAACGACGAACTGGTGCCGGTGACCGGCATCGAGCGCTTCGGCGCACGCCTGACCGAACTGGGCTACCGCCACGACTACCTGCGTTTCATCGGCTACGAGCATTTCTCGCAAGCCGCGATTGACGAATGGGTGGAAGGCGCACGCTATATGCAGCGCTTTACCATCAACGACAACCCGCGCACCGTCACCTACAAAGTGGTGCCGGCGCTCGTCGATGCGCTCAACACGGTCAAGCCCGACCCGGCCGATGCCACGTTCAGCTTCTCGCCCGATGGTGCCTACTGGGTCGATGACCTGGTCGTGCGCGACGCCGACCCGCAAGACCCCGGCGTAAGCGGCCAGATCGAGATCACCTCGCGCGCTTTGCCTGGCACCGACATTGTCACCGGCCCGCAAACTGGCATCTGGCCGGATGCGCCCGCACCGAGTAGCCCGGTAGCTGCGCCAGGCCACAGCACGCCATTCGTGCGTAGTGGGCTGGAGTGGCTGCCCATCGGTGATGCCGCGCTTTCCAACAGCTTTGTCGCCACGCTCACCGGTTTGTCCGCTGCACGCATCGACGTCCGCCGCATGGGGCTGGACCTGAGCAAGCAAGCCAACGGGTCGGTTACGACGGACGGCATCACGCAACTCATCTTGGGTGATCTTGCCAACCCGGTTGATGTGTATGTTGGCGGCAACCGCGTGCTCACTGCCGCTGTTGGCAACCAGTTCTTGATCCTTGAAGCAGGCACCGTAGCCATTCAATTGGTGCCGACTGGCACCACGCCTGTTGAGCAACCCGCCGACCCGACCTTGGCCGAGTTGTGCCTGGCGCAAGATGGCCCTGCCGAGTTCTGCAACTTGTTGGCTGGCGATGGCGACCCGGCGGAAGAACAATGTTCGGCCTTTGGCGGCCCGGCTGAGTTCTGCGGCCTGTTTGGCACCGCTGGCGACACCATTGCCGCGCTTAGCGATGCCTGTGCGCAGTTGGGTGGCCCTGCCTTGCTTTGCACAGCGCTGAATGATGACAACCCCGACCCGCAAGACCAGCCGCCGCAACCGCTGCTGGCCAGCGTCGCCGAGCGCCGCTTCAGCGTGCCGGTGGGTGTGCCACTAGGCGGCTACTTGCGTCCGCCTATTGGTGGTGAGTTTGTCCCCGGCCTGGAGGCCATGGCCAATGGCGACCCCAACGTCTTCCTCGCAGAATTGTTGGACTTCTTGCCCACAGCCACCGACCACGACGGCGCACCGATTGCGGCGCTACCGGATGAACTGCGCGCCATTCATTCGCCTTACGCCACCTATTCGCCACCGTCGCGCGGCTACTACGATTCGTTGACCACCAAGGTCGTGGCGCTGCACGACGGCACCGATTGGTTGGTGATGGTCAAGCTCGACACCATCGGCATGCTGGACGAGTTGCGCATGGGCGTGGCCGAGCGCGTCGCTGATGCCACCGGCATTGAACTCGGTGAAGGGCTGCTGATGTCGGCCACGCATACGCATGGCGGCCCCGGCGCCGTGGCAAACGATTCGACACGCTACTTTTGGCTGGCGGTCGATAAGTACCAACCTGAACTGTTTGAACGCCTCGTCGATGATATTGCGCAAGCCGTGATTGACGCGCTGGACCCCGAGCAACTGCGCCCCGCGCGCATCGGTTGGGCCAGTGGCCAGCAGGGCTATGTCGATGAGCTGACGGGTACGACCCAACAACTCAACCGGTTCCGCCGCTCGCGTGATCCGTGGACGGCAGAGCAGATCGCTGCGCAAAACGCACTGCGTGCGCGCTTGGGCGTGCTGCGTGTCGATGAACTCAATGCCAACGGCGACCCCGTGCGCCCGCTGGCCGTGGTAACCAACTACGCCGCGCATGGCATTGCCTTTGGCATCGAAAATCAATTTTTCTCCGGCGACATGCTGGGTGCGGTGGAGCGCTCGGTGGAGGCGCGTTTCGACACCCCGGTTGTGTCGATGCTGGTGCAAAGTGTGGGCGGCGATGTCAGCCCGCGCCAGGGCAGCGGTTCCAAGCTGCTGCGTATCGAGCGCTACGGTGAATTGCTAGCGCCGCAGATTCTTGACCTGCACGCGTCCATCGACCAATTCGAGACCGTGCCGGACATTCGCACCGTGTCACAGCGGGTCATCCTCAACCGCGAGACCTTGGGCTACGAAGATACGGAATATCCGTACCCCTTCGGCGCGGCGCAGTGCAATTCCACGCAAGTGCCCGAGGGCTGCCTTGCAGCACCCCCGGTTGATGGCTACGACCTACTCGACAACGGCGTGGCCGAAAACGGTGCTTTCGTGCCGCAAGACACGATCGTCTCGGCGCACAAAATCGGTGGCCTGACACTGCTGGCCCAGCCGGGCGAGCCAGTGGCCGAATATGGCGAGCGCGTCATGCAGGCTGCGGCTGATCGCGGCTTTGTGCGCGACAACACATTTATCTGGGGCTACTCGCAGGATCACATCGGCTACCTACTGCCTGACAGCAAGCAAGACTGGTTGCTGGGCGACACTGAGGGCACCACGACCTTCTGGGGTTGGAAGCAAGGCGGCCGTTTGCTGGATGTGAATATCGACCTGCTGGACGCGCTGGCCTCTGGCAGTGCGCCGCCCGCGGACGAGTTCCAGCTCAACTACATCAAGCAGCCGGGTGTGCCGCCGCGCGTGGTGCCGTCGCTGCGGCCGGGTCGTGTCATCACCCAGCCGAGTGATGTGCAGCGTTTCGGCACCACAACGTTCAGCTTTGAAGGCGGCGATCCGGTGGTCGATCTGCCGGTCACACGCATGGAGCGCCTGGGTGCTGACGGCCAGTGGACAACGGTCATCTTGCCCAACGGCAAGCCGCTGAATCATTACTTCGAGATGCATTTGGAATACCAGTTGGCGTCCGGCGCGCACCAATGGCTGGTGCATTTCGAACCGCCCAAGGACTGGCCGCGAGGTGTGTATCGCATGGTCGCCACGGGCCAGGCCCTGGCTGCGCCATCACCCGCGCCGACGACGTATTCGGTGACATCCGATGCCTTCGCCGTGTCACCGTCGCCTAGCCTGATTGCTGGCGATCCGGTGGAAGTCGAGCCTGGTATCTGGGAAGCCACGCTGGCCTACACGGCGCGGCCCGACAACTATCGCCTGATCGATGCGTACTCGCCGGTCGATCAACCCGCGCCGGTACGCAAGGGCCAGGTGACGCTCAGCAATGGCACCGACTCAAGCAGTGCGAACCTGCACCGTATCGAAGCGCGCAATGGCGTGCTGTCAGCCGTGTACCGAGGCGCAATCACTGGCCCGGCTGTTACCGCGACTGGTTTTGATGTGTTTGGCAACAGCACGCCTGGTGGTGGCGGCAGCAACCCGCCCGGCACCGATTTTGAAGCCTGCGCCAACCCGCGCGACCCGGCGTGCCCGCTCAACCCGCTGGCTGAGTTCGTCTATGGCTCGCCGGTCGGTATTTGCCTTGTGGACGCTCAGCACGACGCTTGCCCATTGGCACCGTTGGTCAGCGAAGTGTTGGCCAACGACCCGGGACTGGCACCCTGCAGCATCAGCCTACTGGCCGAAGGTTGTGTGCTGGCCGATGTGGCCTCCGCCATCCGTGAGCAGTTTGCCGACGAGCCCGTGTTCTGCACCGCCGACCAGAGCGGCGACTTTGTCGAACTCGTGGGCGCCATGCATGAACACAGCGGCTACTCCGACGGTGCCGTAGGTACGGAGCCGCGTGACTATTTTGCGGCCGGTGCTGCTGCCGGCCTGGCCTACATGGCCTCGGCGGATCATTCCGACAATTTCCAGATTCCGCTGACGACCAATACTGACTGCCTGTCCGAGGACTTTCTGGATTGCCTGGGAGCGAGCAACGACAATCCGCAAGACGCTTTCCGCAAGTGGGATGCCACGGCCGAGCAGGCTGATGAGGCGACCACTGCCGGCTTCACCGCGCTGCGCGGCTTCGAGTGGACTTCTGATCGCTTCGGCCACATCAGTGTGTATGGCTCGACCAACTACCTGAACGCCAAGACCAGCTTTGGCTACACCGCCACCATGGAAGACTTCTGGCAGTGGTTTACGCTGCCGGCCGAACCGAATGCCAGCATGGGCAACGGCTTTGGCGGCGACGGCCTCGGCGTGTTCAACCACCCGGGCCGCGAGGACGCGGTACACCAGTTCATTGGCGATCCGGCGTTTTCGTTCAATGGCTTTGGCCACGTGCCAGCCGCCGATTATCGGATGGTCGGTATCGAAGTCTTTGGCAAGGGCGATTACTACGACGAGTCGCGCGACCCGCCCAATGGCACGTCGTGGATGGCTTTTGCGCTTGACCAAGGCTGGCATGTTGGCCCGATCTCCGGCGAAGACCATCACGGCACCGGCTGGGCTCAACCTGACCTACCAAAAACCGTGGTGTTGGCGCGCGACAACAGCGCCGATGGCCTGCGCGAGGCCTACCAGGCACGCCGCTTTTATGCCGTGGCCAAGGGCTATAACGACGTGCGCCTGCGCCTCACAGGCAATGGCTCGCCGATGGGTAGCCGGCTTGCAGTTGGTGACTCACAAGCAGTTCAGTTCGAAGCCAATGTCACGCAGCCTGGCAACCCCGGCTTCACACCGCGGATCGACTTTGTCGGCCCTGGTGGTGTTGTTACCAGCAGCCATCAGGGTGCCAGCGCCGCCGTTTCGGTGCCAGTGGCCGAAGCCGACGAGCGTTACCGCTTCGTACGGGTGATTGACGAAGTCACGGGGCGCGTCGTCGCCGTGTCTGCGCCGATCTGGTTCCGCTTGGGTGAGGCCTATGCCATCTGTGACAGCCCCAAGCCGCAAGATTCCGATGGCGACGGCGTGCCGGACAACCAAGATGCGTTTCCGAACGACCCGAATGAATCCGCCGATGCCGATGGCGACGGTGTCGGCGACAACGCAGACACCGATGACGACAACGATGGCGTGGCCGACGATAGCGATGCCTGCCCGGACACCGAGGCCGGCGCACAAGTTGATGGCCAGGGGTGCTCCGACGACCAACGTGACAGCGATGGCAATCCATCAGTGGCCACTGGTGCCGAAGCCGTAGTGGAGCAGCTACAAGCGCTGTGCGATGACGGCGGGCCGGCCGAGTTCTGCGCCGGCTTCAAGACGCTGACAGACGCTGCGCTACTGACCGCCACCCAGGTGCTGACTGCGGCCGCCGTACAATGCAACGCAGCCGACATCGACAACACAGCGTGTGCGCTGCTGGCGGATGTTCCGACCGGTGACGGCACGGCTCGCGCTGGTGCTGCAGTGGTTGATGCCACTTGGCATTTTGGCGCCTCGGCTGGGCAGTTCTCGGCCACGGGTGCCGGCATTGCCGATGGCCGTGGTTACGATCCGTACAACCACGCCACGCGCAAGGTTGGGTCGGACACCTTGGCTGACCGCATCACCACCCGCGCGCTGGTTGTCGAGGGCGGCAACGGCAAACGCGTGGCCGTGGTCGCCAACGATTTGTACCTGCCCAACGACCTGCTGCGCCGCCGCGTGATTCAACTGCTGCAAGAGCACGACGCGCTGGCGCTGGCCACTGGCGGCACGCCAACGGGCATTACCGCCGCCAATCTGGCGATGACGGTGTCGCACAGCCACGCGTCGCCGTTTTATTCCACACCGGCCGTCGGCCCGTGGATTTTCCAGGACGTGTTCGACCTGCGTTTTTATGAATACATGGCCGAGCGCATGCGTGATGCGGTGGTGGATGCCGCCGCCGACATGCGCGCCGTGACCATGGGCGCCACGGCCGTGTATGCCAACGACGTGCGCGGCCATACTTACGGCCCGAAAGTGTCGGATGAGGCGCGGACGCTGGACACACCGGCTGGTCAGCCGTACGACTACACGACGCGTCAGATGTATGTGATGCGTTTTGACGACGCAGCGACTGGCGACAACTACGCCAACTGGGTGGTGCTGGGCATTCACCCCGAATGGGTATGGGGCGAGGAAGTCATCTCCGGCGATCTGACCCACGCGACCATGAGGCTGCTGGATCGCGAGACCGGCGCCATCACAGTCATGTCGCAGTCTGAAACCGGAACCTCCGGCCCGCACAAGGACGAGCGCGCACACTTCGGTAGCGAACGGCACGAATATCAGGAAGCCGCGTTTGCCGGCGCCCACCGCGCCGCGCGCAAGGCCGCCGACAACGTGCTGTTGGCACTCGACAACATCAATGCCGACACGCCTTGGGATAGCAACCAGCACGCAGCCAGCAACACTGGCTTCGATGTCAATTTCGCCTTCCAGCGCTTCGCACCGCCAGTCACGCGGCCCATCCCCGGTGTGTCGAACTGCAATATGGATGCGCTGTACACCCGGGCTGACCCCAATATCGTCAAGCCGGACGAATTGCCGGAGTGCGGTGAGGTCAGCGATCAGACCAGCCCAGTGCAAGAGCCGTTGGAGGAACCCTTCCAGGCCGTGTTCGAGAATGTGTTGGGCGAAGACTGGAACAGTGTTTCCGACGCCGTGTCCGCATTGGCTGGGCCGATTGTGTCGCAACTGGCCAGCCAACTGACCGAGCTGGGTATCCCGCTGCCGCAAAGCATCAGCACCCCCAGCTACGCCATTTTGGAGGAACAGGCCACGGTGCCCATCCAGGTGTTCAAGCTGGGTGATGTGGCCGTGACCTTCTGCCCCTGCGAGCAGTTCACCGACCCGGCGCTGAACGTCATCAGCCGCCTGAACCGCGTGGCGGGCGACTTCCACACCGGTTGGGATTGGGACCTAGGCTACGCTGCCGACAACGCCCTGCGCGACCCCGCCAACAATGGCGACTTCGTGCACGGCGATGATGAGGTTGGCTGCGCGGTCAGTGGCGACACCGTCACCTGCCCACAACCCAGCCGCGACAACGGTGGCACGTTGACCATGACGCTGGAGGCCTTCCAGCGCATGAAGGCGCAAATCCACAATGACGCACGGGGCTGGGAAGAAGCCATCAACGGCCTGCATGCCGAGTCTGAGCCTTTGGACGCCACCGCCATCTGGGGCAATTTCACGCACGAAGAGCACACCGCGCAGGGCTACGGCCTAGTGATCCCGGTGGGCATGGCCAACGACTACTGGGGTTACATGCCGGGCTACCGCGAATACCGCGCGCACGACCACTACCGCAAGTCGCTGGCTGGGCTGGGCCCGCATGGGGCCGACTTCCTGGCCACGCGGATGTCGCGCCTGGGCGCCTTGCTCAACGGTGGTGCGGGCATGCCGGCATCGCCGCGCGACGTGGCCTACCTGGCCGAAGACACGCGCGCTGAGGTCTTCTCCCGCAGCGTCGGCGAAGCCGGTCGCGCCTTCGTGCCGGCTTACGACGCCACCTTGCCAGCCAACGGCGGCACACCCGGCATCGTCGCCGAGCCAGCCGACATTCAACGATTCGACGGCGCCACCGTACAGTGGGTGGGCGGCTCAACCTGGCTAGGTATGCCCGACGTGACGGTGGAGCGTTGTGTGACGGCCGAGTGCGATGCTGCAGACCCGAGTCACTGGATTACCGTCGGTGATCAGACTGGTGAAGTGGCGTTACATGTTGATTTTCTGCGCTCGGCTACCGATGCGACTGACCCCGTGGTGGTTCCCCACCCAGAGGACTTAGCGACCTGGCGTGCCGGAGAGTTCGAGTGGATTTGGACAGCCGGCTACGAGGCCTACGTGTCCGAAGTGCCGGTCACTGACGCTGACAGCAACGTGCCGTCGCAAGGCGGCTACGCAACGCCGCTTGGCACCTACCGCTTTGTGATCAGCGGCCAGCATCGCGAGACTGGCGGCTTGCCGCCCAGCGAATACGCGCTGACCAGCGCGCCGTTTGAAGTCCTCCCGTGGGACGGCATCGCCGTGCAGGCAAACTCCGTGCAGGCCACGCCAACCAGCGTCGAATTCGCGCTTGGGCCAGTCACCTCGCATTCGCAATTCCAACGCGGGGCAGACACGCGCGATCCGAAAGATTTCGCGCCGGCGCGCACCGTCGGGCCGGTCGATTACCCCGACACTTGGAAGATGCTGCGCGAAGGCAGCGAGCCGCTGATCCCATGGCTGCGTGATGAGCGCAATATCTACCAGTACGCTTCGGGCGACGAGGAGCAGTATTGCCACCGGTGCACCTTCCGCCCATGGGCAGATACTGGCTCAGCGCAATCCGTCACGGTGACCACAGGCTTAGGCGTTGTGGAAGCGACTAGCGACGATGGCGTGCTGTGGCGTGCGGATGTTGTAGGCACTGATATCCGTATTCTGCCGGGCGACATTCGCGATCAGTGGGGCAATACCAATGGCGCATGTATTGACCTTGTGGGTGCAGGCTGCCCGTAATTCTGCTTTCGGCTAATCGGGCCACGCAATCTGTGTGGCCCGCCCGCCCAGCGGGCTTTGTGTGTGGCTGATGCTGGCGCCGTAGGCATCGAGAATTTCGGTGACCAGGCGCAGGCCGTTGCCGCCGGGTAGCGCGGCCTCGGTCGCTGGGGCTTGCCCGCCTGCGGCGCTTTCGACCACCAGCGTTTCATCATTACCGCGGATGCGCACGGGTGGCGCGCCGTGCTTGCAGGCGTTGTCGATCAGGTTCCACAACACTGCATCCAGGTCGCGCGGTTCGATGCGCACTTGTGCGCTGTTGCCGATCTGCACTTCGATTGCGGATTCGGGCAAGTCGTGATCCAGCCGGCACAGGCCGGCGGCCCGCTCGGCGTGGGCTTTCAACGGTGCGTGCGGCAAGCCGGGCGCCGGGCCGTGAATGCGGGCGCGCGCCAGGGTGTCGTCCAGTGGCGGCAACATGCGGCCGACCTGCAGCTTGACCTGATCACTGTCCAATTGCGGTGCTTCGTCGCAGCGTTGCAGCAGTGCAGTCAGCGGTGTTTTCAGCTCGTGTGCCAGGGTGGCGGCGGCTTGGCGTTGGCGTTTCAGGCGTTGCGCATTTTGTTCGGCCAAGGCGTTGAGCTGGCCGCTGAGCGCGCCGAGTTCGGTCAAGCGGCTGGCGCTCAAGCTTGCGCGCTGGTTGGCCTGCATCTGCTCCACCTCATCGCGCAGCCGCGCCAGCGGCCGGGTGAAGGCGCTGGCTGCCAGCGCTGCGACAATCACCGAGATGATCCAGACATTGAGCAGCCCCCACAGCAGCAGCCGGTCAACGGCGCTGAGCAGGTCATCCAATTGTTGGGCGTCGCGGGCGACGATGAGCGGCCGCGCTTCGCCACCAATCAGCGCGCGGGCGCTGACGGCTAGTAGGTTTTCCTCCAGCGGGCCTGCCAGCCGCGCCGTGCCGCCAGTGGTAGTAGCTGCCGCGGCGAGGTTAAAGCCCGCCAGCGATGGCGACTGCGCGTAGATGGGGTCGCCCGCGGCGCCGCTGCCAATCTGCCAGTAGTGGCCCGAGTAGGGCTCGGCGGCGCGGCCATTGGCCAGGCGAGCGGGTGGGAGTTCGGCGGCCAGATGTTGCAGGGTGGTCAGTTCGTCGCGCAGCTCGCGCAGCCAATTGCCCTCGATGCTGGCATGCACGCTGTGGTGCAACAGCAAACCCACGCCAAGCGTGACTGCGCCCACGCTGACGGCGGTGCCCAACACCAGCCGTCCACGTAGGCTGTACCAAAGTTTATGAATCATGCCGATTCACGCGATAGCCCAGGCCGGGCTCGGTGACGATGACATCGTTGCCCAACTTGCTGCGTAGGCGCCGCACCCATTGTTCGACAGCGTTTTCGGTGGCCGGCTCCAAAGCATCGCCGGCAAGGTCGAGCAGGGCGTCTTTGCTCAGCGGGCCGCGTGCGGCAACCAGTGCCGACAAGGCACGCCGCAATGTGGCCGACAGGCTCACCGAGGCGCCGCCGATGCTTACCGCGCCGGTGCTCAGGTCCAACGCCACTTGGCCGCCATCACCCAGTTGCACCACCGTGCCGCGATTGCCTGAGAGCAAGCGTTGCAGGCGGGCCACCAACTCTCGGGCGTGGTACGGCTTGGCCAGATAATCATCGGCGCCGGCTTCCATGCCATCGGCCCGCTCGTCAGGCGCACCGCGGGCCGACAGCACCAGCACCGGCGTACTAATGCCGCGTTTGCGCCATTGCCGCAGCAATGTCAGGCCGTCGCCATCCGGCAGACCCAGGTCGAGCACGATGGCGCTGAATTTTTGCGTGCGCGCCAGCGTGTCGGCAGCGTCGGCGGTATCAGCTTCGCTGATCTGGATGTGGTCTTGCGCCAACAAGCTGCGCACGCCGGCGCGCAGCTCGGCGTGGTCATCAACGACGAGCAGGCGCATTGCCAATCACCATCCAGTCGCCAGTGCGCGGCACCACGCGAATCAACAAGCTGTCGCCGCGCTCGGGCTGCCACACCACCAGCATGCGGCCGTTGTTCCAGCGTTGGCTCACGCGGCGGCCACCGTAGCGGCGCTGGATTTGCCGGTAAGCGCGCACCAGCCCGGCGCGGTCGTCGGCATTCACCGCACGATATTGCGCGTGCAAGGGGCCGGCCGCGCTGGCGGGTATTGCCAGCGCGGCCAAGGCGGCCAGTAGCACGATGGCGATGCAGGTTCTCATGCTTGCAGCTTAGCGGTGCCCGCGTATGCGGTGGAAGGCCAGCTCGCGGCCACTGAACGCGTCGAGCGCCAACTTGTAGCGCCCGTGGCGGTGGCCATGGCGATTGCCGATGAGCACCCAGCGACCATCTACGCAGCGTGTGCGATACACATCCAGGCCATATTGGCGAGCGGCAATGCGGCGCACGCGGCGCTCTTTGAGCGGGCGGCGGTTGTAGTGCTGCGGGCGGTAGCTGTCGCCGTAGCCGCCCCAGTAGCGGTCACGCGCGTGGTGGCGGCGGTGCGCCACCGAGCGCACTGCGTAGTTCGGGTAGCCAAAGACAATGTCGATCAGCCCGCGTGCGGTAAAGCCCGACACGCGAAAGCCATTGCCTGTCCACACCGCGTTATCGAAGCGGCTGATGCCGTGGCGGCGCATGGCACGGCGCACGTTGCGGTGTTGGCGGTCGAAGTTGCGATGGCGGTTGCCGTAGCGGGCGCGGTCGTCCCGGCGGTGGTCTCGCCTGTCGTCGCGGCGGTCACGCCGGTTGTCCTGGCGGTCTCCGCGGCGCTCGGCGCGCACATCGGGTTTGACCTTGGCGGCTTCGGCTGCAAGGTCGCTCCAGCTCTTGGCCTGCGCGCCAGGCGCCAGCGCCAAGCTGCCAGCGGCTAGCGCAACAGCCAGTAAATTGCGGTACTTCATGGTGGCCTCCGAAAGGGGTGGGGAGGCTTCACGGTAGGCGCGCCCGCTGAGCATTGGCTGACATGGCCTGACCCAGCCTGACAACATAACTGTATTAATATACAGTCATGCAATGAACGCAAATCCCATCAAGGGCCGCGGCGCGCACAACAACCCGCACAACCGTTTCCACAGTGTGCAACGCACAGTGGAAGACGATGGCTGGTGGCACGATGCCGACGACGCCGCGCCGGTGCAAACCGAGGTGCGCGCTGCCACCG
>JAAFAL010000058.1 GCA_018222345.1 bacterium
AAAGAGATGACCAGCAGACTGAGCATAGTGCCCTGCAAGCGATGAATGGTGGAATGATGCCAGCCAGTGCGCCGACATGCCGCCAGGGTACGAGAAACCCGTGAGTGGCGCGATGTGTGAAGCGATCAGCGGGGGACCTTGATCGGTTGCGACAAGATCCACAGCCCAGCAACTGTGAAGGCCACCATCAGCACCAGCATGGGTAATTGGCTGATTGCCGCCAGCTTGCGGTCTCGCAACCATTGCAGCGCTTGCAGATGCGCCACATAAACACTGGCCACATGGCCGGCAACGATCAGTGTGACCTGTACGTGCCAGACCAACCCGACATCGGGCACGATGTTGTATTGAAACCAGTCGGCGGTGCCAAACAGGTCCCACCCGCGGCCGAAGGGATCGCTAGCCAGCGCAATGATCTTGACGCCCTGGCTTTGCAGCAGCGTGTAGTAGTGGGTGACGTGATAAACAAGCACGATGGGTAGCAGCGACAGCGCAAAGCGCCTGGCTGTTGCCATTAGTGGCTCACGGTGGCCGGCGAGCGCAGCCACACCAGCAACACCCAGCAAATAGACCAGCAGATACAGCCAAGGCGAGGCAAACAACCATGTGCCTTGCCACACGCGCCACAGTTCGCGCATCGGGCTGAATGCGGCTAGCGGGTTGCTGCCATACCAGTCGATGAACAGCCAGCGGTACATGTCGGTCCAGAACAGCTCCACCCACGGCTTGGCCTCGTGCAAACCATCAAATGCGGTGGCCGACAGCATGAACAACACGAATAGCAGCACGCTCCAATGCGCCGGGCCGTCACCCAACAGGCCCGCGCCCGGCCAGCGCAGCCGCCAGCGGCGTGCGTTGAGGTCGTCCCACTCCACGGGCGCCATACGCGCGATCAAGCCCAGGAACACGGCGAATATTTCGCCGCGCTCAAACCATGCATGGCTGCCAAACACGCCGACCATCAACAGGTTGAGTGCGGTGTACGCCGCCAGCGCATTGGATAGCATGCCAGGCTTGGTGCCGCCAAACAGTTCCAGCCAGATCAAGCCAAAGAACAATGCGACCGCCGGCCAAACACCGAGCCAGGCTGGCCAGGCAAGCCTCGGCCGGTCGTACGCACGCCACACACGACCGATCAGCCAGGTGACTCTTCGCCACGGACTGATCAGCGCATAGAGGTTGCCCACCACCGCAGTCAGGTAGGCGTAACCCAACAAAAACACGACCCAGAAAAAGGTCATGTTGAAATTGCCATAGGGGTTGGGTGTGCCCCACCAACCCGTACTGATGCACAACACCAGCCCAAACACGCTGAGCAGTTGCAGCGCCGCCGCCAGCCACCGCGGCAGCGTGTGCCATGCAGCCGTGCGGTTTGCGTGTAGTGCCGGGGTATGGCTGGCAAATACGCCAACAACGGCAAACGACAACACAAGGGTTGCAACTGCGCCCCAAGCGTAGAGCCAAAATGGCACGGGTAGGGTGTAAACCACACCGAAGGAATGTGCCCAGGCACCCGTGGGCACCAGCGCAAGCAGCATGCCCGCAGCCCAAAACCGATGGCGACAAAATGGCATCATGCGCGGCTGAACAGAACGTAGAAAGACATGAAGTCAGTCATTATGCCCAGCAAACCACGTCGGCCGCGCTTGTCGCTGATGATGGCGGGCCTGGTTCTAGCGGCGTCTTGGCCAGTTACAGCGATAGCCGACCTCGGCGATTGTCGTGCGATAGCCGACGACACCAAGCGCCTAGCGTGTTACGACGCGCTGGCCGATGTGGCCATGCAAGACAAACCCGCTGCGTCAGCAGCGCCCGCTAAGAATGCTACCCAGCGTGCACAAGCGCCTGCTGCAAAGCCGCCAGCGCCGGTAATCACCGATGCGCTACGTGAGGCCGCATTTGGTGCAGAGCAGCTACCCAAATCGCAACGTCCGGCGGTCATTCCAGGCAACCCCTTGGAGCAACTTGATGCCACCTTGGTCAAGGTTCGGCGCAACGCGCTGGACAAGGCCACACTGTGGCTCAGCAATGGGCAAGTGTGGCGGCAGACCGACAGTTACTACTTTCCGGTAGAAGACGGCGACAACCTCGAACAGCCGGTAACGCTCAAAACCAAGTTGTTGTCTGGCTACAAGATTTCACCGGCTGATTCGCGCCGCTCGATATCGGTCAAGCGTATTCGTTAGGTCAGCCCTGCCGATTTCCAATCTGCGAGAAACGCCTCTAGTCCCTGATCGGTCAGCGGGTGATTCAGTAGCTTGTCGAACACTGCCACCGGTATGGTCGCGGCATCAGCGCCGGCCATGGCAGCTTGCAGCACATGCTCGGTGTGGCGAATGCTGGCTGCCAGAATCTTGGTGTCAAAAGCATAGTTGTCGAACACTTGGCGCATGTCGTGAATCAACTCCATCCCCGCCAGGCCAATGTCATCGACCCGGCCAATGAATGGCGACACGTAGGTCGCGCCGGCTTTGGCGGCCAGCAAGCCTTGCACTGCCGAGAAGCACAGCGTGACGTTGGTTTTGATGCCGTCCTTGGTCAGCGCCTTGCAAGTGGCCAAGCCGGCTATCGTCATTGGTAGCTTCACGACGATATGTTCATGCAGCGCTGCGAGTTCGCGGCCTTGTGCCAGCATGGCGTCGTGTTCAGTGGCGATCACTTCAGCGCTGACCGGGCCGCCGACGATGTTGCAAATTTTCACAACGGTGTCGTGAAACGGTTGTCCCGATTTGGCGATCAGCGACGGGTTGGTAGTAACGCCGTCGATCAAGCCCGAAGCTGCACGGGTTTCGATGGCATTGACGTCTGCGGAGTCTATGAACAAGTCCATGGCAATGGCGGCTGCGTTTGAATGGCGGCGCGCAGTTTAGCGCGCCCGCACGCTAGAATGTCCAATGCCTTTGCCAACCACCACTGCCATGCCACGCGTCCGCCTGTTGCTCCTGCTGTCTGTTTTTGCTCTGGGTGCTTGCGCCAGTGGCCGGTTGTCGCCGTCGGTGGCGGCGTTCAATGCCAATTTACGGCCTGTGTTACCGGTGTTGTATGACGAGCCGCCGGTGGTGAAGCGCAGCGTGCCGATTG
The DNA here is from genome assembly GCA_018222345.1 of bacterium. Lineage (GTDB taxonomy): Bacteria > Pseudomonadota > Gammaproteobacteria > Nevskiales > OUC007 > JAAFAL01. The sequence continues at coordinate 3,082 of JAAFAL010000058.1, forward strand.
CATACCCGGGTGTGCGATTGCAGGAGCGCGAAGCTGGCTCTACGCGCATGGCATTCACCATCGACGAAGATGGCAAAGCGGGTGACTACGAGGTCATCGACGCCAGTCACCCTGCCTTTGCCGGCTATGTGCAAAAGCGCCTGAACCAATGGCGTTTTAAGCCCGCGCAGAAAAACGGCCAGCCCGTGGCGCAACGCTTTGTGCAAGTGTTTAGCTTCAGCATTGGCGGCGACGCGGGTGCGCCCCGCGATGACCGTGGTCAGCGCATTGAGCGCAACCCGCGAGATGACGGGCCACAACTTGTAGAGCCGGTTGACGAATAGCAGCCTGTCGGACTTCCCACAATCTACTGCGACGATCAGGAAAGCCCGACAGGCTGCTAGGCAGATTTTTCCTTAATCCACGTCTCGACCAAATCTTCCAGCACATCCAGCGGTACCGCGCCGTTGGCGAGGATGACGTCGTGGAACTCGCGGATGTCGAAGCGCTCGCCCAGTGCGTCTTTGGCCATCTTGCGCAGCTCGAGAATCTTCAACATGCCGATCTTGTAGGCCGTGGCCTGGCCGGGCATGACGATGTAGCGCTCGATGGCCTTAACGCAGTCACGCTCGGCGTTGGGCGTGTTTTCGACCAGGTAATCGATGGCTTCCTGGCGGGTCCAACGCTTGTGATGCAGGCCGGTATCGACAACTAGCCGTGCGGCGCGCCACAGTTCTAGCGACAAGCGGCCGAAGTCGGAGTACGGGTCCTCGTACAGGCCGATTTCCTTGGGCACGTACTCCGAATACAAACCCCAACCTTCGATGTAGGCGGTGTAGCCGCCGAATTTGCGGAACATCGGCACGCCCCTCAGTTCCTGCGCAATGGCAATTTGCATGTGATGGCCGGGCACGCCCTCGTGGTAGGCCAGTGCCTCGGCAGCGTACTTGGGCATCTCGGCCATGTTGTACAAGTTGGCGTAATACACGCCTGGACGGCTGCCGTCGGGTGTTGGGCGCTGATAAAACGCCTTGCCGGCGGATTTTTCGCGGAACGCCTCGACTGGCTTGACCACCACGTCGGCCTTGGGCTTGGTGATGAATAGCTCATCCAGCCGGCCCTTCATGTTGTTGATCAGGTCGGTGGCCAGTTCCAGATAACCGGCGCGGCCTTCTTCGGTGTCGGCAAAGTAGAACTGCTCATCTTCGCGCATGAATACGAAGAATTCGTTGAGCGTGCCGTCGAAGCCTACGGTTTCCATAATGCCGCGCATCTCGTCGTGGATGCGGTCCATTTCGCTCAGGCCGATGTTGTGAATCTCATCGGCGGTGAGGTCGGTGGTGGTCATCTTTTTTAGGCGATGGGCGTAGTACGCGCCGCCCTTGGGCAGCTTCCATACGCCGTCGTCGGTGTCGGCTTTGGCCTGTTGCTCGGTCATCACCTTGATAACGCGGTCGTAGGCTGGTTTCACCGAGTCCTTGAGCGCCGCCGTGCCGCGTGCCAGCAACTCGGCTTTGCGTGCGTCGTCCAGTTCCAGCCCATCGACCTTGGATTTCAGATCAGCGAGTAGCGTCGAATCGTCACCGTCTTCAAACGGCGCGCCGGTGATGATGTTCTTGGCATCATCCAACACATATTCATAGACGAACTTGGGCGGGTAGATGTCCTTGCCAAAGCGCTCAATGGCCAGATCGACGTACTGATCCATCATGGCCTTGTAGCCCTCCAGGCGCTCGATATAGGCCACGGCATCGGCTTCGCTGCCGACGCGATGTTGTGCGATCAGGAATGCCGGTCCGCGCGACTGGCGGCCGAACATCTGGTTGAACGGATAGCTGTAGTCGAACCACTTGAAGTCGGCCTCCTGATCAGCGAGTCCGTCGATGTAGAGCTTGTACGACAGTTTGGCCTGGGTGTTGAGTTTGGCGTCGGCAAACTTGGCCTTCAGTGTTTCAACCGAGTCTCGGTAGAGCTGCAGCGTTTCTTCCGAGCGGGCGCGCGTGGCCTCGTCCCATCGGCCATAGTCGTCCTTGATGCCCAGGAATGTCTGCGTTTCCGGCGAGCGATCCAACACCAGGCGTTTGAACTCGGCATCGACAAAGCTGGTCAGCTCGGCGGACGCATCTTGTGTTTGTTCGGCAGGCGCGGGGTCGGCCGGTGGGGCCGTTTGCCCACAAGCAGCAAGCAGGGCGGCGCTGCCGCCGATCAGCAGCAGGTTTCGTACGGTGGTGTTCATGGTGTGACGCAATCGGTATGTGAAGCAGACGTCCAGATTACGCATTTGCTTGAGCATCTTCCACGTCTTGACAGCAAGGCCCGCGACAGAGAGGCTGCAGTTTCAATCCAATCGATCCAAGGACGGACACCATGACCATTCATCTCGCACTTCAGCCGCTGCTGGCATTAATCGCCGGCATTTTAATTTTTGTGCAGCCAAAGCTGCTGAACTACATCGTTGCGACTTATTTGATCGTGATCGGCGTGCTGGGGCTTGTGAATTTCTAGTTACACCTGTCATTGCGAGGCGCACCTTCGGTGCTCGCGATGACACGGTTGTTGTTACCAGTCCCCTAAGTTAGGGGACGGCGAGCATCGCGAGCAGGGGTGTGGGGGCAAAACTGGTACGGCTTTGCGTAGCAAAGCCCCGAGCGGCTTGCCCGCGAGGATTGCCGCGCACCTTCGGTGCTCGCAATGACACGGTTTTTGTTACCAGTACCCTAAGCTAGGGGTGGTCGAGCATTGCTCCGGTGCTCGCAATGACAGCTACGCTTAACCCGTATGGAAGCCGGCCACGCGCTGGCCGCGGGCCGCGCGGCTCATGCGCGTGAGCCAGCCGCCAAAGTCATCCATCAGCGCATAAATGGCAGGCAAGGCCATCAGGCTGACGATGGTCGAGAACGTCAGGCCACCAATGATGGCTTTGGCCATGGGAGCGTAAGGCGGGCCATCGCCACCGAGTGCGGCGTCGCCCATGCTCAGCGGAATCATGCCAAACACGGTTGTCGCCACGGTCATCAAGATCGGCCGCAGGCGATCACGCGCACCTTGCACGATGGCGTCGTTGCGGGCCAAGCCGCTGACGCGCAAGTTGCGTACATGGTCGAGCATGACAATGCCGTTGTTCACCACAATGCCCATCAGGATCAGCATGCCAATCATGGCCATGAACTGGAACGTGGTGCCGGTAATCGCGAATGTCCAGAACACACCGACGAACGAAAACGCAATGCCGGTGATGATGGCCATCGGTGCCAGCGCCGACTCGAACATGGCTGCCATGACGATGTAGATCAGCGCCAAGGCCAGCAACAGGTTGACCATCATCGAGGCCATCGACTCGTCGTTTTCATCAAACGCGTTGCCGAACTTCCAGCTATAGCCTGGCGGCAGCTGCACGGTTTCCATCACCTGCTTGATCGACTCGCGAATGTCGTCGGTGGTGGCGTCGTCTTCGGTGAACATGTTCACGCGTAGGCCGGTGCGGCGATCCTGCCGGCGAATAGTCGCTGGCACATCGCCAATCGTCAGCGTGGCCATTGTGCCCAGTGCGGCACGGCCGCCATCGGGCAGTGCCACCGGCAGCAAGCGCAACTGGTCCAGATTCAAACGGTCATCACGGCGGAACTGCAGCAACAAATCAATTTCGCCCATTTGCGTGCGATAGGGGCGCAGTTCGACGCCGCGGATGGCGGTTGCCACGCTCTCGGCCACTTGCTGGCTGGTCAGGCCCAAGGTGCGAGCGCGGTCGCGATCCACCTGCACGCGCACCTCCCAACTGGCAGCATCGGTCTCGACGCGACCGTCGCGCACGCCATCAATGTTTTCTACAACGCGTGCGACCTCTTTGGCCACATCATCCAAACGCTCTGTCGATTCCCCAGTGACGAACAGGCTGAGTTGCTCGGCGCCGCCGCGGTTTTCCTGGAAGGTCGGGTTGCCAATGGCGATCTTGGGCAGGTTCTCCATGATCGCGTCTTTGATTTGTTCTGGCGACAGCGTGCGGGTTTCCTGATCCTTGAGGATGATGGTCGATTCGGCGCGGCCGAGATCGTAGAAGCTGTACACGCTGTCGATCTCGAATTGTTCTTTGTTTTCAAACAAGTAGGCTTCGATCTTATCGACCGCATCCTCGACCGTGTCCAAGGCATAGACTTCGTTGACATGGTAGGGCAGGAACAGCCGTTCGCTGTCGTTGCGCGGGAACATGTCGGCCTTGAGCAAACCGAACATGAATACCGGCACGGCGCTGCTAATTGCCAACAAAGTGATCAGCCCGGTCTTGCCAGGGTGACGCAGGGTGAGCCCGACAAACCGCGGGTACTGCCGCTGTAGCCATTGCATGGCCCGCCCGCCCGCGTGGGCTTGTTTGGCCGGAATGCGCGAAGTGAGTTGCGGGATGAGTGTGCGTGCTATCGCCAGGCTTGCCGCCAGCGAAATGCAGATGGCAACGGCCACGTGGCTCATGAACACACTGATGTTGTTCTGCTCGCCGAAAATATTGGGCAGGAACACGATGGCCGATGTCAGCGTGCCGGCGGTCACGGCCAGTGCTACACCGTCAACGCCAGCAACCGTCGCACGCTGCGCATCGCCGGGAAAGTTCTGCCGCTCGGTAAAGATGCTTTCAGACACCACCACCGAGTTATCGACCAACATGCCGATGGACAGCATCAGGCCCATCATCGACAAGATGTTGAGCGAGTAGCCCAGGAAATACATGGCGCCCAGGGTGATGAGGATGGAGCAGGGCACCGAGAGCGCGACGATCAGCGTCATGGGCCAGTCACGCAAGAACAGGAACAGTACGATCAGCGACAGCAATGCGCCGATCAGCCCGGATTGCAACAGGTCGGACAGAGAATCCTTGACGCCCTGCGCTTGGTTATCCATGGCGTAGAGCGTCACGCCCTGCATTTCCGGCAAGCCACTAATGACGTCGATTTCTTCCAGCACGCGGTCGGCTACGGCCACGAGGTTGGCGCCGTTTTCCTTGAACACATTCAGGCCGACGGCGTACTTGCCATCAAGGTGCCGGCCGCGCAGTGGCACGGGGTCGGTGTAGAGCACTTGGGCGATGTCCGCCAGCCGCAAGCCGTTGGGTGAGACGACGATGTCTTCAATCTGTTCCAGGGTCTTGAAGCGCGCGTCGGGTTTTACGGTGAGTTTGCTGCCGCGGTCGAGCAGTTCGCCGGCCGACAGCTCGAAATTGGCGCGGCGCAATTGCTCGGCGACCTGCCGCAAGTCGGCATTGTGTGCGGCAACAAGGTCGGCATTGAGCTCAATACGAACCTCCTTGGCCCACACGCCGTACAGTTCCACGCGTGACACGCCGTCGATGCGCTCGACGCGGCGTTTCAGGTTGCGGTCGAGCATGTCGTAAGCATCGGCCAGGTCGCGGTCGGCCGACACGCGTAGCACCAGCACCGGCTGGTCGTTGGCATTGAACTTGAATACCTGAATGCGCTGCAGTTCTTCCGGTAGGGTGTCGCGGATGGCGTCCAACTTGTCGCGTGCCTCCACGCCCTTAACCCGCAGGTCAGCGCCCCAGCCGAACTGCACAAACACGCCGCCGCCGTTGTCGCGTGATTCGCTGTACATGCGTTCCACATCGGTCAGTGTGGAGAGCGCCTCTTCAACAGGCCGGACAATGCGCCGCTCGACCTCTTGCGGCGTGCTGTTGCGATAGGGCAGCTCGACCCAGATGCCTGGGAATTCGATGTCTGGCAGATACTCCAGCGGCAACAGCCGCGATGACATCGCACCGATCACGCCCAAACAGACAAAAACCATGGCCACGGTGACGGGGCGCTTGAGTGAGAATTCGGTGAGGCTCATGGTTTTATTCCTCGACTGTCATTGCGAGGGCGCGCAGCGCCCGCGGCAATCTCCCCAACGAAGCTGCCAACGTAACGAGATTGCCGCGGCCCGTTGGGCCTCACAATGACATTGACTTGTTTCATGCGTTCTCACCCGCTGGCGTATCTCGCGTCACCAGCGAGTAAACCACAGGGATCACGATCAGCGTGAGCAGTGTCGAGACCATCAGCCCGCCAATCACGGTAATGGCCAGTGGCGCTCGCACCTCGGCGCCTTCGCCGCCACCGATGGCCAGTGGCAGCAAGCCCAGGGCGGTGGTCAATGTGGTCATCAGGATTGGCCGTAGGCGGGCGCGGCCACCTTCGCGGATCGCCTCGAAGCGCTCCATGCCCTCGCTGCGCAGGCGGTTGACCAGGTCGAGTAGCACGATGGCGTTGTTCACCACGATGCCCGCCAACACGATCAGGCCGATGAAGACGACGACGTTCACATCAGACCCTGTGAGATACAGCGCCAGCACCGCGCCGACGCCGGCCAGCGGCACCGAGAACAGGATCACGAAGGGCTGCAACAGCGACTCGAACTGCGAGGCCATGACCAGATAAACGAGGAAAATCGCCAAGCCTAGAGCCAACTTGAGGCTGTCGAACGACACCTGCATTTCCTCGCTTTGTCCGCCGAGGCGGGTGACAAAACCAGTGGGCAAGTTGATGTTGTCGATAATGCCTTGCAGTTCGTCCTGCGCGCTGCCCAGGTCGCCATAGGCCAGCGCGGCCGACACGATCACCACGCGCTGTGACGCAACGCGGCGGATTTGTGCCGGGCCGCGGGCCAAGCGCACATCGGCTACGGCATCCAGCGTGAGCGGGCGTGCGGACTCCGGGTTGATGACCAGGCGGCGCAGGTCAGCCACGGTGGTGCGGTCGTCTTCCTTGCCACGCACGACAATGTCGATCTCGCGGTCGGCAATGCGGTAGCGGGTGGCCACATCGCCTTGCACCAGGGTCGAAACCCGATCAGCCAAATCAGCAACCAGCAAGCCCAGTGATGCGGCGCGTTCCTGATCGAACTCGATCTGGACTTCGGGTTGGCCTTGCTCCGCTGTCGATTCGACATCCAGGAAGCGATCCGAGGCCACCATGCGCTGCTGTACTTGGGTGGCGACGCGCTCCAGCGTGTCGAGGTCGTAGCCCGAGATTTCCACGGCCAGCGGTTTTTCCAGCGAGAACAGCGTGGGCGCCTCGAAGCGGTATTCCAAGCCCGGGCTGTCGGCAACCAGTTGGCGCACGCCATCACGGCCCTGCGCTTCGGTGGCGCCATCGGCCAGCACAAAACTCACGGACGCGACGTTCTCGCCGCCGAGTTCGGGATTGGCATCCAGTTTGTTGCCCGTGCCCGCCACCCCATACACGGTGCGGAAGTCATCGTTTTTGCTGGCCTGCAATTGGACGCGGCGAACCAGCACGTCGGTGTCTTCCAGCGGGGTGCCGGGCGGCAGGTTCATTTCCAGGCTGAATTCGCCTTGGGCCATGGGCGGGATCAGTTCCACGCCGAGGCCGCGCGCCAGGCCCATTGAGCCGACAAACGCACCGGCCGCGAGTAGCAACACCAGCCAGCGCGCACGCAGCGCGCCAGCCAAGAGGTTGTCGTAGAGGCTGGCCAGCCCGTCATAAGCTTTGTTGAATAGCCAGACCGGGCCGGCGAACAGCAGCTTCAAACCGCGTGCCAGCAACCAGACCAGCAAGGCCGGCAAACGCAGCAGCCACATCAGCACAAACTCGATGCCGCGCCAGATGGCCACGAACACGCGCTTGATGGGGCGGTACTCAGCTAGCGGGTCTCGGGGCTCCAGTTCTCGCGGTTTGCTGCCCACCGCTGCGAGCATGGGGATGACCGTCAGCGAGACCGCCAGAGAGATCAGCAGCGCAAACGTGACGACGAGCGCCTGGTCGGCAAACAATTGCCCAGCAATACCCTCGACGAAAACCATGGGGAAAAACACCGCCACCGTGGTCAGCGTGCTGGCGGTGATGGCCCCGCCCACCTCGCCAGCGCCGACTTCGGCAGCATCGACTTGGCCGTCGCCCAGCTCGCGCCGGCGGGCGATGTTTTCCAGCACCACGATGGCGTTATCAACTAGCAAGCCAATGGCAAGCGCCATGCCGCCCAGCGACATGATGTTCAGTGACAAGCCACCAAACTGCATGGGCATGAAGGTGGCGATTACCGACACCGGAATGGCCACAGCAATGATGATGGTGGGCCGGAACTCGCGCAGGAAGAAATACAACACCAGCACGGCCAGCAATGCGCCGAAGCCCGCGGCGCCCATCACGCCGTCGATGGCGGCCTGGATGAAAGTGGATTGGTCGTACAGGCCGGTGATGGTCAGGTCACCCGGCAGGCTTTCGTTGAGCTGCTTGACGCGGGCTGTGACGCCTTGCGCAGCGGCCACGGTGTTCGCATCGCCTTCCTTATAAATGGCAATCTCGACCGCCTCGGCGCCCTCTACGCGGATGATGGCCTCGCGTTCCTTGAAGCCGGCGTTGATCTCGGCGATATCCTCGAGATAAATGACCCGGTTGTTTTGCGTCGAGACAATGGTGCGGCGGATGTCGTCCAGCGACGTGAATTCGTTGAGTGTGCGCACCAGATAGGCGGCGCTGCCGTCCTCGACACGGCCGCCAGATAGATTCACATTTTCGGCATTCAGCCGCTGGCCAATTTGTGCCGGTGTCAGGCCGACTTGCGACACGCGCTCGATGTCGAGCAGCACTTGGATTTCATCTTCCAGGCCGCCGGAGATCTTGACGGCGGCCACGCCGGCAACCGACTCCAAGGGCCGCTGTACCTGCTCTTCGGCCACACGCCGCAGGCGTTTCAAAGCATTGGTATCAGGCGCGGCATTGTCTTCCACCGACAGCGACAACCGCATGATCGGATCTTCGGTGGGGTCAAAGCGCAGCACCAGCGGGCGCGAGGCCTCGTCCGGCAGTTCCAGTGCGTCCAGGCGCTCGCGCACGTCGAGCACCGCAAAGTCCATCTCGGTGCCCCACGCAAACTCCAAGATGACGTCGGACTGGCCGGCGCGGGAAATCGAGCGCACCTCGCGCAGATTCTTGATGATGCCCAGGGCCTCTTCCACCGGCTTGGACAGCAGAGTTTCGATTTCAGAAGGCGCAGCGCCCTGGTAGTCGGTGCGGACGGTGAGCGTCGGGTAGGTGAGGTCCGGCAGCAGCGTGACCTCGAGGTTGCTCAGCGACACAAAGCCGAACAGCACCACGGCAAAGGTCATCATGCACACCGCCACCGGGCGGCGGACGGCTGTGTGAATTATGCCCATGACGTGCGTCCAATCAGCCTGTCATTGCGAGTGCCGAAGGCACGCGGCAATCCTCGCGGGCGAGCCGCTCGGCGGTTTGCTGCGCAAACCGTTACTGGTTTTGCTCCCAAATCCCCCGGTCCGCTGCGCGGCCCACCCCCTTGACTCAAGGGGGTTGATTCAAATTGGCTGTCATTGCGAGTGCCAAAGGCACGCGGCAATCTCGTAGGGCGGTGGCGTCGTTGAGTGAGATTGCTGCGGTCGCTTTGCGCCCTCGCAATGACGTGTCGTTGTGCGATGGCGTGCAAAACTTGCATCAGCTTTGTTCCGTCTCGGTCGATTCGCCCTCTGTTTCTTCGTCGTTCTCGGGCTTGGGCGGTGGCTTGGCAGCTTCCGGGATGTTGTCCGGCGCATCAACAAATTCGACCAGTGAGTCTTCGCGCAGCGAGGTTTGGCCGGTGGTCACGACCACGGCGTTGTCATCGATACCGTCGAGAATTTCCACGTCGCCATTCTGCGAAAAGCCCACCGTGACTGGCGTGCGCGTAGCCTTGCCGGCTTTGATCACGAACACCGCGTCGCGGGCGTCTTCGGTCACAATCGCCTCGCCGGGGATGATCAGCGTGTCGTCGTGGCGGTCGTAGAAGATCAGTACGCGCCCGAACATGCCGGGTTTGAGTTTCGGCTGTGCGCCATCGTCCATCTCGACCGTAACTTTCACCGTGCCTGTGGCCGGGTCAACCACCGGGTTGATGCGTGTGACCGTGCCGGTAAAGGTTTCGCCGGGGTAGGCGTCAAAGCGCAGGTCAGCAGTCTGCTGGCGTTGCAACTTGTAGATTTCGCGCTCGGGCACGTGCAGCACGGCCAGCAACGGATCGAACTTGATGATGTGGAAAGCAGGCGTGTTGACGTTGACCAGGTTGCCCACCTTGATATGCCGCGCCGACACCACGCCGCTGATCGGCGCGCGGATGGTCGAATACTTGAGGTTGAGCTTGGCCAGGTCGTAGGCGGCCTTGGCAGCTTGCAGATCAAAGCGGATGCGGTCAAAGGCTTCCAGGCTGATGATCTTCTCGGCATACACCTGTTTGGCGCGCGCGAAGTCGGCCGTCAGCTTGTCCATGTTGGCCTTGGCGCGCGACACCTCAATACGTAGCTGGTCGTCGTCCAGCCGCGCCAGCACATCGCCTCGCGAGACCGTGTCGCCTTCCTCAACGCTGAGCGATTCGACGATGCCGGACGCGCGGGCGACGACTTCGGCCTCGGCTTCGGCTTCAAGCGTTGCGCTGCCCCGCCAGGCGGCTGCGATGCTGCCGCGCCGCGCCACCGCGACCTCGACCGGGATGGCCGCTTGTTCTGTTTCTTCCTTGTCTTCGCCGTCACTGCCGTCGGCATTTTTCGCCGCGTCGTCGGCGTTCCCGCAAGCGCTGAGCAATGCCATGCAAAACAGCGCCGCGATGGCCCCGGTGGTGCGCAAATTCATTCGATTCCCCTAAATATTTGCAGCCGCAGCGCCGCGGCCTTGGTTAACGGTTCAGACGCTCTGCGTCATAAATGGTTCGAGCGCCGTCAATGCTTTAAGGCATCACAAGGCGTGCCAATCTGCATAGGCGGCCAAGTTATTGAATTGGTTGATATTAATTGCACGCCGCCCCCGGCGTGCAGCAAACAATTGGTGCCCCAGACCAATCACCGGCGAATTCTACCGGTAGAACTTGCGTGAGAACTGCACCGGAATGCTGGCCCCACTGTTCTCGGGCTGCACTTGCAGGTCGAACTTGAGTGTTTCCAGGTTGGCCACTGGCGCAGTCGCCAGCGCGTAAATCGCATCGCCGTCGGTGACTTGGCGGAACGCCAGCGGTTTGCGCACGCCGGTGAGGTTGCGCGCTTCGCCAGCGACAACCGCCGAAACAGCCGCACCCGAGAGTGCGCCTTGCTGCGTGTTGATCATTACAAGCGCCGTGCCGCTGCTGCGCTTGAGCCCGTAGGCGCGCGCAACAGCCGGTGTCAGGTCGTTGGTCTGGATGGCCATGTAGTGCACGGTGTAGTCATTTGATTGCACGTATTGCTCGGCTAATGCCGGCCAGGCAGCGACGGCCAGCACGCACAGGGCGGCCCAGCGGCAAAAGCGGATTGGCGTGTGCTTAATCACGGCGTAAACGATACACGGCAATCTCACCGAGCAGGTTGGGGAATAACTGGCGCAGCGCGCTGGTGCGGTGGCGCGAGTTCACCATCACCCGCTCGCACACGCGCAGGCCGAGTTCGGCGGTCAGCCCTTCGAAATCACGCACCGTGCACAAGTGGATGTTGGGCGTGTCGTACCAGGCGTGCGGCAGCGCATCCGACAGCGGCATGCGCCCACCGAACGCCAGCCGCGCCCGCACCCGCCAGTGGCCGAAGTTAGGAAAAGTGACGATGGCTTCGCGACCCACGCGCGCCATCTCGCGCAACACGGCGTCGGGCCGATGCACAGCTTGCAAGGCCTGGGTCATCAGCACCAAGTCAAATGATTGATCGGCAAACTGCTGCAGGCCGGCGTCGATATCTTGCTGAATGACGTTGACGCCGCGCGCGACGCAGGAGACGACAGATTGCGGGTCGATCTCCACACCGTAGCCGGTTACCTGCCGGGTTGCGGCCAGTTCGGCCAGCAGGGCGCCGTCTCCGCAGCCCAGGTCGAGCAGGCGGGCGCCATCAGTGACCCAGTCGCTGATCAATGCCAGGTCGGCGCGCAAGCCGGTCATGCGCGGGCCTCGGCCGGTGTCTGCAGAAAATCGCGCAGCATTTGGTGATAAGGCTCGATGGGCATCAAAAAGGCGTCGTGGCCGTGCGGCGACTCGATCTCGGCGTAGCTGACCGCCTGCCCATTGGCCATCAGCGCATCGACAATTTCGCGCGAACGCGTTGGGGCAAAGCGCCAGTCGCTGGAAAATGCCGCGACGAAAAAGCGCGCGCTGGCGGGTTTGAGCGCCGCTGCCAAGTCGCCACCGGTTCGCGCGGCGGGGTCGAAATAGTCCAGCGCCTTGGTCATCAGCAGGTAGGTGTTGGCGTCAAAGCGATTGACGAAGGCCTCGCCCTGATAACGCAAGTAACTCTCGACCTGAAATTCGACGTCGAAATTGAAGCTGAGCTTGCCCTCGCGCAGCTCGCGCCCGAACTTGTTGCGCATGCCGTCGCCCGACAAATAGGTGATATGCCCAAGCATGCGCGCCAGCTTGAGGCCGTGGCGCGGGATGGCGTTGTGCGCCAGGTAGTCGCCATCGTGGAAGTCGGGGTCGCTGCGGATGGCCTGGCGGGCGATTTCGTTAAAGGCGATGTTTTGCGTGGACAGCCGCGGTGCAGCGGCAACAATCACCACGCGCTGCACCTGCGCAGGCCTGCGGATGGCCCAGTCCAGCGCCTGCATACCGCCCAGACTGCCGCCAACAACGGCGGCCCAGCGGCCAATGCCCAAGTGCTGCGCCAGCGCGGCCTGCGAATCCACCCAGTCCTCGACCGTCACCAGCGGAAAGTCGCGGCCAAACGGTTTGCCGGTTGCTGGCTTGGTGCTGGCCGGCCCGGTGGAGCCGGCGCAGCCGCCCAGGTTGTTGGCGCAGACGACAAACCAGCGGTTGGTGTCTATGGCCTTGCCGGGGCCAATGGCGTTGTCCCACCAGCCAGGTTTGCTGTCGTCGGCGCTGCGCAGGCCGGCGGCGTGGTGGTCGCCCGACAGCGCGTGGCAGATCAGCACCGCATTATCGGCCGCGGCATTCAATGCGCCATAGGTTTCATACACCAGTGTGTATTGGTCGAGGCGTTGGCCGCAGGCGAGGTCGATGCCGGTTTCGCAGACGAATTGTTGCGGCGTGACCACGCCGACGCTGGCCGAATCCATAGGGCTAAATCGCCAAGCCGATAGCGCCGCCTGGCCACAACAGGCGCACGGCAAATTGCAGCACCAGAATCACCACCAAAGGTGACAAATCCAGCCCGCCAATGGGCGGCATTAGCCGCCGCGCCGGGCGCATGATCGGCTCGTTGACCTGCCACAGCAGGCTGGCAGCGGGGTTGTTGCCACCGGGGCCGACCCAACTGAGGATGGCCTGCACCAGCACGGTAAAGGTCAGCACATTGAGCACCAGAATCACCAGCTTGAGCACACCATAAGCCAGCGCCCACTGCAGGCCGATGCGATAACCCGCCACGGCCATCAGCAACATGATGGCGACAACCGCCAACACGTACAGCAAAAACAGCGCCGCGGTGTCCAGTTTGCGCCAGCGCGGGATGATGCGAGATAGCGGTTGCACGGGCGGGTTGGTGACCTGCCAGATGAATTGCGACAGCGGGTTGTAGAAGTCGGCCGACACCCAGCGCAGGATGATGCGCAGCAGCAGCACGGCCAGATACAGCGTAATCAGCGAGGCGAGCAAAAAACGCCCGGCGTTGGTGCCGGGACCCATTAAGAGCCCTCATCGAATTCTGGGGCCATTGCACCGGCGAGCGCCACGGATGCGTACATATCCCAGGCAACCCGATCAGGAAGGCGAGATTG
>JAAFAL010000059.1 GCA_018222345.1 bacterium
CGCGTGACCTGGGCGTGGTCGCCGATCTGTGCGACGAGGTGGTCGTGCTCTACGGCGGCCAGATCATGGAGCAGGGTGCGGCCAGCGCGCTGTTCAAGGCACCTAGCCACCCTTACACGCGCGGCTTGCTTAAGTCGATTCCGAGTTTGGAGTCCGAACATCAGGGCGAGTTGTTTGCCATCCCCGGCAACCCACCCGACCTGCTTCATCTGCCGATTGGCTGCCCGTTTTCGCCGCGTTGCGATTTCAAGCGCGATGAATGCGAAACCATCCGGCCACCGCTGGAAAGCGCAAACGCCGCGCGCCGCGCCTGCCACGCGCCAGCCACCGAGGTGCGTGCAGCATGAGTGCACCACTGCTGAGTTTGCGCCAATTGCGCGTCACCTTCCCGATTGGTGGCGGTTTGCTGAGCAAGCCGCAAATGCTCCACGCCGTGAACGGGGTCAATCTCGATCTACGCGAGGGCGAGACATTAGGCGTGGTTGGCGAGTCCGGCTGCGGCAAATCCACGCTGGCACGCGCCATCCTGGGTTTGGTGCCCGCGGCGGCCGGCAGCATTGCGCTGCTGGGCCACGAGCTGACCAAACAAACTGAAGACCAATGGCGCGAGCGTCGGCGTGACATGCAGGTGGTGTTTCAGGACCCGCTAGCTGCACTGAACCCGCGGATGAGCGTGGGCGAGATCATCGCCGAGCCGCTAGGCGTGCACTTCCCCGACATGCCCAAGGCCGAGCGTCAGGAAAAAGTGCGCGCGATGATGAAGCTGGTTGGTTTGTTGCCCAACCAGATCAACCGCTACCCGCACGAATTTTCCGGCGGTCAATGTCAGCGCATCGGCATCGCCCGCGCGTTGATTCTCGACCCAAAAATCGTCATTTGTGACGAGCCGGTCTCGGCGCTCGACGTGTCGATTCAGGCGCAGATCGTCAACCTGCTGATCCGTCTCAAGCGCGAACTGGGCCTGAGCCTGATCTTCATTGCCCATGATTTGGCCGTGGTGCGCCATATCAGTGATCGCGTCATGGTCATGTATTTGGGCAAGGTGGTCGAAGTTGCGGCTGCCGAAGAGCTATACGCCAAGCCGCGCCATCCCTATACGCGGGCGCTGATGGCCGCTATTCCGGTGCCCGACCCCGATCACAAACGTGGGCGTGAGGACGGCTTGGTCAAGGGCGAATTGCCCAGCCCGCTCAACCCGCCGTCCGGTTGCTCGTTCCGCACGCGCTGCCCGCTGGCCGACGGCCTCTGCGCCAGCAAGGAGCCGGGCTTACGTTCGGTCGATAACGGCGCCGCACACGCGGCCTGCCATTACGTGGGTGAAGCCCGGTGAACTTGCTCTCCGCCGAGGCGTTGCGCCAGCGGTTTGTTGCCACCGCAACACAGCGCTTTGCCGACAACGTGCCTGACTTCGCGCGGCTGCAAACGATGATTGCGGAGCGCGGCGGCAAGTTCTTGAATGATCACGGCGCTATCAGAGTGGCTGACCCAGCGCTGACAGCGTTGTTCGTCCGCGTCGCCAAGCAATTCGGTTTGCAGCGCGAGCTGACCTACAGCTTCCCGTCGAAGAAACTCGAGTCATTTGATCTGCAAGTGCTCGGTGATGACCCACACCAATTCAAGATTTTTGTCAGCGAGGTTGATCGCGCCGCGTTTTCGGATGCGGCCCGCGCCGCCATTGAACAAGACTGCCAAACGACAGCAGCGGCGCGCGAATTGGACACGCTGATGGCCCTGCTGGAAAAAGCCGAGCGCGACGGCGGCCTGAATGCCGACGATGGTCAGGCGCTGGTCAGCGAGTTTGTCAGCCAGGTCATGTCGCGCCCTGGGCCACCGATCCGGCGCAGTACCTTAAATACGGTTGCGGCCGAATCCGGCGAAGCGGCCAGCGCACTAGCGCTGGGGCCAGACTTCAACCACGTCACGATTGATGTGTGTGCAGCAGGTTTCGACGATATCGAGTCAATGACCGGAACCATGCAAGCAGCAGGTTTTCGCATGTTGCCAGGCATTCAGGGTGCGCCGGGCACCAAACTAAGGCAGACAGCGACGCTGGCAGCCACCATGGAAACGCCCGTGCTCGAAGTGGACGGCACGACGGGCACAGCGCAAACGGAGAAACAGTTTGTGGAGATCATTGAGCGCGGCCCAGAGCAGGCCGGCGGGCCCGTGTTCAGAAACTTCCTGGCTGCAAACGCCGAGAAGATTTTTGATGCTGCGTCAACCAAGGCTGGGGTGGATTAGAGCCTGCTTCGCATGCCGCTAGATTCGTTTGGTCGAAATCGAACACTGATCGGCGCAGTCTGCGCTTGACGCGGCACCCCCACCTAGCCAGAATACGCGCCCCCGATGGAGGGGTACCCAAGCGGTCAACGGGATCAGACTGTAAATCTGACGGCTCAGCCTTCGCAGGTTCGAATCCTGCCCCCTCCACCAATTAGATGTGCTTCAGCGTGTTTCGTCGTGAGACGTTTCGGTGGAACTGAGGTGCGGCCCAAGGGGCAGAATTTGAACCGTAAGAGGTTCGACCAAATCGCAGGACGCGATTTGGAACGTCGCCGCAGGCGACGGCCCGAAGGGCGCAGGGCAGGATGCGCGGAGTTATCCTGCCCCCTCCACCAATTCGTGTGCTTCGGCGCAGGAGCACCGTTTACTCGGTGTGAGTCAGGGTAGAGCGCCCAGCCGAGATGTGCTGGATGGATGCCAGCTTGCGGCAAGAGGTTGTACGATAAGGCCTACGCGCGGGTGTAGTTCAATGGTAGAACCTCAGCCTTCCAAGCTGATGATGTCGGTTCGATCCCGATCACCCGCTCCAAAATTTGCCCACCTAGCTCAGTCGGTAGAGCACACCCTTGGTAAGGGTGAGGTCGCTGGTTCGATTCCAGTGGTGGGCACCAATTTACATCGAATGCGTCATTCTACGGGGTGGCGTTTTCGTATCTGGGGCTTTGAATCGGGCCAGTGACCTAAGCCCCTTAGTTAGGGGGCGGCGAGCCGCAGGCGAGCGGGGTATGGATGGAACCCGCGGAGCGTTCGAGAGCGAAGCGAACGAACGCTAGTTCGATTCCAGTGGGTGTGCTGGGCTTATGCAAACGCGAGCATTGCTCGCGTGCCCAGCAAACGCCGGGCGAATGCCCGGCCGGAGGGCACCATTATTCATCGAGCGCGCCATCCAGTCGGATGGCGTTTTCGTTTTTGTGACGCATGGCTCGGCAGCGCGCTGTGACGTGTTTCATCGCAGCCTAGTCGCAACCGATCTGCGATAAGGTTGTGTTGCCTGCGCCGGCCGGCGCATTGAGATGACAGATATGGCACACGACAACGACGACTTGACGCAAGACGAGTATCTCGAAGCGGCGATATACGCGGTGCTTCGGGTGTATTCCGATCTCAACGTATCGGCGACAGGCCGGCT
Source organism: bacterium (assembly GCA_018222345.1). Lineage (GTDB taxonomy): Bacteria > Pseudomonadota > Gammaproteobacteria > Nevskiales > OUC007 > JAAFAL01. The sequence continues at coordinate 3,413 of JAAFAL010000059.1, forward strand.
CTTTCTCGAAACGATTCGCGGCGAGATTGCCGAGCGATGGATGTTGCGAGAGGATGACATGCACGACGCGATCGACCATCTCGCAGATAGCAAGTTGCTAGTGCGCACTGATGACCCCGAGGGCGAACTGTTGGAACTGACGGCTGCCGGCGCCGGTCGGGTGCGTTCAATCCGCCCGCCGCGCAACTGGCGGGAGATCAAGCGCAAGAGCCAAACCTTCTGGACGGTCGCCAAACTCGCCAAACGAGGCAAGGAACGTCTCGACGGCGCGCCTGCCTCGCTGCGGCGCCGCAAAGCCGACGAGATACGGGTTGTTTAACAGGGCTTCACAAGCCGCTACAACAATGTATAATCCGCGCCCTTTCGCCGGGACCTCGTGGCTCCGGCGACTTGATGTGCGCGAAACAGCATCAGCCACAGGGCAGTAGCTCAATTGGTAGAGCAGCGGTCTCCAAAACCGCAGGTTGGGGGTTCGAGACCCTCCTGCCCTGCCATCTGATGCTCGCGCACTCACGTAAACGACGGAATTTGAAGGAATAAATGAGTACGCACGAGGCCGAATCCAGCTCGCCACTGGACACTGTGTTGATGCTGCTCGTGGTGCTGATTCTCGGCGCTGCGATTTTCGGTTTCTATTATTTCGAGACCGATTTCAACGTTGCTGTGCGTGTCGGTGGCTTGTTCGCCGGCATGGGCTTGGCTATTGCCGTGCTCATGCAGACCGCAAATGGCAAAGCCATGTGGACCTATATCAAAGGTTCGCAGGTGGAAATGCGCAAAGTTGTCTGGCCTACACGCCGCGACAGCGTCATGACCACGATCATGATTTTGATTGTAGTGATGATCTTAGGCGCGTTCCTGTATGGCATTGATGCAATTTTATTGTGGGGTGTCAAAATCCTCACTGGGCGGGGTTGATCATGGCCAAACAATGGTATGTCGTTCACGCCTACTCGCAGTACGAGAAGCGGGTGCAGGGTGCTTTGCGCGAGCACGCCGAGCGTGCTGGCTTGGATGAGCATTTTGGCGAGATTCTTGTGCCCACCGAAGAGGTGGTCGAGATTCGCGACGGCCAGAAGCGCACGACCGAACGCAAGTTCTTCCCTGGCTACGTGTTGGTCGAGATGGAAATGACCGACGAGACGTGGCACTTGGTCAAGAGTGTGCCCAAGGTGCTTGGTTTCATCGGCGGCACGTCGGACCGCCCGGCGCCGATTTCGGAAGCCGAGGCCAACCAGATTCTGAACCGCGTCAACGAAAGCGTTGACAAGCCCAAGCCCAAGACGCTGTTTGAGCCGGGCGAGAGCGTGCGCGTGCAGGACGGCCCGTTCGCCGACTTCAATGGCGTGGTCGAAGAAGTGAATTACGAGAAGAACCGGCTACGCGTGTCGGTGCTCATTTTTGGCCGCTCAACACCGGTCGATTTGGAATTCGGTCAGGTCGAAAAGGCCTGATCATTAACTGTGGGGAGGCAGCCCGGCTGTCGTTTGTACCCGCCTTGAAACAGAGGTAAATAAACATGGCCAAGAAGATTCAGGCCTACATCAAACTGCAGGTTCCTGCAGGCAAGGCCAACCCGTCGCCACCGGTGGGCCCCGCTTTGGGCCAGCACGGCGTCAACATCATGGAATTCTGCAAGGCATTCAATGCCCAAACGCAGTCCATGGAAGCCGGCTTGCCTGTGCCTGTGGTCATCACCGTTTATGCCGATCGCAGCTTCACCTTCATCACCAAGACGCCGCCAGCGGCGATTCTGATCAAGAAGGCCGTTGGCATCAAGAGCGGTAGCCCCACGCCAAACACCAAGAAGGTGGGCAAGATCACACGCGAGCAACTCGAAGAGATTGCCAAGGCCAAGTGGCCTGACCTCAACGCTGCCGATATGGACGCTGCTGTTCGCACCATTGCCGGTAGCGCGCGCGCCATGGGCGTCGAGTCGGAGTACGCATAATGCCTATCAGCAAGAAACAAAAACTGATCCGCGAAAAAGTCGAACTCGGCAAGGTTTACAACGTTGACGAAGCGCTGGACCTGCTGCGTGAGCTGTCTGGTACGCGCTTCACCGAATCGGTGGACGTTGCCGTCAACCTCGGCATTGATGCGCGTAAATCTGACCAAGCGGTACGTGGCAGCACTGTGCTGCCCGGCGGTACCGGCAAGGACGTGCGCGTAGCCGTGTTTACGCAGGGCCCGAACGCCGATGCCGCCAAAGAGGCTGGCGCCGATGTGGTTGGCATGGACGATTTGGCCGAAGCCATGAAGGGCGGCGACATGAACTACGACGTCGTCATCGCCAGCCCCGACGCCATGCGCGTTGTCGGTGCTTTGGGCCCGGTGCTGGGCCCGCGTGGCCTGATGCCCAACCCGAAGACGGGCACGGTGACGCCGGACGTGGCCACGGCTGTGCAAAATGCCAAGTCGGGTCAGGCGCGCTACCGCACCGACAAGGCCGGCATCATTCATTGCGCGATTGGATCGATCAAGTTCGACAACGCGGCACTGACCGGCAACCTGACCGCGCTGATGCGCGACCTGCGCAAGGCCAAGCCTAGCCAGGCCAAGGGTATTTATTTCAAGAAGATCACGCTGTCAACCACCATGGGCCCCGGCCTGGCGGTGGACGCAGCAGGCCTCGCAGAGGCCAAATAATTTGATGGCTCCGCTTGCCGGCAACGGCGGGCGGGATCGTCGAAGACCGTGTCGTGCCCCTGCAATGGGGATCAAAGGAGATTGACTCCGGCGCACGCAGACGGTGAGCCAAAGGCCACGCGCAAGTGCGGCTGCGGCAACCCGTAAAAGGGCCACCAACTTCGGTTGGTGGATAGGCTTTAAGCAACAAGGTTTGTTCCATGGCATTACGACTGGAAGACAAGAAAACCTTGGTCGCAGAGGTCAACGAGGTGGCAGGCAAGGCGTTATCCGCCGTGGCTGCCGAGTACCGCGGGCTGGCTGCTGGCGAGATGGACGAATTGCGCAAGAACGCCCGCGAAGGTGGGTCGTATTTGCGTGTCGTCAAGAACACGCTCGCCAGGCGCGCTCTGAAAGGCACTGATTTCGAGTGCATGGATGAGGCGCTGGTTGGTCCGTTGGTGTTGGGTTTCTCGCTGGAAGATCCGGGTTCGGCCGCACGGCTGATCAAGGACTTCAGCAAGGGGCACGACAAGCTGGTCGTCAAGGCGGTTTCCGTCGGTGGCCAACTGCTCCCCGCCTCCGACATTCAACGCCTGGCCGACTTGCCTACCCGTGAACAGGCTTTGGCCATGCTCATGGGTGTCATGCAAGCACCGGTGACGAAGTTGGCACGCACGCTGGCCGAACCGCCCGCCAAGCTCGCTCGCGCGCTGGCTGCTGTTCGTGACGCCAAGCAGGCTGCATAGACCGCGACCGCAAGGTTTTGCTCATCAAACTTAATTTAGTAGGAAATCAAAATGGCTGTTAGCACTGAAGAAATGCTCGAAACCATCGCCAACATGTCCGTCATGGACGTTGTCGATCTGATCGAGAAAATGGAAGAGAAATTCGGCGTGTCTGCCGCTGCCCCTGTGGCCGTGGCCGCTGCTGGCGCTGCCGGTGGCGATGCCGCTGCAGAAGAAGAAAAGGACGAGTTCGACGTGGTCATGACCAGCTTTGGCGACAACAAGGTTGGCGCCATTAAGGCCATCCGCGCCATTACTGGTCTGGGCCTGAAGGAAGCCAAGGAAATGGTCGAGGGTGCACCCGCGACCGTGAAAGAGGCTGCCTCGAAGGACGAAGCCGAAGAGATCAAGAAGCAGCTCGAAGAAGCTGGCGCCAAGGTCGAGCTCAAGTAACAACTGCGCATTGCGCAGTTGTTATTCCGGACTTGATCCGGGATCTCGACAAGCAACTGCTGCGTTAAAACCGGGCTGTATCTGGTTTTAGCGTTGCGAAAAACGTCGAGAGGCTGGCGGCCAAATGGCTGCCGGCCTTTCGCCGTTGAAGAGTTCCAATCCGTGACACTGCCTGAACATCAGTGATAACGGGTTGTCGAAGCCGGCCCCGCCGCGCTTCGGCAGTTTACTGAGCAGGCTGCATTTGCAGCTTGCCGGCTGCGGCAGGATTGCCCGCCGTGGCAACAATGATTGTCTTTATTGACGAGGTTACGCATGGCTTACTCGTTCACCGAGAAAAAGCGAATCCGCAAGGACTTCCGCAAGCGCTCCGCTACTTTGGAGATGCCGTACCTGCTGGCGACGCAGATTGATTCGTATCGCCAGTTTTTGCAGCTGGATAAAAAGCCCGCCAAGCGCGCGGCCACCGGCTTGCATGCGGCGTTCAACTCTGTGTTCCCGATGGAGAGCTATTCCGGTAGCGCCGGGCTGGAATACGTGAGCTACCGCCTCGGTGAGCCGGTATTCGACGAGGCTGAGTGCCGTATCCGTGGCACCACCTACAGCGCGCCGCTGCGCGTGACCGTGCGCCTGGTGATCTACGACAAAGAAACCAAGGCCCGCACCGTCAAGGACGTGAAGGAGCAAGAGGTTTACATGGGCGAACTGCCGCTCATGACCGACAACGGCACCTTCATCATCAATGGTACCGAGCGTGTCATCGTGTCGCAGTTGCACCGCTCGCCGGGTGTGTTCTTCGACCACGACAAGGGCAAGACCCACAGCTCGGGCAAGCTGCTTTACACCGCGCGGGTGATTCCGTACCGCGGTAGCTGGTTGGACTTCGAGTTCGACCCCAAAGACAACCTTTACGTGCGTATCGACCGCCGCCGCAAGTTGCCGGCGACGATCCTGTTCCGCGCGCTGGGTTACGACAACGAGCAGATGCTGGAGATGTTCCACGACACCAGCACCATTACGCTCAAGGAAGAAGGCGCCGAACTGACGCTGGTGCCGGACCGCCTGCGCGGTGAAACCGCTGGATTCGACATTGCCGACAAGAAAGGCAAAGTGATCGTCGAAGAAGGCCGCCGCGTGACGGCGCGCCACATCAAGCTGCTCAATGAGGCTGGCGTTGATACCGTGACTGTGCCCGACGACTACCTGCTGGGTAAGGTCGTGGCGCGCAACATTGTTGATCAAGAAACTGGCGAGATGATCGCCGAGGCCAATGCCGAGTTGATTCCCGAGTTGCTGGAAGCCCTGCGCGGCGCCGGCATCACGCAGTTCGACGTGCTCTACACCAACGAAATCGACAACGGCCCGTACATCTCAACCACGCTGGGTGTGGATAGCAGCACCAACAAGCTGGAAGCGCTGGTCGAGATCTACCGCATGATGCGCCCCGGCGAGCCGCCGACCAAGGACAGCGCCGAAACGCTGTTCGACAACCTGTTCTTCAACCCCGAGCGCTACGACTTGTCGGCCGTTGGCCGGATGAAGTTCAACCGCCGCATCGGTCGCGAAGACGTACTCGGCGCGCCGGTTCTTTACGATCACGCCTACTTCTCGGCCAAGAAAAAGGACGAGAACGCGCAGAAGCTGGTCGAGGAATTCGGCAACGCATCCGACGTTATCGATGTGGCCAAGGAGATCATCTCCATCCGTAATGGCACCGGCCAGACGGACGACATCGACCACTTGGGTAACCGCCGCATTCGCTCTGTGGGCGAAATGAGTGAAAACGCTTTCCGTACCGGTCTGGTGCGGGTCGAGCGTGCCGTGCGCGAACGCCTGGCGCTGGCGGAATCCGAAGGTTTGATGCCGCAGGATTTGATCAATGCCAAGCCAGTGGCAGCGGCAGTCAAGGAGTTCTTTGGCTCGTCGCAGCTTTCGCAGTTCATGGACCAGAACAACCCACTGTCGGAGGTCACGCACAAGCGTCGCGTGTCCGCGCTCGGCCCGGGTGGTTTGACCCGCGAGCGCGCTGGCTTCGAGGTGCGCGACGTGCACCCCACGCACTACGGCCGCATCTGCCCAATTGAAACGCCGGAAGGCCCGAACATCGGCCTGATCAACTCGCTGGCTGTGTATGCGCGCACCAACGACTACGGCTTCTTGGAAACGCCATACCGCAAGGTAGAAAATGGCGTGGTCTCCACCGAGATCGAATATCTGTCGGCGATTGAAGAAGGCCGCTACGTCATCGCTCAGGCCAACGCCGAGCTCGACGACAAGCGCAAGTTCACCAATGACCTGATTTCGTGCCGCTTCGCCAACGAATTCACTTTGATGTCGCCCGACAAAGTCCAGTTCATGGACGTGTCGCCGCGGCAGATTGTGTCGGTGGCCGCAGCCTTGATTCCGTTCCTGGAACACGACGACGCCAACCGCGCACTCATGGGCTCGAACATGCAACGCCAGGCTGTGCCTTGCCTGCGTGCCGACAAGCCTTTGGTGGGTACTGGTATCGAGCGCAAAGTGGCCATCGACTCCGGTGTGGCGATTACTGCCAAGCGCGGCGGTGTGGTCGATAAGGTGGATGCCTCGCGCATCGTCATCCGTGTGAACGATGACGAGACCGTGCCCGGCGAACCTGGTGTCGATATCTACAACATGATCAAGTACCAGCGTAGCAACCAGAACACCTGCATCAACCAGCGTCCGCTGGTGCAGCCGGGTGACGTGCTGGCGCGTGGTGACGTTGTGGCCGATGGCCCATCGACCGACTTGGGTGAGCTGGCCCTGGGCCAGAACCTGCTGGTCGCGTTCATGCCGTGGAACGGCTACAACTTCGAGGATTCCATCCTCGTCTCCGAGCGCATGGTCGAGGAAGACCGCTTCACCTCGATCCACATCGAGGAACTGACCTGCGTGGCCCGCGAAACCAAGCTGGGTACCGAGGAGATCACCGAAGACATCCCGAATGTGAACGAGGCGGCCCTGCGCAAGCTGGACCAAGCCGGCATCGTGCACATTGGTGCCGAGGTCAAGGGTGGCGACATCCTCGTCGGCAAGGTCACGCCCAAGGGCGAGACCCAACTGACGCCGGAAGAAAAGCTGCTGCGTGCCATCTTTGGCGAGAAAGCCTCCGACGTGAAAGACACCTCGCTACGCGTGCCGCCGAGCATTGAAGGCACCGTGATCGATGTGCGCGTGTTCACGCGTGAGGGCGTTGACAAGGACAGCCGCGCCTTGGCGATCGAAGAGGAAGAGCTGGCACAGGTTCGCGAGGACTTGAACGACCAGCTCCGCATCTTTGAAGAAGACGTGTTCAGCCGTGTGCGCCGTTTGCTGATGGGCAAAACCGCTGATGCCGGGCCGAAAAAGCTCAAGAAAGGCACCAAGATCACGGCTGCTTATCTGGACGAGCTGGAGCGCGAACAGTGGTTCGACATCCGTTTGGCCACCGAAGATGCGCAAAGCCAGTTGGAAGCCGCGGCCAAGCAGGTCGAGGCCCAGCGCATCGAGTTCGACAAGCGCTTCACGTCGAAGAAGACCAAGATCACCGCCGGCGACGAGCTCGCTCCAGGCGTACTGAAAATGGTCAAGGTCTATATGGCCGTCAAGCGCCGCATGCAGCCGGGCGACAAGATGGCCGGCCGCCACGGTAACAAGGGTGTTATCAGCCAGATCGTGCCGGTGGAAGACATGCCGTTTTCCGAAGACGGTACGCCGGTCGATATCGTCCTCAACCCGTTGGGCGTGCCGTCGCGCATGAACATCGGCCAGGTGCTGGAAACGCACCTGGGTTGGGCGGCCAAAGGCGTCGGTCTGAAGATTGGCCGAATGCTGGATGAGCACAAAGCTTCCCAGTCTGCCTTGGGCGAGCTGCGCGACTTCATCGGCAAGGTGTATGACGCTGGCGACGGTGTGCAGCAAGTCAACATGAAGGACTTCAGCGATGACGAGGTGATTCGACTCGCCGGCAACTTGAGCAAAGGTGTGCCGACGGCAACACCGGTGTTCGATGGCGCCGCCGAGCAGGAAATCCGTGCGCTGCTGAAGCTTGCAGACTTGCCGGAAACTGGTCAGTGCACGCTGATCGACGGCCGTACTGGCGAGGCGTTCCAACGCCCGGTCACCGTCGGCTACATGTACATGCTCAAGCTCAACCACTTGGTGGATGACAAGATGCATGCCCGCAGCACTGGCCCGTACAGCCTCGTTACCCAGCAACCGCTGGGTGGTAAGGCGCAGTTTGGTGGTCAGCGCTTTGGTGAGATGGAGGTCTGGGCGCTGGAAGCCTACGGCGCCGCCTACACCTTGCAGGAAATGCTCACCGTGAAGTCGGACGACACCACGGGCCGCACGCGCATGTACAAGAACATCGTCGATGGCAACCACCAGATGGAAGCCGGTATGCCGGAGAGCTTCAACGTGTTGGTCAAGGAAATTCGTTCCCTGGGCCTGAACGTGGAGCTGGAAACCAACGATTAGTGGTACGGCGGCGCCGGAAACCCCGGTGCCGCCAACCCGCTGATTTGCGCCGGCGCATCGCCGAAAGAATTAACGATCTACCACTGTTGTGGGGTTCAAATGAAAGACTTACTCAGCCTTCTTCGCCAAGTTGACGAAACCGATGACTTCGATGCCATTCGCATCGGCCTGTCGTCGCCCGAGACGATTCGCTCGTGGTCGTATGGCGAGGTCAAAAAGCCCGAAACCATCAACTACCGCACATTCAAGCCCGAGCGTGATGGCCTGTTCTGCGCCAAGATTTTTGGCCCGGTCAAGGACTATGAGTGCCTGTGCGGCAAGTACAAGCGCCTCAAGCACCGCGGTGTGGTGTGTGAAAAGTGTGGTGTTGAGGTCACGCTGGCTAGCGTGCGCCGTGAGCGCATGGGCCACATCGACCTGGCCTCGCCGGTCGCGCATATCTGGTTCCTGAAGAGCTTGCCGTCCCGGATTGGCCTGCTGCTCGATATGCCGCTGCGCGCCATTGAGCGCGTGCTGTATTTCGAAGCCCATGTGGTCACCGACCCCGGCCTGACACCGATGGAGCGCGCGCAAATCCTCACCGAAGAGGAATACCTGACGGCGCTGGAAGAACATGGCGACGAGTTCACTGCCAAGATGGGCGCCGAGGGTGTGCTCGACTTGCTGAAAACCATCGACATGCAGGAAGAAGCCGCTCAACTGCGCGAAGACATCGCTGCAACGGGTTCAGAAACCAAGATCAAGCGACTCGGCAAACGCCTGAAGCTGATCGAGAACTTCGTGAGCTCGGGCAACAAGCCAGAGTGGATGATTCTCACAGTGCTGCCGGTGTTGCCGCCCGACCTGCGTCCGCTGGTGCCACTGGATGGTGGCCGCTTTGCGACGTCTGATCTCAATGATCTGTATCGCCGTGTCATCAACCGCAACAACCGTTTGCGCCGGCTGCTCGAGCTCAATGCGCCCGACATCATCGTGCGCAACGAAAAACGCATGCTGCAGGAATCCGTTGACGCCCTGATCGACAATGGCCGCCGTGGCCGTGCGATCACCGGCAGCAACAAGCGCCCGCTGAAATCCTTGGCCGACATGATCAAGGGCAAGCAGGGCCGTTTCCGCCAGAACCTGCTGGGTAAGCGCGTGGACTACTCCGGTCGTTCCGTGATCGTGGTTGGCCCGACGCTCAAGCTGCACCAGTGCGGCCTGCCCAAGAAGATGGCGCTGGAGCTGTTCAAGCCCTTCGTGTTCAGCCGTCTGCAACGCCTGGAAATGGCCAGCACCATCAAGGCCGCCAAGAAAATGGTCGAGCGCGAGGACCCGGAAGTCTGGGACATCCTCGAAGACTGCATTCGCGAGCATCCGGTGATGCTCAACCGTGCGCCGACATTGCACCGCCTCGGCATTCAGGCTTTTGAGCCGGTGCTGATCGAGGGCAAGGCTATCCAGCTGCATCCGCTGGTCTGTACGGCCTTCAACGCCGACTTCGACGGCGACCAAATGGCCGTGCACGTACCGCTGAGCATTGAAGCCCAGTTGGAAGCCCGCGTGCTGATGATGTCCACCAACAACATCCTGTCACCGGCCAACGGTGCGCCCATCATCGTGCCGTCGCAAGACGTGGTGCTGGGCTTGTATTGGATGAGCCGCGAGCGTATCGGCGCCAAAGGCGAAGGCATGGCTTTCGTCGATGTGTCGGAAGTGCGCCGTGCCTACGACTCCGACGCCGTGGATCTGCAAGCCAAGATTAAAGTGCGTCTGAACGACTGGGTCGAACAGGAAGATGGGCCTGCACAACCGCTGACGCATGTGGTTGAAACCACCGTGGGCCGTGCGCTGTTGAGTGAAATTCTGCCCGACGGCATGCCGTTCGAAGTGGTCAACCGCTCAATGGCCAAGAAAGCCATTTCCAACGCCATTAATACCGCGTACCGCACCTGTGGCGTCAAAGACACCGTCGTGTTCGCCGACCAGCTCATGTACACCGGTTTCCGCGAAGCTGCGCGCGCGGGTATTTCCATCGCCATTGGCGACATGGTCATCCCCGACGAGAAGGAAGGCATTCTGGAAGGTGCCGGCGACGAAGTGAAAGGCATCGACGACGAATACACCTCGGGCCTGATCACCGGCGGTGAGCGCTACAACCGCGTGGTTGACGTGTGGTCGCGTGCCAATGAGCAGGTTGCCCGCGCCATGATGGACAAGATCGGCAACGAAACCGTGACCGACGCCGATGGCAAGGACATCAAGCAACCGTCGTTCAACTCCATCTTCATGATGGCCGACTCCGGCGCGCGTGGTAGCGCGGCGCAGATTCGCCAATTGGCGGGCATGCGTGGCCTGATGGCCAAGCCCGACGGTTCCATCATCGAGACGCCGATCACGGCCAATTTCCGTGAAGGCCTGAACATTCTCCAATACTTCATCTCCACCCACGGTGCGCGTAAAGGTTTGGCCGATACCGCGCTGAAGACGGCGAACTCGGGTTACCTGACCCGTCGCCTGGTTGATGTGGCGCAGGATGTGGTGGTCATTCAGGAAGACTGCGGAACTGAGCAGGGCCTGATCATGACGCCGATCGTCGAAGGTGGCGATGTGGTCGAGCCGCTGCGTGAGCGCGTGCTCGGCCGTGTGGTTGCCCAAGACGTGATCAACCCGGTTGACGATGAAGTGCTGGTCGAAGCCGGTACCTTGCTCGACGAGCGCATGGTTGATCGCCTTGAGGCCGAATCCATCGACGAAGTGGTTGTGCGTAGCGCGATCACCTGCGAAGTCGATTACGGCGTCTGTGCCCAGTGCTATGGGCGCGATCTGGCCCGCGGTCTGCGCGTCAACAATGGTGAGTCGGTTGGCGTGATTGCTGCCCAGTCCATTGGTGAGCCAGGCACGCAGTTGACCATGCGCACCTTCCACGTTGGTGGTGCTGCCTCGCGTGCTGCTGCCACCGATGGCGTGACTGCCAAATTTGACGGCAAGGCCAAGCTGCACAACGTCAAGACGGTCGAGCATGCCGATGGCCACCTGGTGGCCGTGTCACGCTCGGGCGAGATCGGTGTCATGGACGTTAATGGCCGTGAGCGCGAGCGTTACAAGATTCCTTACGGCGCGACGATCACCGTCAATGAAGGTGACGCCATCAAGGCCGGTGAGCAAATGGCCAAGTGGGACCCGCACACCCACCCCATCGTCACCGAGCTGGCTGGAACAGTGAAGTTCTCGGACTTCGAAGAAGGCCAGACCGTCGCCAAGGAAACCGACGAGATGACCGGCATTTCCACGCTGGTCGTCACCGATCCCAAGGCGCGTTCATCTGCCGCCAAGGACTTGCGCCCGCAGATTCTGCTGCTGGATGGCAAGGGCAAGCCGATGAACTTCCCGGGTACCGACATCCCGGCAACCTACTCGTTGCCGCCGAAGGCCATCGTCGTCGTCGAAGACGGCCAGAAAGTTGTCATCGGTGACGTGCTGTCACGCATCCCGCAGGAAGCTTCGAAATCGCGCGATATCACCGGTGGTCTGCCGCGTGTTGCCGACCTGTTCGAGGCTCGCAAGCCCAAGGACCCGGCCGTCATGGCCGAGGCCAGTGGCACTATCCGCTTTGGTCAGGGCACCAAGGGCAAGCAGCGCATTCAGATCGTCGCCGGCGACGAGACCACCGAGATGCTGGTGCCAAAATGGCAGCAGATCAACGTGTTCGAAGGCGAGCATGTGGAGAAGGGCGAAATCATCTCTGATGGTGAGTCCAGCGCACACGACATCCTGCGCCTACGCGGGGTTGCCGAGCTAGCCGAGTACTTGGTCAAGGAAATCCAGGACGTCTATCGCCTGCAGGGTGTAACGATCAACGACAAGCACATCGAGGTGATCATTCGCCAGATGCTGCGCAAGGTCGAGATCACCGAGCCCGGCGAGACGACGATGCTGCAAGGCGAGCAGGTCGAATACGCGGCCATCGTTGCCGAGAACAAGCGTGTGAAGGACGAAGGCTTGCAACAGGCCAAGTACGAGCACTTGCTGCTGGGTATTACCAAGGCCAGCCTTTCGACCGAGTCGTTCATCTCTGCGGCGTCGTTCCAGGAGACAACCCGTGTGCTCACCGAGGCGTCCGTCAAGGGTGCCAAGGACGACCTGCGCGGCCTCAAGGAAAACGTCATCGTCGGCCGCCTGATCCCGGCCGGCACTGGCTTGGCGCACCACGAGCAGCGGCGCAACCGCCGCCGTTTGGCGCTGGACCTGTCCGACATCGAACAACCGACCACCGAGGGCGGCGACGACGCTGTCGAGGTGGTTGTCGAGTCGGCCGACGACAGCAAAGAATAGGGCGGATCGTGTCCCGGACGACATGGCCGCGTGCGGCTTTGTCGCCGGGGGTGATCAACCCGCATGCCCTGGCGCTGCCCGCAGCGCCAGTGGCTTGACAGTTCTGGGCGTGCTCATTAAGATTCGCGCCCTCGTAATCGCGGGGCAGCCTTTGTTTTCAATGGCTGACCCGTTTTTTTTCGGCGCAGGCTTGCTCAGAGGTGGGCCATAAGCTGAGCCGAGAATTGCAGCTACTACGGAATCCAATAACGTGCCAACAATCAATCAACTCGTGCGCAAGGGCCGCCACGACAAGCCGGTAAAGAACAATGTGCCGGCATTGCAAGCAAGCCCTCAAAAGCGCGGTGTATGCACCCGTGTTTACACCACCACCCCGAAGAAGCCGAACTCGGCTTTGCGTAAGGTTGCCCGTGTGCGCCTCACCAACGGTTTCGAGGTGACGAGTTACATCGGTGGTGAAGGCCACAACCTGCAGGAACACAGCGTGGTGCTGATTCGCGGCGGCCGTGTGAAGGATTTGCCGGGTGTGCGTTACCACACCGTGCGCGGTTCGCTATATCCCTCCGGGGTCGAGAAGCGTCGCCCGGGTCGTTCCCAATACGGCGCACAGCGGCCCAAGGGTTAAGGGGAGTTAGTCATGGCCCTTCGTAGAACCCCCGAAAATCGTCAGATCCTGCCTGACCCGAAATTCAAGAGCGAGCTGCTCTCCAAGTTCATC
>JAAFAL010000003.1 GCA_018222345.1 bacterium
GCGCAGTGCTCCAGTTTTCGGTGACGATGGATTCGGTGTGGCCCGAGCTGTGTTTGGCGATATGCGCCATGGCGTTATCCATGCCATCCACAACGCGGATGGCCAAGATCGCATCCAGGTATTCGGTGTCCCAGTCATCATCGCTGGCGGCTGCGCAATCGATGATGGTTTGGGTGCGCGAACAGCCGCGCAGTTCGATGCCGGCGCTTTTGTACTCACTCGCCAGTTTCGGCAGCAGTTCCGCAGCGCGGCTGGCTGCCACCAGCAAGGTCTCCATGGTGTTACAGGTGCCCAGGCGCTGAGTCTTGGCGTTGACCGCAATAGCCAGCGCCTTGTCGGCGCTAGCCTCATCATCGATATACACGTGGCAGATGCCATCCAGGTGCTTGATCACAGGCACGCGGGCAGTGTCGGCGACAAACTGCACGAGGCCCTTGCCGCCGCGCGGCACGACGACATCAACGAACGCCTGCATGCGCAGCAATTCACCGACGGCGGCGCGGTCGGTGGTTTCGACCACCTGCACAGCCTCGACCGGCAAGCCGGCAGTTTGCAGTGCCTGGCCAATCAACTTGGCAATCGCGGTGTTGGAATGAATCGCCTCGGAGCCGCCCCGCAAGATAGCCGCATTGCTCGACTTCAGGCACAGCGCCGCGGCGTCGGCCGTCACATTCGGCCGGCTTTCATAAATGATGCCAATCACGCCCAACGGCACACGCATCTTGCCCACCTGAATGCCGGACGGCATGGCCTTGAGGTCGCGTATGGCGCCAACAGGGTCAGGCAAGCCGGCGACTTGGCGCACACCGTCGGCCATGGCGGCAATGCGCTCGGGCGTCAGCTCCAGCCTGTCCAGCAGCGCGGCGTCGAGGCCCGAATTACGGCCGGCTGCCATGTCCTTGGCATTTGCCGCCGCCAAATCATTGGCGCTGGCTGCAATAGCATCGGCCAAAGCCAGCAAAGCTGCATTCTTGTCGCCCGGGGTTGCTACCGCCATTTGCCGGGCGGCGCTGCGCGCACGCTGGCCCAGGCCGCGCATGTAAGCGACCGGGTCGGCAGTATCCAAACGAATCACATTGGCTGGTGTAGCGGACATTGGCAGATCAACTCGGGAGGGAATCAGGCAACAGCCAGCGACAAATCGCTGGCTTGCATCAGGCCGCGGGCGCGGCTGCCAGCAGCCATGACGGTGACCAATGTTACCAAGTCGTCCCACGGCTGGCCCCGCTGCGCGCCCTTGGCAGTGCGGTCGGCGCGCGCCGCGGCGGCCAGCAGCCAGCGTGCTGAAGCCGCGTTGTGGCGCCGTGTTGCAGCCACCACCAATGGCACCCGCATGCGGAACACGCGTGCCGCGCCGCAGGCGCGCTCGGCCGACTCGCCAGCGGCGACTGCCGTCGCAATGCTCGCAAGTTGCCGCGCCTCTTTGGCCAGCAATGCAATCAACGGGTGGGGCTCGACGCCTTCGGCTCGCAGGTGATCCATCGTCCGCAATGCAGCCTTGAGGTCGCCACCTAGCGCGCGGTCGATGAGGTCGAACACAGCAAAGCGCGCGTGGTCGGCCACGGCGTCTTCAATATCGGCGACGGTGATCGTCTGCTCACCGAACAACAGGGCCAGCTTCTCAATGTCTTGCGCCGCGGCCAACAAATTGCCCTCGACGCGGTTGGCAAACAGCTCAATGGCGTCCGGCTCGGCCTGCACACCGGCGCTGCGCATGCGCTGGCTCACCCAGCGCTGCAGTTCATTGCCGGGCTTGGGCGCCCAGCCATAAACGGCCGCGCCATCTTTTTCGATGGCCGCCCACCAGGCCGACTTGCGGGCGCGGGAATCCAGCGCGCCGCAGATGAGCAAAATAATTGTGTCTGGCGTCGGCTCGGCCACGGCGTTTTTCAGCGCTGCGCTGCCCTCGCGCCCCGGGCTGCCAGTAGGCATGTGCAGTTCGATCAGCTTTTTTTCGGAGAACAGCGACATCGACCGGCTGGCGTCATCAAGCTGCTGCCAATTGAAGCCAGTCTCGACATGCAGCACCTCGCGCTCGGTGTAGCCTGCAGCTTTGGCGGCGCTGCGGATGGCGTCGGCGGCTTCAACAACCAGCAGCGGATCATCGCCGCCGACCGCATACACGGTTTGCAGGTCGCTGAGCGCAGTCGCCAATTGGTCGGGGCGCAGCTTCATGCGCGGGCGGCCCAGCGCACCGCGGCGGGGCTGGCAATAAAAGGTGGCAACAACATACCGGCATAATACCGCCCATGAGTCGCAAACTGTCGCTGCTTGATAACGCCCTGGCTGCCGCCCAACACGGCCTGCGCACGGCGCTGGATACGCACCCGCCGGGCCAGCGCGCCACGCCGGGCGAGGACAAACCCGACGCTGCGCTGGACAACAAGCAGCGCAAGCACGCCGCTGGGCTGATGCGGGTGAACCACGCGGGCGAGGTTGCCGCGCAAGCGCTGTATCGCGGCCAGGCTGCGGTTGCGCAAAACCCCAACACCAAATCCCATCTGCTGGACGCAGCCGAAGAGGAGCAAGACCACCTGGCGTGGTGCGCGCAGCGCCTGCGCGAGTTGGACGCTGCGCCGAGCAAACTGGGGCCGGCTTGGTATGCCGGCTCTTACGCGATCGGTGCGCTGGCCGGGCTGGCCGGCGACCGCTACAGCCTGGGCTTTGTGGCCGAAACCGAGCGCCAAGTGGAACAACACTTGCGCGGCCACCTGGATGACCCCGAGCACGGCCTGCCCGCCGCCGACGCCCGCAGCCGCGCCATTGCCGCACAAATGCAAGCCGACGAAGCCGAGCACGGCCAAGCCGCTACTGCCGCTGGCGGCCAGCCGCTGCCTGCGCCAGTCCGCAGCCTGATGCGCGGCGTCGCAAAGGTGATGACCGGCGGCGCATATTGGCTATAAAACAACCAATACGCGCTACACTGATCGGCTCTCGATAATTAAAACGATACGGCGCGCCAACACCAGCGCGCCGCGGAGCTAGTCCATGTTTTTGCGCACCCTGTTTTTTTGCGCGGCCACTGCGCTGCTGGTTGGCTGTGGCGGTTCGAACAGTTCGTCCGACCCCACAAGCAACAACCCGCCGCCTGGCCCAGCCGACACCGCCAGTGCCAACGATGACTTGTTCACCGTGCAACAAGACTCGGCAGACAATGTGCTGGACGTGCTCGACAACGATACCGGCAGCGAAAGTCTGGTGTTCGAGGCCGTGCCCGCCACCACCACGGCCGGCGGCACGCTGAGTGAAAACAGCGACCAAACCTTGAGTTACACGCCACCGGCTGACTTTGCTGGCGGCGACAGCTTCGAATACACCGTCCGCTCAGGCGACGCGACCGACACCGCAAGCGTCGATATCGTCGTGCAGGCCGACAACCCGCCACCCGTTTCAGAAGCGCCATGCCGCGACGTGCAAGACCGCCTCGACGCCGGCACGGGTTATTGCTTCGACGCGTTCTTCAACACCGCGCACGATGGCACCCGCATCGACATGACCGTGTATGTGCCGCATCCCGACCGGCTGGGCGCCATTCCCTGCCCCGGCGCAGACGTACAAACCGACTGCGCCACCATCGCCGATGGCGACCTGGGCTACGCGCCACTGGTGATCCACAGCCACGGGTTTGGCGGCGCCAAGAACCCCGACTTTTCGGCCGACCCAGAGCACTTTGTTGACAACCAGACGGCGCAGCGCATGTGGGATACCGGCTACTTCGTCATCTCGTTCTCGCAACGCGGCTTCGGCCAATCCGGCGGCGAGATCGGCCTGATGACGCGCAGCCTGGAAGGCCTGGACCACAACGAACTGGTCGATTGGGCCATCAAGCATTTGCGCGGCGAGTCTGCTGACGGCGCCGGTGACTCGATCTACGACTTCACGTTCGACGAAAACAACGCCGAGCACATCAGCAGCGCCGCCGTGGCCGACGCGCGGCCGTCGCTGTTGATGAACGACAACAACACCCGCCTGCTACCCGACGGCAGTGGCGAAGACGCCGACCCCGGCCTGGGCCTGCTGGGCTACAGCTACGGCGGCGGCTGGCAGTACACCGCTTCGGCCACCGACACGCTGGAAGTCGCTGGCCGCACAGGGCTGCAGCGTTTCGACGCGCTGATCCCCGAAGGCACCTGGCACGACCTGCGCTACAGCCTGCACGCCAATGACACGCCCAAGGGTTACTGGATCACGCTGCTGTTTTCCTTTGCCGTGCAAGGTGGCACCGGCGAAAACGGCGAGCCCACACCCGTGCTCATCAACCAGGCGTTCGCCGAGGCGCAAGCCGCCAACCGCGTGAATGCCGACATCCAGAACACGCTGGGCGCCAACGGCACCAGCGACTACTGCGACGAAACCAATGGCGTGCCAACCGACGCCGCGCTGTTCCACATACAAGGCGTGCGCGACACGCTGTTCGACTTTGCCGACGGCTACGACTCGGCGCTGTGTTTCGAGCGCGCCGGCAACGACACGCGCTTTTTGCTCGTCTCCGGCGGCCACCCGTACACCATTACCCAGCAGCCGCCCTACACCGGCAACACCACATCGATGGACATCGACGAGATCGTGCATTGCGAACTCGACGTCGATGCCGACGGCGATGGCGACATTGGCCAGGAGCGCCTGAGCGTCACCGAAATGATGGTGGACTGGTTCGAGGACAAGCTGCGCGGTGAGGCCGGTGCTGCCGACTACATCCCAGCCGTGTGCATGGCCCAGCCCAACACCGACCCCGACGACATGCTGGAAGACGACCGCTTCAACCCGGCGGGCACACCCACCTTCGAGTATCTCAAGGAGGGCGTGACACTGGCCTCGGTCGAAGACATTTTGGTCGGCGCGGGCGACGCCCCTGCATACACCTGTACGGATGGCGACAGCGCCGTCTGTGACTTGGGCGAAGTCACGCTGAACATCGGCGGCAGCGCAGACGCCAACATGGAAGAATTTGTGTCGGTTTACACCGTGCCAGAGGGCGAGCCGCGCGTGATGGCCGGCATCCCGACGGCCGACCTGGCCATCGCAGGCCGTGCCATGGACCTCAGTGGCACAGCGGTCGATCCCATCGTCTTCGTCGGCATGGGCCTGATGCGCGACGGCGAACTGGTCACACTGCATGACCAGATCATGCCCATCCGCGACACAGCGACGTACCCGTGGGCCGACACCCAAGGCGTGAACAACACGCATGACGGCGGCACCACACCGTATTACTACGGCTGCTCGCCCAATGCCGAAGCGCTGTGCGAGCGCGGGCGGCTGGCGGGCGTGTCGGTGCGGCTGCTGCCGGGCGACGAGGTCGGGCCGCTGTTCTCATCGGCCGACACCCAGTATCCGCGCACGATGAATGCCCCGGCGATGCTCACCATCACCGGCAACATTGAACTGCCGATTTACGCGCCGTCGGAGCTGCCGCCTTCGAATAACCCGTAGGCATCCTGTAACGTAATGCTTGCGTCGCCAACCGGAGAGTTGGCACGCAAGCAATCATTTGAATGCCGTGTTTGGGGTGCGGTGTGCCGGAGGCACCATGCCCATCTCAAATATCTCGCCCATTTCGCCAAGTCCCGCCCGCTGTTTTGCCATGCTGGCAGCGGCGCTGCTTTACGCCTGTGGCAACTCGGCACCGCCGGCCACCAACACGCCGGGCGCGGGCGGCGAGCCATTGCCCACCGACCCCAGCCTCGGCGCGCTGGAAAAAGCCATCATCTTCAATGGCACCATCCCGGCCGAAGACGGCGAAACCATCGGCATGACCGTGTATCAGCCCGCTTTGGCCGCGGGCCAAGCCGCGCCTTTGATCCTCCACGGCCACGGCTTTGGCCTGATGCGGGCGCAGAATTTCGAGGGCAACAACCCGGTCGAGAACTTCACCAGCGACGACGACACCGGTGACGCCGCCACCGCGGCCTGGAACGACGGCTATTACGTCATCTCCTTCGACCAACGCGGCTTTGGCGACTCGTCGGGCAACATCACACTGATGGACCCGGACATCGACGGGCGCAATGTTTCGACCATCATCGACTGGGCAGTGATGAACCTGTCCAACCTGGCGCTCGAGGGGCCGGGCGATCCATTACTGGGTTCGGTGGGCCTGAGTTACGGCGGTGGCTATCAGACCATCACCGCTGCGGTCGATCCGCGCTTCGACGCACTGGTGCCCACGGCCACCTGGCACAACCTGCCGTACAGCCTCGCGCCCAATGGCATCCCCAAAGTCATCTGGCTGGATTTGCTGGTTGCCGCCGGCGGGCCAACATCGGGCTTTGCCTTCGACCAGGAAGTCATCGCCGGCGCACTGCAAGCGCAAACCGGCAGCGTGCCGCAATCGCTACTCGACCGCCTGCGCGGCAATAGCCCGATCAGCTTTTGCGAGATGACCCGCGCCGATGGCCGTGGGCCAGCCCAAGCGCCGGCGCTGTTTATTCAGGGCTCACGCGATGTGCTGTTCAACTTGAACGAAGCCGCGCAAAACTACGAATGCTGGCAAGCCAACACCAGCGACGCGCGGCTGATCGTGCAGCAGGATGGACACATTATTCCGCTGTCGCAGGAAGCCGGCCGGCAAATTTTGTTTGGCAGCGACGGCACCGTGCAGTGTGGCAATCAAACGCTGTCACTGGTGCAGACGACACTGGACTTTCTCGCCCTGCATTTGCGTGGCACGCCCCTGCTGCAACCCATCCCAGAGGTTTGCCTGGCGCAAGCCGAAGACGTGGGCCTGACGTTTGACGCCGTGCCGCGCGGTGGCCTGGCCACGCAGGTGCCGGCCACCGATGTCATCCCCGGTGCGCCGGGCCAGATCGCCAACCTGTTGCTGGCGATGCCGACGGCCGAAGTTACCGCTTTGCTGGCCGAAGCACTGGAGCCCGATCAAATCGTCACCTTGCTGACCGACCTGGCTGCCGGCTTTGCCGACCCGGCCAGCCTGCCTGACAGCTTCCAGGCCGCATTGCCCGCCATCGTCAACCTGCTGCCACCGGCGGCGCTGACAACACTGACCGAGACCCCGAGCTTTGTGCCCCTGCATACCGCTCAGGCGGCCGGCGCTTTGGCAGGCATTGCGGTGGCCGATCTGCAAATTGATGGTGGCGGTGCGCCGGTCAGCCTGTTTTACGGCTTGGGTGTGCAACGCGGCGGCGCAGGCGCCATCGACCTGATCGACGACCAGGTGCTGCCCTTCCCGGCAACAAGCCAACATGAGCTGGCTGGCGTGGTTGAGCCGATAGCGGCCGGCGACGTCATCGGCTTGCTGATCTACCCGTTTCACAGCTACTACCTGAACAATGCGCTGCTGGCAGCAACACCAACGCCAATCACCGTCTCCGGCACGGTCGGTTTGCCGCTTCACAGCACGCCATAAGCACGCGCCTCGCGGCGGCGCTAGAATCGCGCGCAGCACTTCCTACGAGCAACGCGATGACGGACAACACCTTGCTGATTGGCGGCTGCGCCGATGGCCACGTGAGCCTGCTGGGCAATCAGGCCAACCGGCACGGCTTGGTGGCCGGCGCCACCGGCACGGGTAAAACCGTCACGCTCAAAGTGCTGGCCGAAGGTTTTTCGCGCCTCGGCGTACCGGTGTTTGCGGCGGATGTGAAAGGCGACCTATCGGGCATCGCCGCCGCCGGCAAGCCGCACCCAAAAATCGACGAGCGCATCGAATCCATCGGCATCGACGACTACAGCGCGCAAGGCTCACCCGTGGTGTTCTGGGACTTGTACCAAAAGCAGGGCCATCCCATCCGCACCACGGTGAGCGAGGTCGGCCCACTGCTGCTGTCGCGCATGCTGGATTTGAACGACACGCAAACCGGCGTGATCGAGGTGCTGTTTTCGGTGGCAGATGCCGAAGGTCTGCTACTGCTCGATCTGGCTGACTTGCGCGCCATGCTCAATCACCTGATCGACCACGCCAGCGAAATCTCGCGCGACTATGGCCTGATCAGCAAACAATCCATCGCCGCCATTCAGCGCAAATTGCTGCAACTGGAGCGCGCCGGCGGCAAGCAATTCTTTGGCGAGCCCGCGCTCAAGCTCGACGACCTGATGCGCCAGGATTTGTCCGGCCGCGGCATCGTTAACATCTTGGCCGCCGACGAGTTGATGATGAACCCGCGGCTGTATTCCACCGCCCTTCTTTGGCTGCTGTCGGAGCTGTTCGAGGAGTTGCCCGAGGTCGGCGACCCCGAGGTGCCCAAGCTGGTCTTCTTCTTCGACGAAGCTCACCTGCTGTTCAACGACGCGCCCAAGGCTTTGGTCGAGCGCATCGAGCAAGTGGTGCGGCTGATTCGCTCCAAGGGCGTGGGCGTGTATTTCGTCACCCAAAGCCCGTCCGACCTGCCCGACAGTGTGCTGGGCCAGCTCGGCAACCGCGTGCAACACGCACTGCGCGCCAGCACTCCCAAACAGCGTCGCGCCATCAAAAGCGCGGCCGAGTCCTACGTGCCCAAGCCCGGCCTCGACGTTGTCGCCACCATTGGCTCGCTGGGCGTGGGCGAGGCGCTGGTGAGCGTGCTTGGCCCCAAAGGCGCGCCACTGCCGGTCGAAAAAACATTGATCTCCCCACCGCGCTGCAGCTTCGCACCACTGGCCGCTGCCGAGCGCAAGGCCATGTACAAGCGCAGCCCCGTGGGCGGCACGTATGACACAGCAGTTGACCGCGAATCAGCCCACGAACGCCTGACCACGCGGGCCGAGGCTGCAGCCAAAAAGGCCGAGGAAGACGCCAAGCGCGAGGCCGCCAACAAGGCGGCGGAACAAGCGGCCAAGGAAAAAGCCCAGGCCGAAGAAAAGCTGCGCAAAGCACAAGAAGCTGCGCGTAAGAAAAAGGCGCGAGCGACCAGAAGCAAAAGCCGCCGCCAAACGCCGCAGGAGGCGATGTTCAAGAGTGCCGCCCGCACTGTCGGCTCCACCATCGCGCGCGAACTCATGCGCGGCTTGCTGGGCTCACTCAAACGGCGTTAACCCGGCGCCCTTGGTCATTGCGGCGTAATCTCGTACAATCCGCGCCCCGAAAATGGCTGACGCGAATGCGCCAGCCGGCCGGAAACGTGGCTAGGTAGCTCAGTCGGTTAGAGCACAGCACTCATAATGCTGGGGTCGGCGGTTCGAGTCCGCCCCTAGCTACCATGTTTCCTGCTCGCGGTTCTTTCGCTCGCTCATGTCGCCGAGCCAACCGCCGACCCTCCGGGTCGGGGTTGTTTGTATCAACGCCTGTTTCAGAAAAGACTGTATCCGGCGCCCAGCGCAAAAGACACACGATCGACGGTGTCGATCTGGAATTCGCTTTCCGTCCGGAACAGCACGTGGATGGGGATGCTGAGCGGTCCGCGGCGGAATGTCAGCGTGATGCGCTGAACATCAAAATCGGCGCGGACCGGGTTGGCCTCATAGCGATACCAGTCCCATCCCGCATCCAGACGCACCGAGCTGCGTGCACTCGGTGCCTGCTCGGGGTTGTGCCCCTTGATCACGAAGCCCAGCGACACGCCAAACTGCTCGTAATCGACGCCGGGCAATTCAAAGCGATTGTTATCCGCGGCACCACCACCGACCGGCGGCAGCAAGCCACCACCCCCACCCATGGCATCCATGGGCGGCAATTCCACAGTGACATCATCGAGCTGGCCGGCTTCGTAATACGCGGCCAGCCCCAAACCAGCGCGCATCGGCCAGTGCTTGTTCATGTCCCGTAACTCTTTCGGGCAACCGGGGCCATTGAGGCCAGAATCGCAGGCTCCGAACAATTTGGCCCACGTCAGGTTATTGGCCAATCCGGTGCCAAACCACACCTTGTAGGCATCGGCATTCGCGCCAACGAAGGTGTCTCGATGCAGACGCCGGGCGCTGAATATCAGCTGCGGCTGGTTGTGCAGGAAACGCCAGAAGTCGGCAAACGGGGTGGTGCGAATTCGCTCGACGGCGCGTTCATAGTGCGCGCCCAGTATGTCCGCCGCACAGGCCACGGCCAGGCGCTTGTCCGCATGGTCCTGCCAGTCATCGGCAATCTTGAAGGCCACTTGCTGGTAGGTCTGGGTCGGATCGCCGGGTTTCTCCCAGGCTGTGCGCAGCAGATTGACTTGATGCGCCCGATGAAAATGGATGTCCCGCCCGAGCCACTGGCTGACGATCGCGACTTCCACGTTGACCAGGTAGTCATCACCCACATCGAAATCGCGCTCGGCGGCGCGGCCAAACTCCAGTTGGTCGCGATCAACCAGCGTGGTTTCCAGCAGCGGGTTGAGCTCGGGCTGTGGCGCCACGAAGCCACCAAGCCGGACACGGAAGTTGCCGATCCGCCCCAGCCCGACGCTCAGGCCGGCTGTTTGGGGGTCCTCCAGGGTGTTGAATGCCTGAAGCGCTGTCCCCTGCACGGCATCCAGCAGGCCCGGAACCGCGCCGTTCAGGCTGGGCAATGGCAGCGATGTTGCAATGTTGCCCAACTGCTCGGCAACCGAGTCGGCAAGTTGCCCCTCTGCGTACTCGACACCCTTGGCATCGACACTGACAGTGCTAAAAAGCCCGCGCGCATCGCGGGTCAAGTTGGTCAGGCAGACGCGTGCCTTGGTGCCGTCGGGGCACATCCCCGGCAGCGCTTGTTCCAATTGCCCGACATTCGGGCAAGCACCGCTACTTTGCTTGCAACGGATAAACGCCAAGGCATCGGCCTCGCTGGCGAAACGGCCGCCCTCGTCCACCGCCGGCGTGCAGGGCGCCTGGGCATGCACTAGTGGCGGGCTGCCCAGCAGCAATGCACAGGCCAACAGGCTGCCAATGCGCTTGATGACACCCATCAGGCGTAGATCGATTCGATCGTCACCAGCACACCCTGCGCCGGGTCCAGCGGCAGAGCCCACGGCGCGCCCCAAGGCTGGCCCACCGAATGGTGGTTGCCGGCAATCAGATGCAACTCCAGATACAGCGGTTTGAGCGAGGATGCCACCGTGCTCATGTCAAAAGACGCGATGTCCTGGGAAAACCGCAGAAAGTTGGTGCCCTGCGGAGAGGCGGCTGCGACAAGCCCACCTGCTTCGTCGAACGCATCCTGCACGAGTGACCAATTGAATCCGACGGCCTGGCCGGTCACCTCGCGCTGTCCCTGCTGACCCTGCTCCCAAACAAACAACCGGTAGTAGTACTGTTTGCCGGGCGTCAGCCCGCGCCAACGTGCAGTCGCCTCGTCATGCTGTACTTCAATCTTGGCCACACGAACCCCCAAAGTCCGAGAAAGCGCCACCCGAATCGAATTGAGCCCCCCGAATGCAGAATACCCTATCGCGCGACGCCCCTCATGGGATTCTGGAAAAGCAGTGCACAGCCCGGCCGCGGCGGTGCGCCGCGGCCGGGCTGCACGGGTGGTCGATGCTCAGCTCAGGTCGAAGCGGTCCGCCGTCATGACCTTGGTCCAGGCCGCCACGAAGTCCCTGACGAACTTCTGCTGACCGCCGCGCTCGGCGTAGACCTCGGCGATGGCACGCAGCTCGGCACTGGAACCGAACATCAGGTCGATCGGCGTCGCGGTCCAGCGGGTGTTCCCGCTTGCCCGGTCCCGGCCTTCATAGATGCCGGCCTGCCTATCCGACCTGACCCATTTGTAGGACATGTCCAGCAGCACGACGAAGAAGTCGTTGCTCAGGACACCGGGTTGGTCGGTCAGCACACCGTGACGGCTGCCACCGGTGTTGGCATCCGGCACGCGCAGGCCACCGAGCAGCGCGGTCATCTCCGGTGCAGTCAGGCCCAGCAGTGCGGGGATTACGGTGACAGGATTACGAGGATTACGGTGACACATTACCATTTACACTACTTTCCTCAACAACACGTCGCCGTTAAATCTTACGGGGTGGAGATTCGTAAATGCTGGACTATATGCAACGAACTTGCTGCGTTGGATTAATGGTGTAATCGGTAACGTGTCACCGTAATTTTACTATGCTGGTGACATCCCCATCTGAAACGACGCGGTCAGCAACCCTTGGAGACTTAACGGCGGCAATAGTCAATGGCGTTGTTGGCAAAGTGGGCTTGAGTTGCGTGCCCGCCTCCTCAGGAGACCCCGCAAGCCCCACGGAAGGTGTTCTTCTCGGCTAGGGTCTCGCCCCGTGCGTTGAAGGTCGAGTAGCGAAGCTTTGGCTCCTTGGCCCATTTAGGGATTAACGACCAACTCCGAGCCTTGTAGCCCTCAGCGCCGATAGTACCGACCGTCATCGTGGGCCTTAGGTTGTATTCAATCTCAGACGCATCGCGCCACCGCGGGATATCGCCGACCCACAACTGCATTCGCCTCACGTGTTGCTCAAAGCCTCCGCACATTCAGCCAAGCTACACGGTTAGCCTGCGCGCGTCCGGCTTTATTTTTGGGCACCCGTGACCATAGTTTTATAATCGATTCACACGAATTACTTTTGGCAACCGTAGTAGTTAGTCAGCCCAAATTGCCCTTCATCTCCAGACATAGCGATAAAGTGTCCCTGCATAATTGAGCTTGCGAAGATCGTCAGAGCATAATTCAGTCAATGGGCACACGACATCCACCGCCGCCAAAAGGACTTGACCCCGTATTTACGCAGGTGGGGCGACTGATATACAACTGGAATAGAGTGGAAACTGCGGTAAAAATTCTACTCGGAGTGTTGGCCGGAAACACATTGAAATCACATATCCTCGCCACTCACAATGGCAATAGGTCAATCCAAGAATCACTTAGGACGATTGCAACAGAGTTTCTGGATGAACCTTCAAAGGGTGTGATACTCGGGATTGCGTCAACATTTGGACAACTTCAGGCAGACCGGAACCTCGTTGTTCACGCGTTCGGTGGATGGTATTCGAGGTTCAATACTGAGTTATATGCTTGGAAGTCAGCTAGAACACAGCATGGCGAAGAAGGAATTGGACCCCGCCCTCCCGGAGAAGATGTACACATCGGCGGTTACATAAATGCTTACAAAGCGCAGGGGAAATTCATTGCCCGCCGCGGAAAATTGGAAGCCCCTCAGGCTGCAGAAATCGCCGACACTTTTCATGCGCTGTACGCCCACATTGAAGAGGTCATAGAGCACTTCCGTGGCGATGACTCACCGCTCCCCGAAAAGTTTGCCGGGACACCCCTTCTTAAAACCACGAATGAACATGTTCGAGATAACTTCGTGTTTCAGTATGGAGCGGACGAGGACTGACTAAAGATGCCACGCATGTCCAAAACGAAAAAAGAGGCGCTAGCCTCTTAATTCGGAGCAATGCTCTTAATTCCGTGTGGGACTTGAACCCACGACCTCGCCCTTCGTCAAAGAGCGGCTCTATCCAACTGAGCTAACGGACTGAAGTATTTGACCGCGTTGTACTGCACATAGTTCCACATGTATTCGGTAAGAGCGCACTGAGCAGTCAGGCACTGGCACGCGCCGCCAAAGCCAACCGAACTTGCAAAGTGGTGCAACTCAGTGGTGTAATCCAAATCTCACAGGCCTTATAAGCTGTTGATTTTAATGAATTTTACTCTGGGCCTGAATAGTCCGCCCCTAGCTACCACTTCTCCAGTTCCGAGCGTTCACCTGCGAATGCAGCGCCGAGCAAACCGCCGCCCCTTCGGGTCGGGGTTATTCGGGCCATCCTTGGCCCTCACCCTACGGGCTCGCTGCGCTCGTTCAAATTCGTTCCGGACGCATTTGTTTTCGGGCCATCCTTGGCCCTCACCCTACGGGCTCGCTGCGCTCGTTCAAATCGGCTCCCTGCCTATTTGTCGAGTCCGCCCCTAGCTACCCATGTTCCCGCCTGAGGCAAAGTCGCTAGATCGCAGCGCCGAGTCAATCGCCGGCCCTTCGGGCTCGCTGCCGACTTGTTGAGTCCGCTGACGCTACGCTCAACTAGAGTTCAGCCCAGGCTACGGTCCGCTCCGTGGGCGCCGAAATTTCAATCGGCACGAGTTCGATCTGCTGGCGAATTTCCACTAGCGCGGCATTGCCCTGCACGGCGATCTGCTGCCCGACCGGCAGCGCAACAAGAGCTTGTGTGGGCACTAGGCTGGCTTTGGTCACGCTGGCATTGCGTGGCTTGGCGTCATCACACGCCGTCGCCGGCAATGCGGCCATCACGGCCATCGCGGTGGCCAATCCAAGTAGTAGTGTTGCGCTGTGGGTAATCTTACGGCGTGCCATGAGTCTCTCCGATGTCTGGGGTGTCACTGCCTCGTGTGTGGGCAGTTACAGGTTCAGACGCAGAGCGCAGGCAAATGGTTGTCTGGCAGCTTGGCTAGCAGGCTGCTAGCGCAACAACATCACCGTCAGTGGTTGCGCCAATATCCACAACCCGGCCACGGTGAATGCCACCATCAACACCAACATGGGCAACTGGCTGACCATGGCCTGGCGGCGGCTGGCGAAAACATTGAGTGCCACGCGGTGGGCCATCCAGATGCTGACGATGTGCCCGGCCAGAATCAGCCCCACTTGGCTGTGCCACACCACGCCCATGTCCGGCAGGATAGGGGCGCGGAAATGCATCGCGGTGCCGAACAAATCCCACCGCCACCCGAACGGATCAGACGCCAGGCTGATGACTTTGAGGCCATGGCTGAGCAGCAAGGTGGCGTAGTGAGTGAGGTGATACACCACGGCGATGGGCAGCAGGGTGTAGCCAAAATCCAGTGCCAGTTGGCGTAGGCTGCGCGGCGTTTGCGTCAGCAACTTGGCCAGCGCAATGGTGAACAGATACAGCGCCAGATAAATGAACGGCGAGACCAGCAACCAGAAAGTGCACCACGCTTTATAGAGCGGCTGCACCTGGGGAATGGCGCGGATGGGCTCTGCGCCGGCCCATTGCGTCAGCCAGCCGGTGGGGTCGCCCCAGAACAGGCTCACCCACCACTGCGTGGCCTTGAGGCCATCAAATGCTGTAGTCGATAACATCGCCAGGGCAAAGGCCACGGTGCTGATGTGCTGTGGACGCTCGATGAGCAGGCCGGCCAGTGGCCAGCGTAGCCGCAGCGCTCCAGGTTGGCCGGGCGAGCCCGGCACAATTTGCAGCGGCGACAGCACGCCAAGCAGACGCAAAAATACGGCAAAGATTTCGCAGTGGCGAAACCAGGCCGCGGCGCCTACCAGCCACACGCCTGCCAAATTCAGCGCCGTGTAAGCCGCGAGCCATTGGGCCAAATCCGCTGGCCGGCCGTGGCCTAGCAGCTCAAACCAAATGAAGCCCATGTACAAAGCCAGTGCCGGCCAATCGCCCAGCCAGGCCGGATATGCCAGCCGACCACGCAAGTAGCCGCGCCAGATTCGCCCTACACCTGCCGCCAGCGCCTGCCACGGGTTGGCCGCCGCATAAAAGTTGCCGAACAACACCGTGAGGTACGGCACCAGCAGCACGAAAATGATCCAGAAAAACGGCATGCTGAAGTTGCGCATGGGGTCGCGGCTGCCCCAATAGCCGGTGGCGATGCACAGCAACAGCAAGCCCACGGCCAGCAACTGCAACCCTGGGCGGACACGCCGCAGCGCGCGGGCCACGGCAGAATCGCTCGGGTCAAATTGGCGCGGCGGCTTGCTGGCGCCGGAGCCGGTCAGGAACAGGCAAGCCACCATGAACGACACGATGACCGCCGCCGCGGCACCCCAGCCATACAGCCAAAACGGCACTGGCAGGTTGTACAGCGCGCCGAAACCGTGGGCGGCCGCCGAATCAGCGTTAAAGCCGGCTAGCGCGGCTGTTGCCACGGCCAGCCTGCGCAGGCGGGTTCGCGCGCTGGCAGCGCTTTGGCGGCTGGCACTTGTCGGGCTTCCTGCCCTCCAAGCCCCTACCGCCGTCCGGCCCACCATCCATGGCGGGCGTTCACTGCTGGCGCAGTTCACCCCCATCCGCCCTTTGGACACCTTCCCCCGCAAGCGGGAGAAGGAAATAGAGCCCCCTCTCCCTGAGGGAGAGGCGTGCGCAGCAGGACGCGGCGCGTAGCGCGGGGTGAGGGGATTGATGGCCGAGTATCCCTTCCCTACACGCTAGCGCGGCACCTCGTCAGGCGTGGGCAGGGTTTGTGCGTTGGCCGAGGCCTCCAGGGTTTGCTCCCACATGCGCAAGTAGGTTTCGGCCGAGCTGTACAAGGTGTCCAGCGCGTCCTGCCCGCCTTCAAGACGGATCTCTTCGACGATGTCGGCAATCATGCCGTAGTGGAACATGCCGGCCTCATTCACATCCCACATCTTGCCGCCATCAACAGGCACGGTGAGCATATCGACTGTGATGGGGGCCACGTTGGCAAACTGCGGGCCCCAACCTGGGCCATCAAACATGCGGAAGGGGTAAGCAACGGGCCCGGTTTCCATGATGCGCGCCAAACCACGTGCGCCGGGCAAGTCACGCAGGCCATTGGCATCGGCGCCATAACCGACGGAAAACTCGCGCGCGGTTCCGGAGGCGTCCCACTGCACGCGCAGGCGGTCCAAAAAGTCCACGTGGCCTTTGCCGTTCTGGTTGATGGGATAAATGATGCCGCCCTGGCGGATGAGCTGTTGCGCCTGCAAGTTGGTCAAGCCGCCCTGTGCGCCGTGGCCCGACACCATCGGGTAATCCGGCTCGGTGGTCGCCGTGTAGTCGAGCATGATTTGCTTGCTGCGCAGTTCGGCGTGGTCGATGTCGATGACAAAGCCCTTTTTCATGAGCTTGTCGATGGCGTAGATGCCTAGGTCGGTCACGTCACGCGCATTGCATTGGCGGCCGGGGCCATACAGCGGCGTTTGGCCATTTGTCCCATCAAGCAATGCCTGCGATATCGGGTCCATGCCCAGCACAGCACCGGACGAGGCCTCGAAGCCGGCGTCATAAAAATAACTATCGCCGTTGCCGCTGTCGGGGCACTCATAAGTTTCCCAAAACCGCTGCGTGCCGTTGAAGTTGACGAAGTTCAGGATCTCGCTGAACAGCCCGGCACCACCAAGTGCACTATCAACATCGTGATACGGAAAGATCTGCCGCACGCCTAAGTCCCAGGCCCGGTCGATCTCGGCATCGATCTGCTCTTTGGTGCAGGCGCGGGTTTCGCTGCCGTCGGGATTGAAGGTGACGTTGCAGCCAAACACGTTGGAAAATTCCAAGCCTGGGATCACGGCCATCTTACCGTCGGCGATCACTTGCCGCGCTTCGGCTGGGCTGCGGACGATTCGATAAAAACCCTCACCCGGCCCGCCGAACTGAGCGTCGATGTAGTCCTGAATGTCGTACAGGTATTCCACCTGCGACACGCCCAGCGGCATGTCGCGGCATTCCACATCCAACTGACCACGTGAAGGCGCCGTGGCCTGCGCTACCTCGCACAGCGCCTCAATATTGGTGCCGTGGATGGTCATCAGGCGCAGGCCCGACATCCACGCACGCTGTACCCAGCGCCAATACATTTGCTGGTGGAACTGCGAGTTATGGAACGGCCAATCAATGAAACTTGGCCAGCCCTCGGTGCTATGTGTGCGGCCCGGCTCCATGTCGATCAGCGTGGCCTCGGGATCGGTTTGTCCATTCTCACCGTGCAACATGGCGCAATCTTTCAGCGCCTCGGTTACACCAAAGCGATTCACTGCCTGGCCATACTGCACGCCGCCTGCAGACGGGCCGGCATCTTCGCTGCCGTCCGACATTTCGCTGCCCATGGCCATGTGCGTGTGCACCTCAGCAAAGCCCAGCGCAGGCTCGTTCACATTGCCGGTAAAGGTCTGGCCGGTCACGGCCACTGGCATTTCCGGGTATTCGGCGCAGCCAGTGGCAGGCTCGAACTCCAGTGCTGCAGGCGTCGCGGCAAGCACCAGGGCATCGCCATCACCAACGGCCAGCGTGCCGCCCAGGGTGGCGGCGTTGAGCACCTCGCCGGCCTCGGTGAAGGTCCAGTCGGAGCCATCTTCAGGCACCGACTGCGGCACGATGCTCACAGCCTCGCCGCTGGCAGTCATCAACTGCTCGTCGGGTGTGTAGAACAAGTAACGCGCCAAATTGGCAGCGCGCATGTAGAACTTCTCGGCCTCGTCGGCGCTGGCGCCATTGGCCACGAAGCTGTCGCCGTCACGCACTACGTAGTCGCCGTCGGCGCGCATCACCCAGCACTGGTTGAACAGGTCGAACTTGCCCAGTGCGCCGGTTGGATTGTCGCCGGGGTCAGGGGTGGTCACCACCTGCCCGGACGGTGCGCTGCTATTGCCGCACGCGGCCAAAATCATGCTGCCTGCTAAAGCGGCAACTCGGGGAATAAGGTTCTGGTTCAAGGCCACGGGGCTCCTCCGTCGCGCCTGTGGGCAGGCGTCTTGGCGTCAGTCAGTTAAATCCAGAGTTCAGCCTACGGCTGATCCGGTTAAGCGGCAAGGGTAAATTCTACCCCGCTTCGGGCCGACTAATTGGCCGCCTGAGTGGCGTCAAAGCGCCGCTGCAGGCCATCCCAGCAGTCGATGTAGCCGGCTTGGCGCGCCGCGCTTTCCAGCGCCCAGCGCGTGGGCGCGATGACGTAGCGCGACTCGAACATGAACGCCAAAGTGTGATCAAGTTTTTGCGGCGCCAGGTCGCTGGCCTCCGCCTTTTCGACCACCGCGGCCTCGGGGCCATGCGGCGAAAAGCAATTGTGCAGGCTGGCGCCGCCGGGTTCGAAGCCGGCTTCCTTGGCGTCGTACTGGCCGTGGATCAGGCCCATGAACTCACTCATGACATTGCGGTGGAACCACGGCGGGCGGAAAGTGCCCTCGGCCACCAGCCAGCGCGGCGGGAAGATGACGAAATCGACATTGGCCGTGCCCGGTGTCGCCGACGGCGAGGTCAGCACGGTGAAGATCGACGGGTCCGGGTGGTCAAAACTGATGCTGCCCATGGTGTTGAAGCGCGCCAGGTCGTACTTGTATGGCACCGAGTTTCCAGTCCAGGCCACTACGTCCAACGGACAATGATCGATATCGGCCACATGCAGGCCGCCGCAGAACTTGGCAACGATCTGCCAAGGCGCATCGCTATCTTCGTAGGCCGCCACAGGCGCCAGAAAATCGCGCTCGTTGGCCAAGCCATTGGCGCCGATGGGCCCGCGCTCGGGCAACACCAGCGGATGGCCGTAGTTTTCGCACACATAGCCGCGCGCGGTGTCGTCCAGCAACTCGACGGCGAAACGCATGCCACGCGGAACCACCGCAATCTCCCCCGGTGCGGCATGCAAAACGCCGCATTCGGTACGCAGCCGCAGGCCGCCGTGCTGCGGCACCAAAAGCAACTCGCCGTCGGCGCTGTAGAACACCCGCTGCTGCATCGAGCGGTTGGCCAGATACATGTGGATGCCAATGCCATGCTGCGTTTGCGCGTTGCCATTGGCGGCCAGAGTCACCAGGCCATCGACAAAATCTTGCGCACGGTCGGGGATGGCAAATGGGCTCCAGCGCAACACATTCGGCGGCGGCTTGTCGGCCAGCGGCGCGGTGAGCAAGCGCGAATGATCCAGCGGCCGGAAGTCGCCCTGCGTGACACTGGGCCGGATACGGTAAAACCACGTGCGGCGGTTGTCGGCGCGCGGCGCGGTAAACGCCGTGGTCGAAAACTGCTCGGCATACAAACCCAGCGGTGGGCGCTGCGGGTTGAATTGGCCCTGTGGCAGCGCGCCGGCCACGGCTTCACTGTCGAATGTATTGCCAAAGCCACTTTGGTAGTTCGGAGTTGTGGGTGTCTCACTCATGCTTAGCAGTATAGCGACGCACTTGCCCACAGCGGCAGTTGCTGCCAGCCTGCCGTGATGCGCACTGTGGCCGCCCGTATCCTCCAACCGCTTTTGCAGTTGCTCGACGAGCGTGGCGTGGGCGCGGCTGCTTTGCTCGCCCAATCGGGCATTCCGGACGATGTGATTGATTGCAACGGAATTGCCCGGATCGACGAATCGGCGTTCATGCGCTTCTGCGCAGCCGCCAATGCCGCATCGGGCGATCCGACGTTTTGCCTGACCGCGGGATTCTGCAGCAGCCCAGCCCATCTGGGCGTGTTGGGCCATGTGTTGCAAAACTGCGCAACCGTTGGCCAGGCGTGGGCGCAACTACAGCGCTATTGGCTGCTCGTGCATGACCAGGAATTGCTACGCATCGCCAAACAACGAGACCGCGCAACGGTGGCCCTGCGCCGCGACCCGACCGTAGCCCCGGAAGCCGCCAGGCCGCTGGTGGATTATTTGTTTGCGCTGCTGCTGCGCCTGTCGGGCAGCCTGACCGGCGGCGAGCAGCGCGGCCGGCACTATTTGCTGGGTGTCGATTGCCGCCATGATGAGCCTGCGGCGGCTGTGTTGGACGCCTATGCGCTGCACTTTGGCACTGCCACGCTTCGCTTCGGCCAGCCGCGCAACGCCCTGCATTTTGACGCCAAACTGCTGGACCACCCCGTGCCTACTGCCGATACGGCGCTGCGCAACTTGCTCAGCGATCAGGCCGATCGGCAGCTACAACAACTCCATCCGCACGCCAACATCGTTGCCCAAGTGGAAGGTTTCATCCGCAGCGCCCTGCCCGGCCAAATCCCGACGCTGACCAGCGCCGCCGAGCACTGCGCCATGAGCCGGGCGACCCTGCAGCGAAAACTTGCAGCCGCCGACACGGGCTATCAAGCCTTGGTCGATGGCGTGCGCCATACCCTGGCTGACCAATTGCTCGCCGACCCCGGCCTGAGTATTGGCGAGGTTGCGTTCTCGCTGGGTTACGGCGACACCGCAGCCTTTCACCATGCTTACAAGCGCTGGACAGGGCTCACGCCGGCGCAGGCGAGGTCTTGACCGATCTGCGCGACCACCACGCCGCCAGCGCCGTGCCCGAAATCAAATGCCACACGCCCCACCAGGCCACGACAATAGCCATGCCGCCCAAGCCGGCAAAATATTGGAACACCAGCACCAGGCCAAAACCCGAATTCTGAATGCCGGTCTCGAAACTCACTGCGCGCGCGTCTTGGCTGCTCACCCGCCCGCCGCGTGCCAGCCAATAGCCAAGCAGCAAGCCACAGGCATTGACGACCAGCACAATCCAGAACGCCTGGCCCACGTAGTCGAGGAAATAATCGAAATTGGCATGCAGCGCACCGGCGACAAACGCCGCCAACACCAGCAGCGAGAAGACTTGCATGGGCTTGAGCAGCCGGGCGGCGAATCCCGGCCAGCGCGCCACCACGAACATGCCAACCACGGTGGGCAGCACGAGGATGGTGAACACGGTGCTGACAATGTCTAGCGGCGTGATGGCAATGCTGCGCACCAACTCGCGGGTGAAGGGGTTGATCTGCCCCCACAGGGTGAAGTTCAGCGGCGTCATCACAATGGCGGCCATGGTCGAAATGGCCGACATGGTCACCGACACCGCCGCACTGCCTTTGGCAAAACTGGTGAGAAAGTTCGACACATTGCCACCCGGGCAGGCCGACACCAGGATGATGCCCAGCGCCATGCTCGGCGGTGGCTGCAGCAACACCACCAGCCCGGTGGCCACCGCCGGCATGATCAAAAACTGGCAACCCAGGCCAATCAGCGGTGCGCGCGGCGCCACCAGCACGCGGCGAAAGTCGGCCACGCGCAGATCCAGCGCCACGCCAAACATGACAATCGCCAGCATCCAGTTGATGAGCGCCAGCGTGGCCGGATTGAAATTGAGTTGGATCTGATCGATGGCGGTCATGCCCCAAGAACCTTCTGCCGCGAACAGCCCGCAATATACACGCGGAATCAGGCGTTCCGGCAGCAGAATGAGGCGGAATCAAGGCGAATGAGGCATGCTCACAACAGCTTGAGGCACCTGCACAACGGCATGGCCAGCCGAACACGGCACACTAAACGCCTCAAAGATTCACAGGCACGCGGAGCCCGCCATGCAGCACTTCGACATCATCATTCGCAACGGCATCTACTTTGACGGCAGCGGCGCCGATGGCGCGGCGCGCGAGATCGGTATTGTCGGTGGCCGGGTTGCGGCCGTCAGCGAGCTTCCGCTGGAAGCATCGGACAGCACCCGCATCATTGACGCCAAGGGCCGCTGGGTTTGCCCCGGTTTCATCGAGCCGCATTCGCACTACGACGCCGAGATCATCGCCGCGCCAGAGCTGGCCGAATCGGTGCGCCACGGCGTGACCACGGTGATGACCGGCATCTGCTCAATCTCCATGGTTTGCGCCGAGCCCGAGGACTGCTCCGACCTGTTCACCCGCGTCGAAGCCGTGCCGCGCGATCAAGTGCTGCCGCTACTGGAAAAGATGAAATCGTGGCGTAGCCCGGCCGAGTTCCGCAGCTTTTTCGAGGGCCACCCGCTGGGCCCGAACCTGGTGCCCTTCATTGGCCATTCCGACATCCGCGTGCGCGCCATGGGCCTGAAGCGCTCGGTGAGCAAGGTCAAACCCACAGCCGATGAAATGCAGGCCATGGAAGGCATGCTGCACGAAGCGCTGGATGAAGGCTTCGCCGGCCTTTCGACCATGACCACCAAGCTCGACCGCATGGACGGCGACCGCGCCTGGGCGGCGCCACTGCCCAGCACATTCGCGCGCTGGAGCGAATACCGCCGCCTGCACAGCATCCTGCGCCGCCGCGGCCGCATCCTGCAAAGTGCGCCAGACGCCATCGGCAAGATCAATATCGTTGCCTTCTTCCTGTCGGCCATGGGCTGGTTTCGCAAGACACTGAAGATGACCCTGCTGACCGTGCTCGACCTCAAGTCCATGCCGCGGCTGCACGTCCTTGGCCCGCTGGGCGGCTGGATGGCCAACACCTTTCTGCGCGCCAACCTGCGCTGGCAGTTCTTGCCCGCGCCGTTTGTCATCTATGCCTACGGCCTGGACTTCAACTCTTTCGGCGAACTGGCTGATGCACGCATCCTGCGCGACGTAAAAAACCCCGAGGACATGTACGCCGAGGCGGCCAAACCCGGTTTCCGCGACATCATGCGCCGCAACATGAAAGCCATGCTCAGCGCCGGCCTGTGGCACCGAGAGTTCGCCGATGCCTGGGTGGTGAAATGCCCGGACCAGTCACTGGTGGGCAAGAACTTCTCCGAGATCGGCCGCGAACAGGGCAAAGACGCCATCGACGCCTTTCTGGACCTGGCGCTGGAGCACAAGGATGCGCTGCGCTGGGGCGTGCAGTTCGCCGGCGAGCGCACCCACGTGATGCGCAAGCTCTGCAAGAACAAGCAGGTGCACGTGGGCTTTGCCGACAGTGGCGCCCACCTGGAGAACATGGCCTCGTACAACTTCCCGCTGTGCATGCTCAAGTACATGCGCGACGCCGAGCTGGAGGGCCAGCCGGTGCTAACGCCGGGCCAGACCATCCACCGCCTGACCGGCGAACTGGCCGACTGGTACGACATTGACGCCGGTTACATCCGCCAGGGCGACCGAGCCGACGTGGTCATCGTCAACCCAGAAGGTCTGGGCCCCGAGGTGTTCGAAATGGAGGATGCCGAGTTCCCCGCCTTTGGCATGACACGCCTGGTCAACCGCAACGACAACGCCGTCGATGCCGTGCTGATCAACGGCCGTGTGGCCTACACCAAAGATGATGGCTTGGCGCCGGAACTAGGCAAGCAGACTGGCTTCGGGCGTTTTTTGCCGGTGCGTGGCAGCGCCGAGTCGGTTCTTGGCACGGCACAGCAGGCAACAGCCTGAGCAACATCCGACGGGCCGCTATGCAGCGCTGCGGGCTCAGTGTTCGTTGCGCTTGCCCGGCAGCAGCACCACTTCGAACCAGTAGTCCTTGAGCCTTGCCAGTGCGGCCATAAAGCCGTCTAGGTCAACAGGCTTGCGCACGTAAGAGCTGGCGCCGTGGGTGTAAGCGGCCTCGATGTCGATTGGATCTTCCGAGGTCGTGAGCACGATCACCGGGATGGTCTTGATGGCATCTTTGGCCTTGACCGCCTTGAGCACATCAACGCCGTCGATGCCGGGCAAGTTGAGATCAAGCAGGATCAAGTCGGGCTCGCGCGCGCCGTTGCGGCCGGCGACCGCATCGTCCAAGTAGGCCAGCGCCTGCTCACCGGTTTCGGCACGCACCAAGGCATTGGCCAAGCCGGCTTTTTTCAAGCCGCGCTGGGCAGCATAGAAATCGTCGGGGCTGTCCTCGACGATGAGAATGCTGTGTGTGTGGTCATTCATGCGCACCCGCTCCCAAGGTGAAATAAAAGGTGGTGCCGCTGCCCGGCTCCGATTCGAACCAGATGCGACCACCGTGGCGCTCGACCATACGCTTGGTCAGCGTCAGTCCGGCGCCAGTACCGCCGCTAAAGGCTTCGCGCGTATGCAGGCGCTTGAACATCGCGAACACCCGGTCGGCATGTTCCGGCGCAATGCCGATACCATTGTCTCGGACGAACACAGCCTGCTGCCCGGCCTCGAAGCCGATCTCAATTGTCTTGTCGTCCTTGTCGTTGTATTTGATGGCGTTGGTAACCAGGTTGCGCAGCACTTCGCCAATGCGGGTGCGGTCGCACACCACTGTGGGCAAGTCGGCGCCTGTGGTCAGCGCGACCCCTGCCTCGTCCAGCGAAAATTCCATGGTGCCCAACACGTCATCGACAATATCGGCCAACGGTATAGGTTTGATGTTCAACTCGCTGCGGCCCAGGCGCGAGTAGCTCTGCAGGTCGTTGATCAAATCCTCCAGCCGCTGCGCCAGCCGCCCCAGCGAGCCCAGCATGTGCTTGCCCTCGCCATCAATCACGTCGCCGTAATCTTCCTGCAAAAAGCTGGCGTAGTTGTGCAGCCCGCGCAGCGGCTCGCGCAGGTCATGGCTGGCAATGTGCGCAAAGTCGTCCAGCTCGGCGTTGCTGCGCTCCAGCGCGTGGCGCAGCTCGACCTCAGTGGTTACATCGATCAGCACGCCACTCAGGCCTTTGACGGCACCGGATGCATCACGAAAAACCTTGCCGTATGAGCGCATCCAGTGCGGCGCGTCGAAATTGTTCTGCACGCGATAGATTTCTTCGAAAGCATCGCGCTCGGCCAGAATCGTCGCCACAGCCTCGGCCATACGCGCCCGGTCTTCGGGGTAGATCGCGCCCAGGAAACCCTCCATCGTCAGCGTCATCTCGCCGGGCGCAAAACCCAGCAAGGTTTCGGTCCAGGGATCGATCTCGAATTCGTCGCTTACGCCGTCCCAATACCAGCAACCCACCTTAGCGGATTGCAGTGCAAGGTTATGGCGCTCGCGGAACAAAGCCTCGGTTTGCTCGGCGCGCACCAGCTTGGTGATGTCCCAGGTGGCGCCCGAGACTTGCTTGACCTGACCATCGATGGTCTCGGCAGCATTGATGCGTGCGTGGAACCACGCCGGTTCACCATCTTCGCGTACGCGTTCGAAACGTATGTCGCGGCTTTTCCCATCCTCGATCAGCGCAGCTAGTTCGCCGTTGACACGCGCCTGGTCGTGCTCGGCCACCAGCGCCATGAATTCATCAAGATTGCCGCCCAAGGCGTCAACGTCAAAGCCGCCAACCTCGGCCAGCCGCTCGTCAACAAACAATTTGCCGCTATCAACCTCGTAGGTCCAGGTGCCAATGCCCGCAGCCTGCATGGCCATGTGAAAGCGCGAATCCAGCTCGCGGTACGCCCGCTCGGCCAACACTTCCTGCGTGACATCTCGGATGATGCCCACCAGCGCACGGAACTGGCCGTTGTCGTCCAGTTCGGAGCCGCCCATGACGCGCGCCCAGCGTGTTTCACCGCTAGCCACATGCCGATGAGCGAACTGAAAATCCAGCGTGCCGCCGGGCACGCAGGCGCCTTGCATGGCGGCCAAAAAGCCCGGCAAATCTTCGGGCAAGACGTACTGGGTGGTTTCCTCAAAGCTCGGCACGCTGCCCTGCGCGTCCAAGCCAAGGCGTTGCCGAATATCGCCGATGAATTCCGCACTATTGGTTGCTGGGTCGAATTCGAACGCCACACTACCGGTCGCCTTCAGCGCCTCTTCCAGCAATGCTTTCACACGCGCGGCTTCAGCCCGTTCGCGCACAAGGTCAGTGACATCCCACACCGTGCCCGACACGCGCTCGCAGACGCCGTCGCGCATCTGGCTGCCGCGTGCGCGCGCCATCATCCAGCGTGGATTGTCTTCAGAACCAGCAAGCCTGAAGCGCGACTCGCGGCTGACGCCATCGGCAGCAACGGCCATCAATGCCTGGCTGGCGTGCTCGAAATCTTCGGCGGCGATGCGCTGGAGCATCCGCTCCACCGGCCAGTCACGTTCCGGGGCGTCAATCTGCATGGAGCGGGCGGCTTGGTCGTCAAACTCCATACGCCCGGTGCCCGGCCACAGTGTGAAGGTACCAACATTGGCGGCCAGTACCGCTGATTCAAAGCGCTCACGCAACGCAGCGTTGGCCTGCCGCGCACGTTGCTCGCTGGTGACATTGCGGATGACACCAACAATGCGCGCGAACTTGCCGTCGGCATCGGCCTCGGCCTTGCCCGTGGACCGAAACCATTGCTGCTCGCCCGTGCGCGGGTGTGCCACGCGGTAGGTGACGTCCAGCTTTGCGCCGGGCACTGTTGCTTTGTGTAAGTCCTCGACCACCCAAACCTGATCGTCAGGGTGCATATAGGTGCTCAAGGCCTCGAACACGCCCATCTCAGCGCCAGGGCCGTCGCCCACCAGCTTGCGAATGTCGCCAACAAATGCACCGGTTTGGGTCAAGGGGTTGACCTCGAACACCAGGCTTTGCGCGGCTTCGAGGCCGGCCACCAGCCAGTCATTGAGCTGCTGCGCGTTGGCTTGTGGGCCGGTGTCGCTCACGAGCCCCGAGCTTGTTGCTCCAACGCCTGCAAGAACGTGTGTTCATTACCGCGTGGATACAGATAACCCTGACAGACCGTACAGCCCGCCTGTTCAAGTGCAGCCGCCAATTCGGGAGTTTCCACACCTTCGGCAATCACCGTGAGCGCCATCTCGTCACCCAGCGACAAGATTGCGCGCACAAGCGCCGCGGACCGCGGGTCGTCGATCATGCCGGTGACAAAGCTGGTATCGATTTTCAGCGTGTCGATGGGCAGTGCGGCAATTTGCGACAGCGAACTGTGGCCCGTACCGAAGTCGTCCAGCGCCAGGCTGACGCCAAGATCGCGCACGGCATTGAGCCGCTGGCGCATGTTGCCCCGCTCAGTCAGCAGCGCGTCCTCGGTAATTTCCAACCGCAGGTACTGCCCCGGCACGCCGAAGCTCTCCAAAGCCTGCTGCAGGTCATCCGGAAACCGCGTGTCCAGAAACTGTGCTGGAGCGATGTTGACACTGAGCCGGAAATCGTCGGGCAGGCTGCCGATCCATTGCGCCAGCGCTTGCAGCGAACTGTCCAGGCTCCATTGCCCGAACGGCCGCAACAAACCGCTCTCGGTGGCCAGCGGCACGAACTCTGATGGTGCAATGGCGCCGCGCTCCGGATGATTCCAACGCGCCAACGCTTCGGCGCCGATGATGCGCCCGGTGGCGCAATCGACATGCGACTCGAACTGCAAGTGCAGCCCACCATCAGCCAGTGCGTTGCGTAGCTCGGCTTCCATCGCCGCGCGCTTGCGAGGCAATTGCGGGGTATCGGCGGCGTAGAAACTCCACGTGTCGCGCCCGGCTTGCTTGGCGGCAAACATGGCGTGGTCGGCAAGGCGCACCAATTCGTCTGCAGACTTCGAGGCCTCGCTGGCACGCGCCACGCCCACCGAGGCGGTAACGATGATCTGCTGCTCGTCTAGCTGCAGCGGTTGGCGCAACTGTTGCAGAACCTTGTTGAGCACATCTGCGACACTTTGGTCGCGCACATGGCCCACGGCAGCAATCAATTCATCGCCGCCATACCGCCCCACCAGGTCCGACTTGCGCACTGCGCGGGTGAGACTATCGGCGGCGTGTTGCAGGGCCCGATCGCCAACGTCGTGGCCCCAGGCATCGTTGATGGCCTTGAAGCCATCCAGATCGACATACAACAAGTACACCGAACCCGTGTTGAGCAAGGGCGATGTCAGCCATGCCTGCAACTCATCGAGAAAAGTATGCCGATTGAGCAACCCGGTGAGCTGGTCGTGCTTGGCCATGTAGCGCAGCCGGCGCTGGTCGTCGAACTGGCGCTTGGCGTAACGCATGGCACGGCGCAGGCCGCCTTCAGTCATCCCGGTTTTGGGCAAGAAATCAGCCGCGCCCAGGTCCAGCGCAGCCTTGTCCACATCGGCGTCGTCGTGGCCAGTGAGCAGAATCACTGGGCCGGATAGTCGATCAGCACGCATGTGGCGGAGCAAGTCCAAAGCCGTGTAGCCGCCGAGCTCGTAGTCCAGCAAACACACATCGAAGCTGCCGTCCAAGGCATCCGTCGCATCGGCAAAACGACTGCACTCAGTGATTTGCACAGGTGCCTTTACATCACGTTGCAACAAGCGGCGCACCACACGCAGGTCGTCGGGGTTGTCCTCGATGACGAGCACGCGCAGCGCGTCTGTTTCTTGCTCCGCGTTCACGATGGTGCCCGTCCCTGCGCCAAATTGGAGGTAGTCTCCGACTCGCGGAGATTACTTCATTTTTACTTTTCTCGTTGGCGTGCCGAGAGTACGTGCGATCTCGTCACCGCGGGGCGCGCTTGCCGACGAAAGCGCAACGCGTCCGGTCCAGTCACGCTCGGTCGGTCGGTCTATATGAAAAACAATTGTTTTTATGAGATGGGGTTTTTATTTGTTGCTGTAGCGACTCATGAACCGCCGATCAATCCAGTCCTTGAGGCGATCGGCGACGCGCCCCAGCCACCAGAGCCGCCACCAGGTCAGCAGGCCACGCCCATCACCCAGGTTCAGGATGGCGAGCCAGATGCGTTGTGGCTTGTAAGCTTTTAGCGGCTGCCCGCACAGGCTGGCTATCAGGTTTTGGTGAATCACCTCGGCAGCCTTGACGCCAAACACGCCCAGCTTGGGTAAATCTCGCGGCGCGAAGTCGGCGCAGTCACCGGCGGCGAAGACGCTGGGGTCGTCCACCGATTGCATGCAGGCGTTGACGCGCAACCCAGCCCGGCTGGCCGTCAAGCCCAATTGCCGGGTCAAGGCCTTGGCCTGCAGGCCAACGGCGGCCAATACGTGATCGCAGGCCAGGCACTCGCCGGAGTCCAGTTCGACGCCGCGCGCGGTGATGCGCCGGGCGCGAATGCTCAGGCGCACGTCAACCGGGTAGTCCGCCAGCACACGTGCCAACGCGCGCGACGCGCCGGCAGGTGCATCCGGCAATAAACGCCCAGAGCTTGTGACCAACGTGATGTTGGGCGCCACATTGTTGCGCCTTGCCAGGCCGGCCAAGTTGGCGGTCAGCTCGCTGCCGGTCGCACCGCCACCGACGACGACCACGGCGGGCATCTGCCCGGTGTCGCGCATGGCCTGTTCCAAACTGAGCCTAAACTGGTACAGCGGCGGAATGGGCTTGACCGGCCAGACGCTCGGGCCTGCCGCGGGCGGCTCCAGTGCGCCAATGTCCACCTCGCTACCAACGTTCAGTGACAGCCAGTCATAGCGCAAGCTGTCGCCGGAGCCGAGTGTCAGAGTTTTGGCGGCAACGTCGATCGCCTCCACCCGGTCTTGAATGAACTCGCCACCGGCGCCGCGGATCAGCGCGCCGGGGTCAATCTGATCGTCTTCCGGCGCGTAGCGGCCACCCAGCAACCCCGTGGCCATGCCCGAGTACCAGAACTGGCCGGGGTCGATGAG
This sequence comes from bacterium, assembly GCA_018222345.1. Taxonomy (GTDB): domain Bacteria; phylum Pseudomonadota; class Gammaproteobacteria; order Nevskiales; family OUC007; genus JAAFAL01. The sequence continues at coordinate 29,683 of JAAFAL010000003.1, forward strand.
CACAAGCCGCGCGCCCAATTCGGCGTAGGCCTTGGCCTGGCTGGCAATGTGCAGGTGGGCGTGGCCGGCCCCGACCAGGAATACTGTGGGTTTGCTGGCCGAGTTCAACGTGCAGGCGCCTTATTCACGTGCGGTCTCGGTCGGCAAGCCCGCACCAACCAGCTCCGCATAGCCGCCCGGCTTGAGGACGCGGATGTCGGAGAAGCCGGCCTCTGCAAATTCGCGGCTGGCCCGCGACGCGCGACCGCCGACTTTGCAATGCAACAACACCGGCTGTGAGCGGTCGAGGTCGGTCGCCGCGAGCGTGGTATCCAGCGTGGACAGTGGCATGTGCACTGCCGCCTGAAGGTGACCGTCGGCCCATTCGCCGTCGGTTCTGACATCGACCACGGTCATGCCATCCCGCACATACGAGGCAGCGGTGGAAACGCCCACAAACTGCACGTGCTCATCTGGCGTCGATTGCGCCGAGCAAGCCTGCATCAGGCCCGTCATGACGAGGAGAAGTGCAGCTCCGCGCGGAAGCAATCTGGCGATGGGTCGAGCGAGTGCGTTCATTGTTCCTCCTTTGGAGTTTGTGTTTCGAGCGTGGCGGGATTGCCGCTCAGCGCATGAAAAACAAGACTTTAAGTCGTCACGAGAATATCTTGGCGAAACCCTGCGCGAGGACAAAAAACTGACTCAAGACCAGCGTCTTGACCGACCTTAAGCCTGGACTCTTGTGCACGCACCTGAGCCAATAGAGTAGCTGCGGCTCATGCTATAGGTAGATTTGGTGCGCCCGGCAGGATTTGACCTATTTGCCCGGAGCAAATCGGAACGAGCGCTGCGAGTACGAAGGGCAACGGCCAAGAGTGGCCACTGTAACCTGCGACCTGAACCACTTTGGCTACGCTTGTATCCGGCAACGAATGGCGCGCCCGGCAGGATTTGAACCTGCGACCCCTGCCTTCGGAGGGCAGTACTCTATCCAGCTGAGCTACGGGCGCGTGGCCGTAATTGTATCCGAGTCTTGATAGCAGGTGCCTGTCGGTCAGCGGTCGCCTACACTGTTGGCATGGGGACATGGGGCACAAGCATTCGGGTGTTGGTTGCCAGTGCAGGCAGCATGCTGCTGAGCGCGTGCGGCGGCGACTTGCTCGGCCACCCAGGCGCCGCGCAGCCTGATACGGCGCGGCAGCATTTCAGCCAAGAAGCCCACGCGCTCATCGCGCGCAGCTTTGCCGGTTTGCCTGCGCCGCTTGTGGACGTTGCCGCTTGGCCCCAACCGGGGCTGCGGGACGCGTTACCCGCGCCATGGCAACACGCGGCGTTCGATGACGCCACGCAAGGCAGCATGCGGCACAGCCTGTTTCGCAACCAAGTGGCTTTGGGCCACCCCGTACGCGCTGTCGTGCCTTTTGCCAAGAACCGTTGGCCGGCAAATGCCAACTGGCAGCCCCGTGCTAGCAACAATGCTGGCGCCGGCACGCTGTGGCTGGATGCCAGCGCCCCGGACGGCGCGTGGCGCGAACAACTGAATGAAGCGCCAGATGGGCAAAGGCTCGTGCTGGTGCATTGCGGCGCACAGCAACTCGACAGCTTGCGCGCCTGCCTGCAAGCCCTGCGTGATGACGACAATGTTTGGTTGGCGCTGGGCGGCCTGACCACGCGCGATGCCAGTCCGGCCAGTTTGATGTTGCTGCTACAACAAACCGCCCTGCACACGCGCTACCGCTGGTCCAGCGCGTGGCCCACGCCGGCGATCAATTGGTTGGTTTGGCTGCGGCCGCTCGCCAAACACGGGTTTATCGATCCGGCTGACATCGCGCCGCTACGCGAGATCTACGCCGACAACCCGCTGCTGTTCGATGTGGTGCTTTGGCGCAGCATTCGCTTGCCCGGCACTGAGGTTGGGTTGCCAGCGGAAATATTCGCTGGCTTGCCCGAGGCGGCGACAGACGACGACAGCTAGCGGATCGTCTCTTGCACGGGCAGCACAACAACCGGCGAGCCATCCGTTCCCGCCTGTAGCTTGCCCTGGCGGCGCAACTGCAACTTGCCCGCACCCACTGCGACCGGAACAGCCAGCGCCCGGTGTTCAAGACGCCCACGGCGCTGCGTGGTTATCAGCAAATTGACATACCCCCGCCCGGCATCGCCGGCCTCGATAAGCAGCGGCACTTCGACCACTTCGCCGGCGGCCGCGGCAAAACCACCGGCCAGCCCTCCACTGACACTGCGCAGGCCATCGGGTGGCAGCACGCTGACACGCAGCGTATCCACATGCTGTCGCACCAAAATAGCCACCTGCGCCTGCAATTGGCTGTGCGGCTGAACGTTTAGCGTACCGGGCTGCAATGCGACTGGCGCGCCTGGTTTGGCTAGTGCCGCCGTGGCTGTTGCCAAGCTGAGGGCGACCAACGCGAAAAGACAAATGTGACGCATCAGTCCACCTCAATATTCATGGTCAGGCAAAACTGACCGGGTGAGCCGCCACCGGTGTTTGCAAACGCAGACATGGCGAGAACATGCTCGCCGGGGTTTAGCGCCACGGTGACGGACTCGCTATCCGCCTGGCCACTGAAGCCGGTTGCCACTCGCTGGCCTAGGCGATCTACGATGAAGTCAGGGTCGCTCGCACCGGTAAGCGTAAAGGTATAGCTACCAGAGGTACTCACGTTGAAGCGCCCGAAGCGCCAGTTCGACAGCTTGTTCGGCGTACCAAATGTATCGACCGAACAAATCGGGCCATTGCTGCCCAGCCCCAGCGTCGTGTAGATCGGCAGCACGTTACTGGCGCCTTCATTATTGGTTTCGTTGGCGCCAAACGCGTCAAGCTGTGTGCCGCTAACGATCTGCTGGCCAGCAAGTAATTGGTCGATCTGGCTTTGGTTGGCTGCTTGCGCTGCGCGCAACTGGGTCATGTATGAAAACACACTGGTAAAGGCCGCACTGCTGCGATACCCGCTCGCTGTCAGAATGTCGTAAAGCGGCGCCAATCCGAGGGTGATGTCGTCGCTATCGGCAGCGTCGTTGGTGCTGTCGTACAAGTCGTAAAGCAGCTCTTGCACGCTTGCCTCCGAGAACCAACCTACGGAGTTGTCGTCGCCGCTCTCCACGTTTATGGCAAAGCCTAGTTGTTGTCGCTCGCCAAATGCGTCCCGATAAAACGGGTCGTCGGTCACCATGCCCGACAAGGCATTGCCAAAGCCTTCGCCGAAGGCCACGCGCATGTCCAGGCGGTCATCCCGCCCATGCGGGCCGCCGACGGAATCGGAACGCGACAGGCGGTCTTCGAAATAATGGCCCCATTCATGGATGACGACATGGTCGTCATACTCATCGGTGTCCAGGCCGGCCGCGCCCAGCAAAACCAGATTGCTGACACTGCCAAAGCGCGTGTAGAACGATGTAATGACTTCTCCGGTCGGCAGGTTTGGCTGGCCGTTTCCAGGTGTGACCGGGCGATTGTCTACGCTCCAATTCACGCGCAACAACGGGAAGTTGATCGTGCTGTCCACGGCAGCGAAGTCGGACAGCGCCTCGTAAATCGAGTCGGCAATGGCAAATGGTGCGGCCGAGCGCGGCGCGCCGTAGCTGCTACCTGTCCAGCCCGACGGCAAATGCAGGTCGCGCGTGGAATCGCTGGTGCCCGTGCCGGCAATCGCGCCATCGGCCACGTACAAGGCACTGCCCTGGGTGTTATCAATCACCTGCACGGACCATGCGGGCTGGCCGCCGCCGGACTGCTGCAACTCGGCACGGGCACGCAGCTTGAGGTTGAGGTTTTCAGCCACCGAGAAGCTGAACTGACCGGCATCATCGGTCGTCGCGGTGTCGCAAACGTCATCGTTGCCATTGAGCAACTGCACCGTAATTTGCCGCGCTGGGGCGGCAACGGTGCTTTCATAGTCCAGGCCATTGGTGGCGGGGTTGGACGGCACCCGGTCGTAGGTGATGGTGCCAGCTAGCTGCAAGCTGCCACTCGCGCAGGCCGTCACAGGCAGCGGTGCGGGCGCAGCAGACTGGCCGCCGCCTCCACCACCGCATGCGGCAAGCGCAGCCGTCGTGGCGAGGCAAGTTAACTGGAGGGCGCGGCGCATCATGCAAGCCTCAAAGCTCAGGCTGGCCAGTGTGCCCGCGTGACGCCTAGTGGTAAAGCGACGGATCGATGGCCTGTCAAGCTGTGCCCACACCCAGCCCACACAACGTCTGGCGCAATGCAGGTAACACCTCCGCTGCAAACCACGGACGATCACGCAGCCACTTTTGATTCCTGGGGCTGGGGTGCGGCAACGGGAACACATCCGGCAGGTATTCGGCGTACGCCGCAACGGTGTCCGACAAGCTGCGTTTGCGCCGCGCGCCAAGCTCGTAGGCCTGTGCATGCGCGCCGATGGCCAGCACCAACTGCAGCTTAGGCATCACGCCGCGCAAGCGCGGTTGCCATAGCGGCGCGCACTCGGGGCGTGGTGGCAGGTCGCCGCCGCGGCCTTTGCCGGGATAGCACAGGCCGGTGGGCACAATGGCGAGTTTGGGGTGGGCGTAAAACTGCGCGCGATCCAGTTGCAGCCAGTCGCGCAGGCGGTTGCCGGACGGGTCATCCCAGGGCACACCGCTGGCGTGCACCTTGGTGCCCGGCGCGTGGCCCAAAATCAATACTGTGGCGGCGCGGCGCACGGTAAACACTGGGCGCGGGCCGCATGGCAGATGCTCGGCGCATACCGTGCAAGCACTCGCAGCCGCCGAAACCTGTGCAAGCGTTTCAGCCATCACCCATTGGCTCAGCCGCCGCGCGGTACATCCAACCAGCGCACGCCGGCCATACCGCTTTGCAGCACAGCATCGCGCAATTGGCTGACGGCAGCGCCGCGCGGGAACTGTCGGCGCCAGGCCAGGGCAATGCGCCGTGTTGGCACAGGGGATTCCAAAGGCCGCGCCACCAAGGCGGCGGGGTCGTCGGGGCGGTTTTGCAGCGAACTTTGCGGCAACACGGTAATGCCCAGGCCGCTGGCCACCATGTGGCGGATGGTCTCCAGGCTGCTGCCCGTTTGCGGCCGCGGCTGGCCAGGTTTGTAGTCGGTGCATTCCGGGCAGGCTTCTACGACCTGGTCGCGGAAACAATGGCCAGGCCCGAGCAGTAGCAGGTGCTCGCCGGCCAACTCGCGTGACGGCACAGCATCGCGCTGCGCCCAGGCGTGGGCCTCGGGCATGACGACGGCAAAGTCTTCGTCATACACCGGCCAGGTGTCCACGCCCGGCTGGTCAATGGGTAAGGCGATCAGCACCACGTCGAGGTCGTTGTTCTTGAGCTGTTGCAGCAAGTTGACGGTGAAGTTTTCCTCGATCACCAGCGGCATCTTCGGCGCCAGTTCGCGCAGCTTGGGCACCAAGTGCGGCAGCAAATACGGGCCGACGGTGTAGATGGCGCCCAGCCGCAGCGGCCCGGCCAGTTCATCCTGCCCAGCCTGGGCGATGGCCTCGATGGTGGCGGCCTCGGCAAGTACAACGCGCGCCTGCTCGATGATGCGCTCGCCCACCGGCGTCGGCTTGGCCTCGCCACGGGCGCGCTCGAACAACGTCACGCCCAGTTGATCCTCCAACTTGCGCAGCGCCACCGACAGGCTGGGCTGCGAGACGAAGCTGCGCTCGGCCGCGCGGCCAAAATGGCGCTCGGTGTCTAGCGCGACGAGGTAACGGAGTTCGGTGAGGGTCATGGCCCAATGTTGCGCCGGCGCGCGCCCGCAGGCAAGAAAAAGGCCCGCCAGGACAAGTCCGGGCGGGCCAATTCAGTCAGCAATGACTACTAGCGAACCCTGCGACGGGCCAAGCCGCCCAGCAACAGCAGGGCTAGCAAGCCGGCGCCGAAGCTGCCGCCGGCACCGCCACTTGCCACGGCGGGAGTGCCGGTGCCTGGTTGTTCGACATCGACCACGCCGGTAACGCCGGATGGTGCTGCACAGGTGTCGTTGCCTACCAAGGTGTAGTCGTTCTGCGCCGCCGCGCTATCCACGGTGAGGCCGGCACCATTGGCTGGGTTGGTGGTTTGGCGAACGCTAACGGCGAGGGCCGTCAACGCATCACCGGCTTGCAAGCCAAATTGCGCCTTGTCCATCACCAGCGTAATCAGCCCGTCAGTGGTGAACGTGCTGGTGTCGCTGATCGTGCCGAGCGTCTCGAAAGTACCTAGGCCGGTCAGCACCGGCAGGCCGGTTTCAACGATTGCATAGGACCCATAGTTGAACGTCGGCACACCCGTTGTCGTATCCATGTTCACCCAATACAGGGTGTCGTCACCCGGGACCGAGAAGTAGTAGTACCAACGGTGGTTAGCGACCGGCTGGGGCGACAAGTTATCGACCTTGATCGAGAACACCACCGTGCCCGGCAGGTCCGTCGGCTCAGCAACCCACGCTTGGCGTACGTCTTCCTGACCCGACGGCGTTCCGTTGCCGGTCAGGCCCACAGGGCTGGTCATCATGGTGAAGCCAGGCAGCTCACAAGTGCGCTCGTTTGACGGCGGCGGTGTGCCAGCAGGCAATTGGATTGTGAATGCGCGGCCGTACATGACGTTGTCGGGCAGCGTGTCACCAGATGCACTCGGCGCGACATCGACAACGCCGAGATCACCGGAGGCGATAACACGGATGTTGTGAACCGGCTCGTTCAGCCCCGGCGCGCCTTGTTGTAGGTAAGGCACGAATGCGCTGATGACATTGCCAGCCACACTGACAGATTGCGCAATCGAGTTGTTGGTCGGCCCGGGTTCTGCAGCGACGGCAGTCGTGGCGTCATTCAGCACAACAGTCGTCGAGAACGGCAAACCCGCCACATTGCGGTCGATCTGGTAGCTGACCGGCGTGCCGGAGCTGACGTCGGCCACCGTCAGGCGGTAGGTGATACCAGTCACGCCATCAACGGTCTCATCTTGCATCGTCAAAGTGACCACATCACCAGCATCGCCAGTGTCATTGTCGCCATCAAACACGATGAACTCTTCACCGGCCGGTGGTAGGCCGTCGCCGCGCGCACCGAGTGCATCGAGGATGGCCGGCATGTCAACCAAGCCAGCACCGTATCCGTGGTGGATCGTGCTGCCCGGATTCTGAGGATCAGGCTCATAGCCGTCACCCACCTTGCGCGCCGTATCTTGAATGATGTCCTCAATCTCGGCTGGCGTCAGTGTCGGATCGACCTGCTTCATCAAGCCGATGATGCCGGTGATATGCGGCGTAGCCATCGACGTACCCGAGATGGTGCCGTACCACGGCGCCCACTGGGTTTCGGCGGCATTGCTTTCACCACCGGTGCAAATGGCCTGGGTGCCGTCACCCTGCAAGCAGGTTGATGTGATGGTGTCGCCCGGGGCTGCGATGTCGGGGTAGTCAGTCGGGCCAAATTCAATCAGGCCGCGGCTGGAGAACCCCGACAGCGGCGCATTGCGGTCGCCAGAACCTTGGTCGTTGTATGACGCTACGCAAATAACACCCGGGGTCGGGTCTTTACAGGTAGGCGACGTACGGGTTTCGTCCATCGCATTGCCGTCACCATCGTTACCGGCGGCAAACGCCATGACCACACCGGATTCGACGATATCCTTGATCAGGCAGGACGCCGTGGCGCTCGGGCTATACGGGCCGGGGTCCGAGCCGTAGGAGTTGTTCACTGCAGCCAGCGGTGGGTCAAACGTGTCGAGATTGGCGAGCATATGCTCGTAGGCAGTCACGGCTGACAACACAAACAGGCCAGCACCATGTGCCCAGTGAATGATCTGCGAATCCGGTGCGGCACCGGTAAAGCTACCTTCAATAAATGGAGCCACGTCGGCCATTGGGTACAAACCCTTACCCGACTCGTCTCCGCGGCCTGCAACCGTTCCCGTCACATGGGTACCGTGGCCACCGGCTGCGTTTTCAGAGTTTGTAGGGCCAACATCGGCGTATTGCGGCACCTCGACGAGCGCATTGCCATCTGGGTCGGCCACATCACCAACAACAAAGTTGACCAACTTAAAGTTGTGCAACAAATTCTCGGCAAAGTCTGCGTGCGAACCCTGCAGGCCGCTGTCGATAACACCCAAGGTCACGCCTTGGCCCGTCACAATCCGGCCTTGCGCATCACGATAAGGCCCACCGGATACCGCCTCTTGCGCCACGCGGACGCGGGTTGCCCAGCTTTGGGTATCGCCCAGCAGTCGAATCGGATGGTTGTGCTCAATGCGGCTGACCATCGGGTTATTCATCAACGTAAAAAACGCTGGCACAGGTCCGTGCAGGAACATCGACTTGGCGTGCTGCCGATAGTCGCCCACTGCGAACAGGCCTAATGTCGAAACCAATGCGTCTTGTTGTTTCTGCGTGCCACTGTTGAAGTGCACGAATGCACCGTAGTTGGCCGCATTACCCAGAAAGGTCAAATCCTGCGCGACGGCTGGGTCAATAATGACCCCACCAGCTTCTGTCGCTTCGCCGGTCGCCTCGCAAGGGTCGGCACCTGCGGCACCACCACGCACTAACGACACCGTCAGGTCGGCAGTCGCACCGGCGGTGTTGAACAGCACAGCAACAATTCGCGCTGTGCTCGGAATGTCGGAAATCGGAACCTGAGTTGACTCAGGGTTACCGCTACTGGCGGCCTGACCAACGATGTTGTCCTGATCATCGTAAACGTACAGGTCAATGTCGTCGGCACCGCTTGGACCATCGAATGCGACATCGACTTGGATGACGAAGTCAGGATTGGCGCTGCGGAAACCATCGGACAAATCCAACGTCAAGATGTACTCGTCGCAGTCAGCCCCGCTGGGTGTGCAAACAGGCTCGCCTGCAGTAGGAGACGGGTTGGTCGCCACGTAGGGGCCGCCCGTCGCAGTGAGTTGCGCAGCACCGCCCTCAGCGATAGTGCCTTCAGACGGCTCGAACGCCAGCGCGGTGCCGGCAAAAAACAGTGCAGCGGCCGCTGCAAATCTTCCCAGATTGAACATGTTTAGCTCTCTAAAGTTGTAGTGATCGCGCCGGGGGTAAGCAGCGACCAGAGTTGGCACAGCGGGCTAAAAGCGCCGCGGACAAATGCCCGTGTTTAGCGGAAATGTCACGCACTGTGCCTCAATGCATAGTCTATGAAACCACTAACAAGGTGAATATTGTGTAAAAATAACCGACCAGCCCAAGCAACCCGATAGTCGCGCAAATCTCTGAATAAAAAGCATTTAATTCAAATATTAAACTTTAATTCATTATCACAGGGCTGTTTTTCTTGCCAAAGCGGCGCGCTTTCCGACAAACGGCGCGGCAGGTAAAACGTCTGCCGCTAGCCACTCAAATAGCGTGCCAATGTGTCGAATTCGGTCGCCGGCGAGTTATTGCGCCGCGGCCAAAATGACAGCCGGCGTCTCACGCAACAAGGTGCGAGTAACGTGCCACGCGCCCCGCCTCAATGCCAGAACCACCAGCCCTGAGACCTATAACACCGACCCAGAGTCAGTTAGCCTCCGGATCGGTGTATCGCGCGTGATTCACCGCATCGTGCGGCGGCGGCGAATTGCACCGCCGAGGAGCAGCACACCTAGCAGTGCCACACCAAGCGCACCGCCGGAGCGACCGCTAGCGCTGCTCTGCACGTCGGCAACATCGCCAACCTCGATGACGCGCTGAGCCGTATTGGCGCTCGATGCTCCGCTGCTGTCACCAACCACCAGGTTAACTTGATACAAGCCATCGGCGTCGTAGGTGTGTGCCACGCTGGTTGTTCCAGACTCGTCGAAGGTACCGTCCATCGACTCACCGTCACCGAAGTCGATACTCCAACGCTCCAAGGTCTCGTCCATGCTGGGCTGGCCAGAGATCGTGAACGTGACATCCAGCGGCGCGTTACCGCTTTGGCGGTCGGCCTCCAGGAACGCCAGTAATACGCCCGGAATCGGGCAGTCGGCCGTACCCTGTACGTTGTAGGCCCCAGGCGAATCAACAAGGTCGCGGCTGTTGCCCTCACGCGTTGCCGATCGTGTTCGCGAAATGGTCACAACCAGCGCATCGCCCGGCTGCGGGTTCTCGAACAAGCTTTTCGGCGCCACCATGACGATAGTGCCATCGGCCTCGGTAAAGCTGCGCTCGTCTAGCGTGCCTTCGTCGGTGAACGTCGTCAGTACGCCGCTGGCATCAGAGCTAACCGAGCCAAATGTAAAAGGTGAGCCTTGGGTGTTCTGCGGCGTGCCGTCGTAGGCAATATAAAAATCGCCGAACTCGATGCTGTAGAAGTCCGCGGCAGGCTGGCCGGCCGGGAAGTCTTCCACCTTCATCGTGAAAGCAAAATTGCCCTCGAACTCGGGCGGCTCGGCGACTGCGACAAAGCGGATGTCCAACTGCGGCGGCTGTGTAGGATCGACATCGCTGGTCTGAATGACAGCGCCGGGCAGCGTGCAGGTGTCGGCCTGCTCAACAACCACCACGGGTAGTTCAATGACGTTCGATGCCGGGCTCGTACCGACTGCATTGGTGGCTTCGACGCGGTAGTAGTAATTCTCGACGCCAGCGTCACCCGTGGTATCCACGAACTGCTCCTTGGCGCCGGCGTTACCAACCGACACGAACGGCCCGGTGGGCGACTCGCTGCGAAATACCTCGTAATTGGTCACCTGCTCGCCGCCATCGTCAGGCGCATTCCATACAACCGTGGCTTCGCTCGCCGTTCGTACGGATCGCGCCTGCGACGGGCATGCCGCCTCGGGCGCCAGCGTGCCGGCGCTGTTGAAGCGGGTCGGACTGTCATCAAACTCGGCAAACAAGGTGCGGCCGCCCGACTGACGGAACAACACACCTTTATCGGCAAACGTGCTGGAGCCGACCGGGTCGCTAATACACGGGCCGATGCAACCATCCGCCACTGCCACCAGTACACGCCCTTCGTCATCCTTCTGGATGTCGAAAAAGTCGAGCAGGTTGCGGTTGGCGCCGCATGTGGTGCCCGCCAGGCAGATACCACCTGCGCCTTGAATTGGGTCGGTGGGCTCTATGTCAACGGTGTGCCAGGTCTGCCCACGGTCGTAGGTGACTGATACAAAGCTGTACCAAACGCCTTCAAAGCCGCTGTCCGAACCAGTCGGGTCAGCACCTTCGTCACGCGTGGCATGCCAAGCGCAGGCTGCGCGGTCGCCATCACCGGCGACAGCCGTTGGAAACACAGCAGAAAAAACATCCTCGGACGCGCCCAAGTTGTAGGGGTCACTCCAGGTATCGCCCTGGTCGGTTGACACTTGCGCACGCGGCTGGCCGTCGGTGTCGTTGACATAACAGGCGTACAAGGTGCCATCCGAGGCCACCGCAGCGCCAGGGTCGTCACCCACTGTAGAGCCTGGAATCGGCTTCACTGCCCACGTGGTGCCGTTATCAGTCGAGACCGACACCACCTGCTGCCCACCGCAACTACCAAATGGCACATAGACCGTGCCATCTGACGGTGACACCTGCACGTGGCCGTGCAAGCCACCAATATCGCCATTGCAGTCGGTGGTGGGGCTGAAAATGGGCACGCCAGGGCCAAAGGTCACGCCGCCATCGTCAGACCGGGCGCAAAATGCTGCTGCGACTGATTGCGAGCAGTAATAAACGGCGTAGTCCACCAAGGCATTGGGCGGCGCGCCGGCAGAGGCCGAGTATGGCCCGGTGCCTACGGTTTGATGGTCAACGCCGCCGTTGGGTGGGCCGGCCTGTCCGGGTGTCCAGCCATCTTCGCCATCGTCATCGGTGTACGAGAAAATCGAGTTGGCGCCCGACAACTGGCTTTGGAATGTGCGGCCAGATGCCTGGTTGGTCTCGAGAATCGGATCCAGGGTGTTCACATTGCCAACATAGTTGCGCGGCACCCACTGGGCGTCACAACTTGCAGGCAGGGGGTCGCCAGCCGCATCGACTGCATCGGACTGCTCGGCGAATGTGATTTGGTCGGTTTCCAGCCCGGACACAAACATCACGCGCTGGGTATTGGGGTTGAATCCCAAGGTCGGCTCACCCGCACCGTCGGCAATACCCGGCGGTGAGTCAAACACATAAAACCGTGGGGCAACGCCCGTCGCAGGCATTTGGTCAGGCGCAGGCTCGCCCTGCACCAGTGACACTGTGGTAGTTGTTGTGCCACCTGCCGCGGCAAACGGGTCAATCTGCACGGCGTAGGTGTTCAACCCATTGGCCACCGGCACCATGAATATCTCCGGGTTGGCCAAGGTGGCGGCGCTGCCCAAGCTACCGCCATCACGGCCGCCTTCGAGCAGCGACACATCGAAGTCCTCTGCAAGGTTCGGCCAACTGGTCTCCACGCGAATAAATGTCGGGTTGTTGTTCTCGACAAAGTCATTGGCCAAGCTGACTTCCAAGTCGAAAAAGTCACAAGGCGAGCCAGCGTCTTGGCAACTAATCTCGCCCGCCGTGGATTGCACGAAAGGCCCCGACGTATAGGTGACGCTCTCATCCACCGCGGCCAAGCGGCCGCTAGACGGCTCGGCTGCAATCGATACCAGAGGACAAATCAAAGCGAGGGCAAATACCATGCCCACACTGTTTCCAGGGCATCGGCGGCCCAAAACAAACCCAGAGTTCATCGTTATTCTCCTCGCCGCACGCAGCAGCGATTATTTATGTGTTGTGCCGGTGCGAACCGTTGCCACCTAGTAGAGGCAGGTTTCATGCCACCTGACAACTAATGCATAGCACCTTACATCGTCTTCAAAAATTTCTCATATGCAGCAACAAACGCAGCCAAGCTTGGCGTTTGGCCGTCAGCAATCACGGTCAGCAAGGCTTGGCCATGCAACCATCCGGCCTCACGGCCCTTGTCGTAGATGAAGCTGGTTTCAATACCCTCAAGCGCCTCGGCGCCAGTCAGCGCAACTGGTGGGAAGCGGGCCTGCCAAGCTTCCAGTGCTGTCGCAGCATCGCGGTAGAGGACGATCTTGACCTTGAACAAGCCTTTTGGCGCCTGATCGGACATCCAGTAACGGTAGTAAGCCGAACTGAGCACCTGCTGGTTTTGCAGTGAGCGTGCGATTACGGTCGGCTCACCATCAATGGTCTCCGTTGCCCGCGCTTCCGACTTGACCTGAATGCGCTCCACGCCGGGGAACGCGTCGGCCGGCATTTGCAGATCGGACACATCAACGGCGCTCCCCGCCCGACACCCGACTAGCAAGAACAACAAATAAAACCCCGATATCAGCGCGGAAAAATGCCGGCGGCCTCGAAGCGCACGAATATCGGGTTGCTTGGTGAGCATAACTTGGGACCTGCTGTTCCTGGCTGGCGATCGCGCCACAAAAAAGACGCCGCCGTGCAGCAGCACAAGATTGATAGGCGAGTGAACTTACCATGAGATATACCGCGCAAATTAAGCGATGGCGGTTTTTAGAGCAGCGCAACGCCGAACTTGGGAAAACAGGGCGGCTCCACCGCCTGCGGGCTAAATAACCGCTAGTCGGAATCTGGCAGCCAGTCTCGTGCTGGCAAAAAGTCGCCCAGCAAACGACCTTCTGGGGTGTCCTGCGGGTCCTCGCGCCGGTAGGACCAAGCCACGCGCGGCGGCATCGACATCAAAATCGACTCCGTGCGCCCACCCGATTGCAGGCCAAACAGGGTGCCGCGGTCATGCACCAGGTTGAACTCGACATAGCGACCACGGCGGTAGAGTTGGAACTCACGCTCGCGTTCGCCGTGCTCGGTGTCTTTGCGGCGCTCGATGATGGGCAGCAAGCCGTCGATGAAGCCTTGGCCGACAGCCTGCATGAAACCGAAGCAGCGAGCGAAACCCCAGGCGTTTTGGTCGTCGTAGAAGATGCCGCCAATGCCGCGCGCCTCGCCGCGATGCGGCAAGTAAAAATACTCGTCGCAGGCGCGTTTGTAGTCGGCGTACACCTGCTCGCCGAACGGCGCGCACAGCTCATGCGCAGTTTGGTGCCAATGCACGCAATCTTCGGTGTAGCCGTAGATGGGCGTGAGGTCGAAGCCGCCACCAAACCACCAAATAGGCTCATCATCGTCAGTTGAAAACAGCCGAACGTTCAGGTGCGCCGTTGGTGCGTGCGGGTTGCGGGGGTGCACAACAACCGACACGCCCATGGCCTTCCACGGCCGGCCGGCCAGTTGCGGGTTGCGTTGTGTGGCCGATGGCGGCAGGCGGGTACCGCGGATCACCGAACGGGCAACGCCGGCGCGCTCGAAAACTACGCCGTCACTGAGCACTGCGGTGACACCACCACCGCCCTCGGCGCGCTGCCACTCATCGTGCAAGAAGCCCTGCTCGGGCTCAAAGCGCTCGAATTGGGTGCATAGGCGCGCCTGAAATTCGGCCAGCCAAGCTTCAACGTCTTTTGGTGTTGGTTCTGCCATACCCCGAGTTTAACCGCCGCGTAGTTGCTTGCCCGTACGCAGGTCAATGATGGGGGTTGCGCCGGCCAGGCTGCCGGTCTGCCCACCCAGGCGCACATCAACGCTGTCGAACACTGCGGGGTCAATGCCGAAACGCCGTGTCGGCGCCGGCCGGCCCGCTACATTGGCGCTGGTCGAAACCAATGGCGCCGCCAGCGCTTGTGACAGCGCTGCCGCGACCGGGTGAGCAGTGATACGCACTGCCAACGTGTCGCGCCCACCGGTTAACCAGGCCGGCACCCATGCCGCGGCGGGCACCACCCAAGTTGTGGGTTGTGGCGGCGCTTGCCCGGCCAATGCCGTGGCCGTGGCGTCGTCAGCCAGGTAGCAGCGCAGCACATCGATGTTGTGCGCAACCAGCACCAAACCCTTGTCGGCCGGGCGCTGTTTAATGGCCAGAATGCGTGCGACGCCGTGGGTATTAAGCGGATCGCAGCCCAAGCCCCAAACACCTTCAGTGGGGTATAGCGCCACACCACCACGCGCCAGCACGGCCGCGGCCCACTGATGCGCGAAGCGTGTCACCGCGATGCCCCGTTATTTTTTCTTGGCGGCCGGCTTTTTCTTCGCCGCCGGCTTCTTCACGCGTGTCGCCTTGGTGGCAGCCGAGGTCTTGCCGGCACCTGTGGCCTTCTTGCGGCCACGGCCTTTCTTGTCTGGCGCTTCGGCGATCAACTGCTGGCACTGTTCCAGCGTCAGCGATTTAGGGTCGGTGTCCTTGGGGATCTTGGCGTTTTTCTTGCCGTTGGTGATGTACGGGCCGTAGCGGCCGTTGAGCACCTTGATGCCTTCGTCTTCCCAAACCTGAATTTCGCGTTCGGCGTCCAGTTTTTTCTTCGCCGCAACCAGCTCCAGGCAGCGCTCGCGCTCCACCGTGTAGGGGTCGTCGTCCTTACCCAACGAAGCGAACTTTTTGCCAAAGCGCACGTAGGGGCCAAAGCGGCCGATGGCCACGACCATCTCCTCGCCTTCGGGCGTCTCACCCATGTCGCGCGGCAACTTGAACAGCTCCAGCGCTTCTTCCAGGGTGATCTTGTCCAGGCGCTGGCCGGGGCGCAGGCTGGCAAAGGTTGGCTTTTCCTCGTCGTCCTTGCTGCCGATCTGCGCGAATGGGCCGTAGCGGCCGATACGCACTGACACGGGCTTGCCGCTCTTGGGGTCGGTGCCCAGTTCGCGTGCCTTGGCCACCTCGGCGCGGCTGATGTCTTGCTTGGACTCGACTTGTTTGGTGAAGGGGTCCCAGAATTCCTTCAGCAGCGGTTTCCATTCTTTTTCGCCGCGCGAGATCGCGTCCAGGTCGTCTTCCAGCTTGGCAGTAAATTCGTAATCGACGTACTTGAAGAAGTGCTCGGTCAAGAACGCGTTGACGATCTTGCCCATGTCGGTGGGGATGAAGCGCTTGCCATCCATCTCGACATATTCGCGGTTTTGCAGCGTGCTGATGATGCTGGCGTATGTCGAAGGCCGGCCAATGTCGTATTCCTCCAGCGTCTTCACCAGGCTGGCTTCGGTAAAGCGCGGCGGCGGCTCGGTGAAATGCTGGTCGGTGATGATGTCGGCCAGGTCGAGCACGTCGCCCTCTTCCACTGGCGGCAGGGTTTTCTCATCATCATCGTCGGTGGCGTCGTCGCGGCCTTCCATATAAACGGCGATGAAGCCCGGCGTGACCAGCGTGCTGCCAGTGGCGCGGAATTCATGCTCGCTGCTACCAGCAGGTTGCAGCGTCAACGTCACCGTGTCGAACACCGCATGCGCCATTTGGCAGGCCAGCGTGCGCTTCCAGATCAGCTCGTACAGCTTGGCTTGGTCGGGCGACAGCGCGCCGCCAATTTCCTTGGGATGCCGCGCGGCTGACGACGGCCGGATGGCCTCGTGGGCCTCTTGCGCGTTCTTGGATTTGGTCTTGAAAAAGCGCGGTTGGTCGGGCAGCGCGTCACTGTAGCGGTCGCCGATTGCTTGACGGATGTCGGCCAGCGCGTCCTGCGACAGCGACACCGAGTCGGTACGCATGTAGGTAATCAGGCCCACTTGCTCGCCGCCGATGCTCATGCCTTCGTACAACTGCTGGGCAGTGCGCATAGTGCGTTGCGCAGTAAAGCCCAGCTTGCGCGCGGCCTCCTGTTGCAAGGTTGACGTGGTGAACGGCGGCGCCGGGTTGCGCTTACGCTGTTTCTTTTCGACGGTGGTGGCGGTGAGCTTGCCGCCGGCGGCATCTTCCAACGTAGCGCGCGCCTCGGACGCGGCAGCCTGGTCACCAAAGCTGAACTGCTCGACCTTGTCACCCTTGTATTTCCACAGCTTGCCGGTCAGCGGCTTGGCGTCTTTGCTCAGGCTGGCCTCGATGCTCCAGTACTCGCGCGGCTTGAACGCATCGATCTCGGCTTCGCGCTCGCAAATCAGCCGCAAGGCCGGGCTTTGCACGCGGCCAGCCGACAGCCCCCGCTGCACCTTGCGCCACAACAGCGGCGACAGATTGAAGCCCACCAGGTAATCCAGTGCGCGGCGCGCCTGCTGGGCGTTCACTAACTGGTCTGACACCGTGCGCGGATTGTCCACAGCCTTTTGAATCGCGCCCTTGGTGATCTCGTGGAACACCACGCGCTTGACCGGCTTGTCCTTCAAGGCTTTCTTGTCCCGCAGGATTTCCAGCAAGTGCCAGGCAATGGCTTCGCCCTCGCGATCCGGGTCAGTCGCCAGCAGCAGTTCGTCCGACTTCTTCATCGCCGACACGATCTTGTTGACGTGCTTGGCGTTGCGCTCGATCACCTGGTAGGTCATCGCAAAATCGTCGTCGGTGGCAACCGCGCCCTCCTTGGGCACCAGGTCACGCACGTGTCCATAGCTGGCCAGCACTTCGTAGTCCTTGCCCAGGTATTTTTCGATGGTTTTCGCCTTGGCAGGCGACTCGACGATGACGAGGTGTTGGCCCATGGGCGGTGTCAGTCCTTGACCGGTTCAAAAGGGGTAATGGGCGGCGAGCATGGACGAGGTTGCGCTGCCAGCGCAAGCGGCAACGCTTTAGGAGGCACGTCGCCTTGGCCATTCCGACCAAACCAATCAGCCGATACCTGCCGGCGCCGCCAGCACCACGGGCTAGTGCAACAACTCACCCTGCAAGTCGAACACCATGTCCTCCATCCGCGCGTAGGCGTCTTCGAACTCCGGCTGGTCGAACAGCACCATCAACACGGTCCACTTGACGTGATCGACCGTCACAGCGTCGTCGTCCAGGGCCATCAGCCGCTCGATGACCAACTCGCGTTGGGTGGGCGGCAAAATCGCCAACTGCTCCAGGTACATGATGAAACCGCGGCAGTCGGCCGGCAGGCGGCGGATTTCCTCGGCGGCATACACGCGCAGCACGGTGGTGTTTGGAAGCACGCCGGGGTCGCGGCGCTGGTCTTCGAGGCCGGCCAACCAGTCGAAGGCGTGGAGCACGGCAGGTTCGGGAAATCCGGCCGCTTCGAGTTCGTCGCGCAGCGGGCTTTCAGGCCCACGGTCTTCTATCTCTTCTTCCAGGTAGTTCTCAAACAGGTACAACAAGACATCCAGCACATTGTCTTCGTTCATGTTTCTCGCCCGATCCAATGACGAAACACGCTTCAAGCGCGTGAGGCTAAGTAGTGCCGGAACCCGTGTGCACTGCCATAAAACCGCCCCCAGGAGCGGCCGCGACGCGACCTTCCAGTTCCAGCATGAGCAGCATGGATGAAACTTCCGGGGTGGTCAATCCGCTGCGCTCGACCAGTTGATCGATGCTGCTGGGGGCGTCGCCCAGCGCGCCAAGCAGCGCTGTGTAGTCGTCATCGTCGGCCTGATTTGCGCCTGATTGCGCGGATTGCTCGGCGCTGTTTTGCTGCGGCGACAGCGTCAAACCCTGTTGCTGGATCTGCGGCGCCAATTCTTCCAGCACGTCGTTTGCGGTCTCGACCAGCTTGGCGCCATCGCGGATCAACTTGTGGCAGCCGCGCGCCATGGGGTTGTGGATGCTGCCGGGGATGGCGAACACCTCGCGGCCCTGCTCCATGGCTTGCCGTGCGGTGATCAACGAGCCGGACTTCAGCGCCGCCTCGACCACCAAGGTGCCCAGACTCAGGCCGCTGATAATGCGATTGCGGCGCGGGAAATTCTCCGCCAACGGCCCCATGCCAGGGCCGAACTCGGACACCAGCGCGCCCTCGGCGGCAATCGCATGGGCCAGGTCACGGTGGCGCGCGGGATACACGCGGTCCAAGCCCGTGCCACAGACGGCTATGGTCAGGCCGCCACCATCCAGTGCGCCTTGATGCGCCGCACCGTCAATGCCCATCGCCAGGCCGCTGATCACGGTGAGGCCCTGGCGCGCAAAGCTGGCGGCGAATGCGCTGGCGTTTTCGCGCCCCTGTGGTGACGGGTTGCGGCTGCCAACCATGGCAATTTGCGGCAGGCTCAGCACCTCGGGGTCGCCGATCACCCACAGCACCATTGGCGGCGATGCGATGTCTTTCAGGCGCGCCGGGTAGCCGGGATCGTCTGGCGTTAGCGCGTGGCGAGATGCGTTCCCGGCCAACCATTCAAGGTCGGCGTCCAGATGTTGGGGTTTGGCAATCGCCTCGCAGGCGGCAGGCTTCAAGCCGGCTTGCTGCAGGCGGCTGGCGGGCGCAGCAACCAGCGCTTCGACGCTGCCGAATTGCTGCACCAGTTTGCGCACAGTGGCGCCGCCCAACTTGGGCGCACGCGCCAGCGTCAGCCACGCGCGCAACGCATCCTTCACGATTTAGCGGCGCGGGCCCGGCACAAAGCTACGTTCGGCGGCTGGCGCGTCGTCCTCGGCCTCAAGTGTTTGAGCCGTCAGGTTGGGCGTGGGGTTGGTGACCTTGTCGAGGATGTGAACAGGCCGGACTGCTTCCATGATCAGCCCATACGACAAGCGGTCATAGGTTTTGAACACCAGCAGCGTGCCGGCATTGATGTCGGGCAGTTGCACGCTCTCGAACGTGCCGCCGTAGGGGTCATCAACCTGCCTGCCGGCCTGAAACACCGACAACACATGCCCCGGCTCCAGCCCATGCACCGCACCGCGGTTCATGGCCACGATGTTGTACTGGCCGATCTGCGACACGCCGTCGTACACCGAAATAATGCTGCCGTCGATCTCGGCATCGGGCGCATGCGGGTAGAAGTTGGCGTCGAACACCTCGGCTTCCAGAGGCAACATGCGGTCGCCAATGCGCACTTCGCGCACGCTGGTGAGCATTTTGACGATGGACGGCTTGCCGAATTGCGACACCTCGGCCTGGCCCACCGGCACCGCTTCAACGCCGATCACGCTGCCGTCGTCGGGGTCACGGTAGTCGCTGCCTTCACGCACCGCTTGGTACGAAGTCAGGCCGTTCGGGTCCATGCCCTTGACGAACACCGGGTAGCCGCGGCCACCAATCAGATGCTCGCCAACAAAATCGACGATGTATGGCGCGCTGCGCAGCGTGTCGCGATCCACCAGGCGCGGGCCATTGAGAAAGTTGCGAATCGCGTCAATGGGAATCGCCGGTATCGCAGCGTCGAGCGGCGTGGCGCGCACGCGCGGGCTCAAGCGCTCAATACCGCCACCAACCCGCGTTACCTGCGGCCGGCCGTCGGCATACACCAGTAACAACTCGTCGCCGGGATAAATCAAATGCGGGTTTTCAACCTGCGGGTTGACGTACCAAACCTCGGGCCACAGCCACGGGTCACGCAAAAAGTAGCTGGCAATGTCCCACAGCGTGTCGCCTTTTTTGACGATGTAACGCAGCGGCGCAGTTTCCTTGATGACCGGCGGCGGCGTGGCCAGCGGCGGTAGTGGAACACTGGCGGCTGGCGCGGGCGCCGGAGCCGTTTGCTGCGGCGGCGGCGTGCTGGCACAAGCTGCGAACAGCAGCGCGCTGGCGCAGGCCACGGCCAATTGGTAGCCAACGCCCCGTGATGCCGTGGATGACTGTTCGATATACTTGGCCATGCGCGTCCCCGCTCCCTTTGCGGCGCCGGTGTCATACCGGCAGTTCGGGCCGCTAATCCGGCCCGATTGCCCAACCCTCGCGTTGCCGGATTCTTTATCCGATACAAGCTGTTGCGAGCAATTTAGCATGGCAATCCTAAAAATTCTCCATCATCCTGATCCGCGCCTGCGCGAAACCGCCCAGCCGATCACCGAATTCGACGCTGAACTGTCGCAATTCATCGATGACCTGTTCGAAACCATGTACGACGCCCCCGGTGTGGGCTTGGCCGCAACGCAGGTGGGCGTGGCCAAGCGCGTGGCGGTCATGGACTGCTCCGAGGGCAAGGACAAGCCCATCGTCATGGCCAACCCGGAGATCCTCGAGCTGGGCGATGCCGAAACCGTTGATGAAGGCTGCCTATCGGTGCCCGAGCATTTCGACAAGGTGACGCGCCACGCCACCACCCGCTTCCGCGCTCAAGACCGCAACGGTGAGACCTACGAGATGGAAGTCGAAGGCCTGATGGCGCAATGCGTGCAGCACGAGCTCGACCACCTCGACGGCAAGCTGTACATCGACAAGCTGTCGTCGCTCAAGCGCATGCGCATCCGCAAAAAGCTCGAAAAAGCGCAAAAAGCTGCTCGATGAGAGTGATCTTCGCCGGTACGCCGGACTTTGCCGCAGCGCCGCTGCAAGCCTTGCTGGACAGCCCCCACGAAGTGGTTGCGGCCTACACCCAGCCCGACCGCCCCGCCGGCCGCGGCCGCAAGCTGCAGGCCAGCCCGGTCAAGCAGTTGGCCGAGCAACATCACGTTCCGGTCTGCCAACCGCACAGCCTGCGCGACCCGCAAGCGCAAGCCCAATGGGCAGGCTGGAATGCTGATGTTGCAGTCGTCGTCGCCTATGGCCTGATCTTGCCGCAAGCTGCGCTGGACGCACCGCGGCTGGGCTGCATCAACATTCATGCCTCGCTGCTGCCGCGCTGGCGCGGCGCTGCGCCCATCCAGCGCGCCATCGCCGCCGGCGATGCCGAAACCGGCGTGTGTTTCATGCAAATGGAGGCCGGGCTGGATACTGGCCCGGTGCTGGCCCGCCACGTGCTGCCCATTGGCCCGCGCGACACGGGTGGCAGCCTGCACGACAAATTGGCGGCGCTGGGCGGCGCGCATATTGTCGAAACGCTGGACGCCTTGAATGCGGGTTCGGCCGCGCCAGAACCACAAGACGACAGCGCTGCCTGCTACGCCGCAAAGCTGAGCAAGACCGAGTCGCAGATTGATTGGTCGGAATCCGCCGCAAACATCGACCGCCAAGTGCGCGCCTTCAACCCCTGGCCGGTGGCAAGCTCGCGCTTAAGTGGCGAGCAAGTGCGCATTTGGGATGCGCGGCCGTTGTCGCTGCCAACGCCGGAACCCGCCGGCACCATCATTCAGGCCGATGCCGAAGCCATTTGCGTGGCGACCGGCCAAGGCGTGCTGGGCATCACCGAATTGCAGTGGCCTGGCGGCAAACGCTTACGCGCAGCGCAGGCCGTCAATGGCCGCGACCTTGCAGGACTACGCTTTGGCCAATAAACGCAACAAACCAAACCTGCCGCGGAACGCCCGTGCCCGGGCGGCATCGGCAGTCGAGGCCGTGCTGCGCGGCCGCTCGCTGGATGACGGCCTGGCCAGCGCCTGCAAAGGCGCCGAGCCACGCGATGTCGGCCTGATCCGCGCATTGGCCTACGGCGCCGTGCGCGAACTGGGCAGCCTGCGCTGGCTGATCCGCCAACTCACGCAGCGCCCGCCGCAAGACGTCATCACCGCGCTACTGGCTGTCGGCCTCGTACAACTGCGCAGCCTGCGCGTGCCCGAGCACGCAGCGGTGTCGGAAACCGTCGATGCCGCCGCGCAAATCGGCCAGCGCAAAGCCGGCGGCATGATTAATGCCGTGTTGCGGCGCTACCTGCGTGAGCACGAAACGCTGAATGAAAAACTGCCGCCGCATCTCGACATGCCGGACTGGCTGCTGCAGCACATTCGGCGCGACTGGGACGAGCGCTGGCCGCAGGTGCTGGGCAGCAGTGATGAACCCGCACCGATGACGTTGCGCGTGAACAGCCGCGCTGGCAGTCGCGACAGTTATCTGGAGTCGCTGGCCACCGCAGACCTGCCCGCCACCGCCGGTGTGCCTGCGCACAGCGTCATCCTCGAAGACGCGGCCGCTGTCGGGGCGCTGCCCGGCTTTGCCCAAGGCCGCGCCTCGGTGCAGGACTGTAGTGCGCAACTGGCCGCTGAGTTGTTGGCGCCAAAGAACGGCGAGCGCGTCCTCGATGCTTGCGCCGCGCCGGGCGGCAAAGCCGCGCACCTGCTGGAACTGGCCGACATTGACTTGGTGGCACTGGACATTGCCGAGGCGCGGCAGCCGCGCGTGCACGAAACCTTGGAGCGCCTCAGCCTGAAAGCCACTGTGCTGACCGGCGACGCCGCGCAACCCGACGACTGGTGGGACGGCAAAGCCTTTGATGCCATTTTGGTGGATGCGCCCTGCTCCGGCACCGGCGTGATCCGCCGCCATCCGGACATCAAATGGCTGCGCCGCGCCAGCGACATTGCGCAAATGGCTGCGCGGCAAACCGCCATCCTCACCGCGCTGTGGCCGCTGCTAAAGCCCGGCGGCCGGCTGCTGTATGCCACCTGCTCGATTCTGGATGCCGAGAACCGCGATGCGCTCGACGCCTGGCTGGCCACCGAACCCAGCGCGCAGGCCGCGCCAATTGCCGCCAGTTGGGGCGAACCCGCGGGCGTTGGCCGGCGCATCGCCCCCGGCGGCGCGTGGGATGGTTTCTACTTTGCAATGCTGCTGAAACATTCCGTTGCGCCCCCCACTGAACAGTCGTAAGGTTCGCGGCATGTGGCACAGCAGCGCCAGTAGGTCTCCCGTAGATCCCGACATGCGCATTCATCGCCTGAAAAGCGCTGATGCAAGGCGGTCGGCGCAGTGCGGTAGCCACACTACCGCCAAGCCGGCCACCAATCTGCAGGAGCAGATTGGAGCGCCAGCCCGAAGGGCCAGGCACAAGGATGTGACTGGCAACGCAGTCAGCAGCGTTTTTCAGGCATGAAGATCATTATTCTTGGGGCCGGGCAGGTCGGCGCCACATTGGCCGACAACTTGGCCGGTGAGGCCAACGACGTCACGGTGGTCGATACCGACAACCTGTTGCTGCAAGACCTCGCCGACCGACTCGATATCCGCACCATTCAGGGTTACGCCTCGTACCCTTATGTGCTGCGCCAGGCCGGCGCCAACGACGCCGACATGATCATCGCCGTGACCGAGAGCGACGAGATCAACATGGTGGCCTGCCAGATCGCCTACACGCTGTTCCACACGCCCACCAAAATCGCCCGCGTGCGCGCCGCCGGTTATTTGCACGAGTCCGACCTGTTCAATCAGGAAGCCTTGCCGGTGGATATGCTCATCAGCCCCGAGCAGCTCGTCACCGACTACATCCGCCGGCTGATCCAGTATCCCGGCGCGCTGCAAGTCGTCGATTTTGCCGACGGCCGCGTGCGGCTGGTTGCGGTCAAGGCCTATTACGGCGGGCCGCTGGTAGGCCAGGAACTGCGCGAGATCAACGAGCATATTCCGGGCGTGGAGACACGCGTGGCGGCGATCTTCCGCCGTGGCAAACCCATCATCCCCGAGGGTGCCACGGTGATCGAGGCCGAGGACGAGGTGTTCTTCCTTGCCGCCAAGCCCGATATCAAGAAAGTCATCAGCGAGATGCGCAAGTCCGACAAGCCGGTCAAGCGCGTGATGATTGCCGGCGGCGGCAACATCGGCCTGCGGCTGGCCAAGGCGTTGGAAGACTTCACCCAGGTCAAGGTCATCGAACGCAACCGCGAACGCGCCCGCCACCTGGCCGAAGAATTGGACAAGACCGTGGTGCTGGTGGGTGATGCTGCGAGCGAAAACCTGCTGCTGGAAGAAAACATCGAATCCGTCGATGTGTTCTGCGCCATTACCAATGACGACGAGGCCAACATCCTGTCGGCCATGCTCGCCAAGCAGCTAGGCGCGAGCAAGGCGCTGGCGCTGATAAACCGGCTGGCTTACGTCGATCTGGTCGAGGGCAGCTCGGTGGATATCGCCATCAGCCCGCAGCAATCAACCGTATCCGCGCTGCTCGCGCATGTGCGCCGCGGCGATGTCGTGCGTGTGCATAACCTGCGCCGCGGTGCGGCCGAGGCCATCGAGGCCGTCGCCCACGGCGACCCACAGAGCAGCAAGGTGGTCGGCAAGGCCATCGAAGACATCGACCTGCCCAAAGGCGCCACCATCGGCGCCATCGTCCGTGGTGAGCAAGTGCTAATGGCCCACCACGACACCGTCATCGAACCCGAAGACCACGTCATCCTGTTCATGGTCAACAAAAAGCTGACGCCGGAAGTGGAGAAGCTGTTCCAGGTTGGCGTGACGTTTCTGTAAGCCATGGGCCGTCGCGACCACTTTGAGAACCGTCATTGCGAGGAAGCGAAGCGCCCGCGGCAATCTCGTTGGGTGGCGGCTTCCTTGACGAGATTGCCGCGCGCATTCGGCGCTCGCAATGACAGCCAACTTTGGGCACCAATGTCGTTATGTGACGCCCGGCCATGACCGTCTTCCAACAGACCATGGCCCACTGGGCGCCCGTCCAGCGCATCCTCGGCCTGTTGTTGATGATGTTTTCCATCAACATGCTGCCGCCGGCGGTGGTGGGGCTGATCTACGGCGACGGCGGCATCTCGGCGTTTCTGGCTGGTTTTGCCATTGTGTTTGGCCTGGGCGCGGCGGTATGGGTGCCGGTGCGCGAACGGCGACGCGAACTGAAAATCCGCGATGGCTTTGCCATCGTCGTGATGTTCTGGGTGGTGCTGGGCTTGTTCGGCGCGGTGCCACTGTATTTGTCCGACCGGCCCTACCTGTCGATCACCGATGCAGTGTTCGAGTCGGTCTCCGGGCTGACGACCACGGGCGCGACCATTTTGGTGGGCATCGACACGCTGCCGCATTCCATCCTCTGGTATCGCCAGCAACTGCACTTGCTCGGCGGCATGGGCATCATCGTGCTGGCGGTGGCCATCCTGCCGCTGCTGGGCGTGGGTGGCATGCAGCTCTACCGCGCCGAAACGCCCGGCCCGATGAAAGACGCCAAGCTGGCGCCGCGCATCACCGAAACCGCCAAAACGCTGTGGTTTATCTACATGGGGCTGGTACTGGTCTGCACCAGCGCCTACTGGTTTGCCGGCATGCCGCTGTTCGACGCCTTGTCGCATGCGATTTCGACAGTTGCCACCGGCGGGTTTTCGACCCACGACCAATCAATCGGCTATTTCGATAGCAGCCTGATTGAGTCGATCGCCGTGGTGTTCATGATCCTCGGCTCGCTGAACTTTGCACTGCACTTTTTCGCCTTTCGCGGTGGCGGCGTTCAGCCCTACTGGAAAGACCCCGAAACGCGTTTGTTCTTCTTCGCCATCAGCGCGGTTACGGTGGTGTGCACGGGCTATTTGTTCGTTGCGGGCAGTTATGCGGGGCTGGCCGAATCGTTCATGGCCTCGGTGTTTCAGGTCATCTCCATCGGCACGACGACCGGCTTCACCACCGCCGAATACGCCCTGTGGCCGAGCTTCTTGCCCATGTTGCTACTGCTGGGCAGTTTCGTCGGCGGCTGCGCCGGCGGCACTACCGGCGGCATGAAGGTGATGCGCTTTGTGCTGATCTTCAAGCAGGGCAGCCGCGAGATCATGCAACTGCTGCATCCCAGCGCCGAGTTGCCGGTGAAGATTGGCCACAAGCGCGTGCCCGAACGCGTCATCAAGGCGGTGTGGGGCTTTTTCGCTGCGTACATCCTGATCTTTGTTGCCATGCTGTTAATCCTGATGGGCACTGGCTTGCCCGAGGTCACGGCTTGGTCGGCAGTCGCCGCGTGTTTGAACAACCTCGGCCCGGGTCTGGGCGAGGTTGCCAGCAACATGGCGACTGTTAACGACCCGGCCAAATGGGTGCTGATCGTGGCGATGTTCCTTGGTCGGCTGGAGATCTTCCCCTTGCTGGTGCTGCTGTCGCCGGCCTTTTGGCGCAGGTAGCCTGCAGCGATGTCCGACGCCATGATCGACAAACTCGAAGCCGCCTTGGCAGCCGGCCAAGACAGCGCCTTGGTGCGCTTTTCGCTCGGCGAGGTCTGCTACCGCGAAGGCCAGATCGCCAAAGCCTGTGCGCACCTGCAAAAGGCGGTGGACTACAACCCGCAGTATTCCGCAGCGTGGAAAATGCTCGGCCGCGCTCGCGCCGCCAATGAGCAACCTGCCGAGGCACGCGACGCCTTCGAGCAAGGCATCGCCATCGCCCAGCAGCGCGGCGACAAACAGGCCGAGCGCGAAATGAATGTCTTTCTGGCACGCATCTCCAAGCAAATGACAGGCGACGAATGAGTGTTTTTACCGCCATCACCCGCGCCCAACTCGACAGCTTTTTAGCGCACTACGATGTCGGCGTGCTGGAAAACTTCCACGGCATCAGCGAAGGCATTGAAAACACCAATTACTTCGTTGATACCCGCCGCGAGGGCCGCCTGCACCAATACGTGCTGACGCTATTCGAGCGCCTGGATTACGACGATCTACCGTATTTCTTGGGCCTCATGGCGCATTTGCACAATGCTGGCGTGCCAACCGCCGCACCCGTGGCCGACAACACCGGCGAACTGCTGCGCCCACTGTGCGGCAAGCCTGCAGCGCTTGTGCAGCGTATCGACGGGCTAGGCGTGGGCGAAGCCTCGGCCGAACAATGCCGTGCCATCGGCGGCGCTATGGCGGCCTTGCATCGCGCTGGCCAAAGTTTTCCTCAGGCACGCGCGCCTGACCGTGGCCTGGCCTGGTGTCAGGCCACGGCCGATGCCGTGCTGCCAAAGCTGGACGGCGACGACGCCGCACTGCTGCGCGACGAACTGGCCTGGCAAGCCAATGTCGATCGCTCGGCGCTGCCAACCGGCGTCATCCACGCCGACCTGTTTCGCGACAACGCCCTGTTTGTCGGGCAGCGGCTGGTCGGGCTGATCGACTTCTACTACGCCTGCAACGACCGCCTGCTGTACGACCTGGCCGTGGCCGCCAACGACTGGTGCTGGACACCGGGCGTCGGCCCCGAACAAGCCAAGCTGGACGCCCTGCTTGGCGCCTACGGCGCGCAGCGGCCATTGACTGATGCCGAGCACTCTTGCTGGCCGGCTGAGTTGCGCGCAAGCGCCCTGCGGTTCTGGCTGTCACGGCTGTACGACAAGCATTTTCCGCGCGGCGGAGATTTGACCCTGATCAAAGACCCGGCCTCGCAGCGTCGGCGGCTGGAACATTGGCGGGATACCACGGGTGGCGCGCCATGAAATCGCGCAGCGTATTCACCGCCGCGCTCTGGCTGCTAGCCATCGTCAGCCTGCTGAATGCGGTGTGGATGCTGACCCACGCCTGGTCATGGTTCGAGTGGATTCCGGGCGTTGCCGACACCGGCACTGCCAATGCGCATTTCATTCACGATGTAGGGATCGCCTACGCGGTTTGCGGCGTGGGTTTGTTCTGGACGACCCGAAACATCGCTACCGCGCGGCCAGTTTATTTGGGCATTACCGCGTTTTTCGTCGGCCATGCACTCGGGCATGTGTTGGAGATTCTGCTTGGCGCCTTGCCGCACTCGCACTGGCTGATCGATATTCCACTGGTGTTCGCGCCGGCTGCCGTTTTGTTGTGGTTCGCGCTGCCTGCGCAGTGGAAGAAGCTACTCAGTAATTGACTAGCGCGCCGGTCTCGGCCAGCAACAATCCGCCCCGGACTTCTACACCGGGCCGGAGCAACGCCAACAACGCCACGTACTCGGCTATTTGCTCCGCATATTTGGCCTTGAGCCGCTGGGCGTAGGCATCAGGCGGCTCGTTGATTGAATAGGCAGCGGTCTTGTAGTCGATCACCCACAGCACGCCGTCGTCGTCTTCAAAACAGCGGTCGATGACTGCCGACACCCAGGCGCCGTCGGCCCAGCCGGAGAGCGGGTACTCGTTGCGCCACCACGGCCAGTCGCGCAGCACCCATTGCCCGGCCTCGCTGGCCAGCGTCCGCGCGACAAGTTCGATGACGCGATCGACCGCCTGCTCGACCTGCTGCGGCGGCATGCCCATGCGCAGCAATCCGTTTTGCATGGCCGGGCGGCGGCTGGCGCCGCCATCGGCCCATGCCTGCAGGCCGTCAACTGCGGTGCGTTCCAATGCAAGGTGAACCATGGTGCCGACAAGCTGGGCGTAGAGATCGCCATCGGCGGACAAGTCAGACACCGCCTCGTCGTCGCCCAAGGGTGTCAGGCTGGCCTCGCTGGGTTTGCGGGCGCGCTGCTCGCTGGGTAGCCAGGTGGTATCGGCGGCCGGTGGCGCCCAAGCAGCAGGCACACGATGTTGGGGCGGGTAGGCCAGTGCTGAATCTTCGTCCTGCTCGGCATCGGGCGGCGGCAGGTCGGCAAGCGCGGGCGCAAAGTCGGCCTCCAGCGCTGCCATGAAGCTGTTTTTTGTCGGCGCGTAGGCGTCGTCTTTTTTGCTCCAGCGGGCGGCGCCCAGCAGCGTTAACGACTGCCGCGCGCGCGTCGCCGCCACATACAACAGGCGCAAACGTTCATTGCGTTGCCCTGCGCGCGCCAGGTCTTTGGCCAGGGCGTAAATGTCGCTGCCCGGTTCGTCGTCGTACGCGGGCCGCGGCGCCAGCAGCACGCCGGCCGGTTGTGCCTGCGCGTACAGCATCGGCGCCTCGCCGTCGTAGGGTTTGCCGCCGCAGCCAACCACCATTACGTGGTCATATTCCAGGCCCTTGGACTTGTGAATGGTGGTGACCTCCACACGGCCCTGGCCCGGCGGGCGATACAGCGCATCCAGCGCACGCTCGAAGTCGGCCCAGTCCTTGATCTCGCCGCCAGCCAGTTGCGCGCGCATGCAATCAGCGGCCAGCCGAACGGCTTCGCGCGCTTCCGGCGGCAGGGTGTGTGGCGCGCCCAAGGTCCACCAAACACGTTCAGCGCATTCGACCAGATCACTGCGCATGGCCTCCGCCGCAGTCAGCGCAGCCAACACCTGCCGCAACCGCGCAGCGCCGTCGTCAGACAAGCTCACATCGCCAGCCTCGAACGCCGCAAAACGCTGCGGCCAGGCTTGCTGGGTGCGCCCGCGCGACAATGCCAGCAAGTCAGCCCAGGCCAGCCCCACCCACGGGGCGCGCAGCACGACGGCCCAGGCCAACAAATCATGCGGCTGGCGCAGCGCGCGCATCAGGTGAATAAAATCGATCACTGCCGGATGCTGCGCCAACGCTTGCACATCCAGGGCATGCACATCGGCCACGCCGCGCGCCTGCAGCGCCGCCAACACCGGCGCCAAGTAGGTGCGGCTTGCCGCCAAGATGCCAATGGTTTCACCGGGCCCGATGCGGGCCAGCAAGTCGGCAACTTCGGCTGCGGCGCGCTCGGCCTCGTCGGCGCCCACAGCCAGCAGGCGCACGGCCTCGCCATCAGCAGCGCCGGGGCCAGCAACACAGGCTTGCGCGCTGACAACGCCGGCCCAGGCGTCGTCCTGCACCGGGAAAATCCTTGCGAAGCGGCTGTTGAACCAGTCGATCAATTGCCGGCCACTGCGGAAGTTGCTGCGCAGGTGCACGACCGTCAGCGGCAGCGCCCCCAGGCGCGCATCGGCGTGTTGCGGCGGCGTGCCCATCAAGTGCATGAACAGCCGCACTTGCGCATTGCGAAAGGCGTAAATCGATTGTTGCGGATCGCCAACCAAAAATAGCGAGCGGCCGTCACCCGGCTGCCAATTCTGTGTGAGTTCTTCCAGCAATTGGCACTGTGCGGCGCTGGTGTCCTGCATTTCGTCCACCAGCAAATGGCGGATGTCGGCATCGCTGGCGCGCAATGCCTCGGGGCCAAGCTGGCCACTGGCGGCGCTGACTGCGGCTTGCGCCACTTCGGGAAAGTCGGCCTCGCCGGCCTGGCCGAAACCCACCCGCAGTTCGGTATAGACCAGCATCAGCACGCGCGCGAGGTCGTCGCGCAGTTGCGCGTAGTCGGCCGGCCAGTCGGGGCCGGGCAGCGTACGCACTTGCAGCACGGCCTGGCTTAACGCCTCGGCATCGGCCCGCGCACGCAGGTCGGCCAGCAAGGCCTTGAACGGGGGCTTGTGCGGGTTGTCGTCCGAGAACCCCTCGTTCTTGGTCACCCGGGCACGCAAACCGCTTTGCGAGCTCAGGGCTGTAGCGATGCCTTGCCAATGCGCATGGGCATCGGCTGTTGCCGCGGGCCAGCCCTGTAAATCGGCCGCCCAGGCCATGGCGTCGGCCAGGCCTGATGCAGCCTGCAAGGCAGGCACGATCACCGCGCGTTCATCGGGGCTGATCAAGGCATCCAGCCGCGCAATGTGGTGCGCCACTAGCGCTTGCAATACCGCGTCGGCATCACCGCCGCGGCCCAGCCATTGTTCGCGGCTGGCCAGCAGGCCCGACAGCGCGGGGATCAAACCATCGAGCTTGTTGCCGGCCCAGCGCAGCACGTTGAGCAGGGCGGCGCGGTCTGCATCGTCCAGGTCGCGTTCATCCAGCTGGCCGAAAGCTGCCAAGACCGCCTGCTGGTAGTGCGCCTGCGGTTGTTCGAGTTGCTTGACCGAGCCGCCCAAGCCCGATAGCAGCGGCAACTGGCTGGCCAGGCGCTGATTGAAGGCGTCGATGGTCGTCGCGCGAATGCGAGTGGGGTTGCCCAGCAGGCCCCAGCCCTGGGCCTTGTCGCGTGCCAGCACGGCCGCTGCGTCGGCGTGTAGGCCAAGCAGCCAGGCTTCGTCGGGTGGCGCACCTTGGGCCAGCTCCAGCGCTTGGCGCACGCGGTGACGAATCTCGGCGGCGGCTTTGCGGGTAAAGGTGATGCAGACCACTTGCTCGGGCTGCTCGCAAGCGGCCAGCGCACGCAATGCGCGGCGCACCAGCAGGCCGGTTTTACCCGAGCCGGCCGGCGCCACGGCCAGCACGTGCTTGGACAAGTCCAGCGCCGCGTCGCGCTGTGTTTGGTCAACAACGGTCACTGGTCGTCTGCCGCAATCAGCACGGCCAGGTCGTGGCCTTCGGCCGCGTTGGCATCGACGCCCAACTCGCCCGCCACAAAGCCGGCTGCGGCCTCGCGCAGCCGCGTGTGGGTATCGGCCAGGGCATCGTCAAAGGCCTCCGGCTGCTTGAGGCCGATGGCGTCGGCATCGCTCAAGCGCCGTGCCCAGTTGGTCGCGGCCAACAATTGCGGGCTGCGCGGATGCACATTCGCAAACGCCAGGCCATCGATGCGCGTGTAACCCGCCGCCGCCATCGCCTCCGGCGTTGCATACAACGGCAGTTGCGGCTCGCTGATCGCGGCATCGAACCACGCCGCAGGCTTGCGGCCAGCGCCGGTTTTGTAATCGACAACCAGCACTTTCTGCGCGCCGTCAACATCGACCAGATCAATGCGGTCCAGGCGGACATCCAGCGGCAAGCGCTCGAAGGTGAACGTAACTTTGGCCTCTTGCGCGGCCACCGTAAACGGCGCCTGGCGGTGGCGCTCATGGCGCAACCAGCGCAGCAGCACGTCGTGCAAACGGGCCTGCTCGCTGCGCAGCAGGGCACGCGGGTAGCGGTGGGCATCAATGGCGTCGTCCAGTGCGGCTTCCAGCAGCGCCGCGACTTGATCACGCAGTTCAGTGTCGCTACGGCTAGCGTGCGCCTCACTGCTGCTGCACTGCGCCCAGTACTGCTCCAAGACCGCGTGCACAACAATGCCCTGCTCCATCGGGCTCAGCCCGCTGCGCACGGATTCCAGACTGCTGACTCCCAAACGATGAGCGGCG
This sequence comes from bacterium, assembly GCA_018222345.1. GTDB lineage: Bacteria > Pseudomonadota > Gammaproteobacteria > Nevskiales > OUC007 > JAAFAL01. The sequence continues at coordinate 61,947 of JAAFAL010000003.1, forward strand.
AATGCCAACAGCGGCGAGCGCGCATAGGTGGAGAAAATGCGCGTACCTCCACGCACGCCCTCACGGCTGGCATCGGTGATAGGCGGCGCGGGCTGCTCCTCCACGGCATCCAGTGGCGCAGTGGCGACAGCGGGCTCTGCAGACGCGGTTTGCGCCCAGTCCAGGCCATCAGGCCACACCGGCGCAGGCGCGCAAACACTGCCGCTGGCATCAACGCTACAGAGCAGCAAGTGGGCAGACTGCGCACCGCACAGCAACGCGCTGGCAGTTTGCTCCGCTGCCGTGGCGGCAGCAACCGGTGAAGCGCCCGGCACGCCACCGTCGCGCAGCACGCCGCTGGCAATCAAGCCTTGGCGCAGGGGCGGCTGCGGCCAAGTGGCATCGTCAACATCCAGCACAATACGCACATCGGCTGGCAGCGCCGCGGCCTCGTCGTGTGTGGTGATGGTGATGGGCTGCACATGCTCCACCCGCGGCGCCCAGGGCCGGCCGGCCAATAATTCGTCCAACCAACCCAGCGCGGCGCCCTGGCCAATCTCGCCAAGTTGCGGATCCAGGCCCGCCATGCTGGTCAGGTTTTCGCGCAGCAAGCGCGCCGCCTGAAACCCGGCCGATCCACGCGCCTGCGCGCCCGGCCAGCCGATAGCGGTGAGGCAGGCCAGCCAATGTGAGGCCCACGCTGATGGCGTTGCACGCCGCGGCCGCTCACGCACGGCCGCCTCCCACGCCAGCATGCGCTGGCCCAAGGTTTCTGGCTCCCAGCGCACACAATCGGCCAGATGCGTGAGCGGCTGCGCGCGGCTGCGCAGGGCGGCTTCCAACTCGGCGGCCGCGAGGCGGTCAGCGCCCTGCCACAAGGCGCCGCATAACAGCACACGCGACACGGTGTTGAAGTCGTTGCGCCAAGTTTCAACGGTGACAATGGCCCGCGCTGCGGCAACCAGGCTGTGCTCACCAAAGGCTGGCGCCGGTTCGACCCGCCACGGCTTAGCGGTGTGGCCGCTGCGCAAGTCATGCCGCCATGGCGCCACACGGGGGGCGAACTCACTGTCGATCAAGGCCGCCTGTGCAGCGGGGTCGGCGCAGGCGATGACGATGTCGGGCGCCTCGGAATCTGCAGCCGCCGCCGCGCGCAGTTTGGCTGCCACCGCATCACCCAGCCACGCCCACTGCGCGCGCGCGTCGGTGCAACGGTGTGCGGCCAGTTCTTCCGCGGCAGCCGGCTGTGGGGCAAATTCAATCTGCGTGCCGCGCGCGGCCAGTGCATCCAATACCGCCTGCTGCGCCGGATCGGGCGGCTGAACAAAACCATATAACGTGATGCTTGCAGGGCGCGGTGCGCCGAGGTCATCCAGCCGTGCCGACAGCGCGCCCGGGAGTTGCGCCGAGGTCAACCAGTGCTCGCGCTGCAAAACGCTTTGCGCTTGCGCATGCCAGCGCTGGAATGCCGCGTGCTCCGGTGTCCAGGCTGGCGCGTTTGCAATGTCGATGTTGTAGCGCGCCACCCAATGCGCTGCCGTGCGCGCTTGCCGGGCCAGACCGCGGCGCGAGATCAGCGCCTCGGTCTCGGGGTCGTCCTCGACGATTTTTTGCCATAGCGCGAGGTGCTGCGCGGCGCTGAGCAAGCGCTCGTCGGGCCAAGTGGCCGCCCAGCTTTGGCTGATCCAGCTATCGAGGTCGGCAACCCGCGGCGCTGCCCAGGCGCGATGGCCAGCAGCGCGCTGGGCAACCGCATGGCGCATGCGCAACTGCCGCGCCAACGCTGGTGTGGCGCACAAGTCCCAGTGCTCGGCATTCATGGGCACAGCGTGCCGGGTTGCGACCGGCACCGCAATGCGGGCAGGCATCAAACATCGGTTGCCATAAGCTGGCAGCAGAGACATCCTTGATCGCTCGCTCTAACCGTCCATGGACTCCCTGTCCCTGAGCAAGCCCGCGCATGATTGCAGACCGTGAAGTAAAAATAAACTGGCCATTGGACGCCGCCTCATGCGCGCATTGATCCAACGCGTGAGCCGCGCCAGTGTCGCGGTCAACGGTTTGGAAATTGCCGCCATCGACCAAGGCTTGCTGGCACTGGTTGCGGTGCAACCGGGCGACACCGACAGCACGGCGCAGCGCATGGCCGAGCGCTTGTGCAAATACCGCGTGTTTGCCGATGCCAACGGCAAAATGAACGCCAGCTTGCTGGACACTGGCGGCAGCTTGTTGGTCGTTTCGCAGTTCACCTTGGCCGCCAACACCAGCAAAGGCCTGCGCCCCAGCTTTGCCGCAGCCGCCCCGCCCGATACGGCTGCGCAATGTTTTGATCAGGTGGTAACGGCAGCGCGCGCGATGACAGCCAATGTGCAAACCGGCCGCTTCGGCGCCGATATGCAAGTGGCGCTGGTCAACGATGGGCCGGTGACGTTCCTACTCGAGGTCTGACAGCTTGCGGCGCTCGGCCGCAAAGGCATCGCGCTCGTCATCATCTGAATCGTCGTCTTCCGCGCGTTGTGTCGTGCGCGCCAAAACGCGGCGCACGCTCAGTGCACTGGCAATCTCGGAAAACTTGATCGAATGGACGCGCCGGTGGCCGATGGCAGACATCTGGTAAGTCTCAAAATCGTATTGCCGCAACTGTCGTTTTTTGATCAGCCCAGCAATCGCCATTTCCAGGTCTTTGTCGCGCAGGCCGGTTTTGTACCACTCGGTGGTCAGTGTGGCAGCAAGCACCAAGCCGCCCGAACGCAGACCCAGCTCACGAAAAATATTGAGCAGGAGTCGCTCGCACAGCAGCGGCGTGACTGGCAGGTCGCTTTTCGACATCTGTCCCCAAAGGCGTTTCTATTACTTATTCCTGTTGCCAGCGTATCTGTTAGTAGCGAAAAAAACCGTGAAGCCGTCGGCGATCGCCCAGACAGCGCTTGCCGACTTTCAGAAACGGCGTATCCTTCGCCGTCCGATGAATGCGCGCACCGCACAAGTCCGCCGTGACACGCTGGAAACGCAGATCGAGGTCAGCCTGAACCTCGATGGCACCGGCACGTCCGACCTTAACAGCGGCATCCCTTTTTTGGACCACATGCTGGATCAGATTGCCCGCCACGGCCTGATCGACCTGACTGTGCGCGCCACCGGCGATCTGCACATCGACGACCACCACACGGTTGAAGACCTAGGCATCACCTTTGGCCAGGCTTTTGCTAAGGCCGTGGGTGACAACGCGGGCATCTACCG
>JAAFAL010000060.1 GCA_018222345.1 bacterium
GCTGCGCAGTGCGGTGATATCGCGCTCACGCACAATGACCGATTCAGCCGCGCCGGGCCAGCGAGGCTAGATCAACTTGCGCCTGTTGTTCCTGCAAACGCTCCAGACGTTGGGCGAACTCGCCCAAGCGGCGCTCCTGGTTTTCGACGCGCGCGCGCTGCGCCTCTGCTTCACGTAACGGCGTGCTGGCCGCATCGACCGCGGCATCCCAATCTTTCTGCGCTTGCGCCAATGTGCTGTCGGCTTCGCCCAACGCGGCGTGAGCGCTTTGTTCGGCGTCGGTGGCGTGCTGCAACTGCGTTTTCGCGGCTTCGAGGTCGCGCTGCACGTCGCCCTGGCCTTGTTGCTCGCGCTGCAGGGCTTGCGCCAAGGCTTCGGCTTCCTGCGCCAACTGCGTGTGCTCACGCCGGCGCATATCGTTCATTTGCTTGGCGTGGGCAATGCTTTGGTCCAGCTTCGAAAGCTCGGCCTCGGCGCCATAAAACTCGGCTTGTGCCGTCTGCAAGGCATCGGTGGCCTGCTGGTGGCGCTCGCGGGCGGTGTCGGCGGCCTGCTGCGCCTCGGCCGATGCTTTTCTAGCGTCGGCCAATTTGGCTTCGTGGGCGCTGATACGCTCGTTGGCCGTCGCGGCTTCGGTATCCAGCGCGGCCAGCCGCAGCAAGATCAATTCGGCTTTAAGTCTGCGCTCTTGTGCTTTGTATTCTTTGTACTTTTCTGCGTTTTTTGCTTGACGTTCCAGGGTCGTCAGGCGCTCACCTAGTTCGCTGCGCAGGTCGTCCAGGCGCGATAGATTCTCGCGCGTGTGGCGGATACGGTTCTCGGTTTCGCGGCGGCGCTCTTTGTATTTTGAAATACCCGCCGCCTCTTCAATAATCGTGCGCATGTCTTCGGGCTTGGCCTCGACAAACCGCGACACCGTGCCCTGCTGAATGATGGCGTAGCTGGATTTGCCGCCCAAGCCGGTGCCCAGGAAGATGTCGGCGATGTCGCGGCGGCGGCAGCGCTTGCCATTGAGAAAGTATTGCGACTGGCCATCGCGCGACAGCTCGCGCTTGACGGCGATTTCGGCGTAGGTGGCGTACTGCCCGCCCAGCTTGCCTTCGGAGTTGTCGAAGACGATCTCCACCGAGGCGCGGCCTACCGGCTTGCGGCCCTTGGAGCCATTGAAGATCACGTCTTCCATGGCGTCGCCGCGCAATTGCTTGGCCGACGATTCGCCCATCACCCAGCGCACCGCGTCGATGACGTTGGATTTGCCGCAACCATTGGGCCCGACCACGCCTGTCAGTGCGGTTTCCAGCTTCAATTGGATGGGGTCCACGAAGGACTTGAATCCGGACATCCGGATTGCGGACAGGCGCATGCAGGCAGGCTGGGCTATCGGGCGGCCGCGTAGTGTAAATTATCCAGCCACACATTGACGCGGCGCCGCAAAACCATGCCTAGCGAGCCGAGCAAACAGCTCGAAACCTTCCCCAACCCGAACCCCGAACGCGACTTCCTCATCCGCATGAAAATGCCGGAGTTCACCTGCCTGTGCCCCAAGACCGGGCAGCCGGATTTCGCCACCCTGCACCTGGACTACATCGCCGACCAGACCTGCGTGGAATTGAAGTCGCTGAAACTGTACCTGTGGAGCTTTCGCGATGAAGGCGCCTTCCACGAGGCAGTGACCAACCGTATTTTGGGCGATCTAGCCGCCGCAACGGCACCACGCTTCATGCGGCTAACTGCCGAGTTCTACGTGCGCGGCGGCATATACACATCCATCGTCGCTGAGCATCGCGCCGATGGCTGGCAACCTGCGCCGGCCGTCGATCTGCCGCCCGCCAGCTTCCAACAATAAGTACTCACGGAGACGCCCATGCGCCTGACCCACACCCTGATTGGCGCGCTGAGCGCCGTATTGCTGACCACAACGCTGCCGGCCACTGCCGCCGACCGCGTGACCCTGCCGCTGCTCAGTGCCAAAACCTTGCCCGCCGCCTGCGAGCGCGCACTGGAAATTGCGAACGCTCGCGCTGACCTGCTGGGCAATCTGCCGCTGGCCGAAGTCAGCGTGGAAACCGTGCTGCGACCGTGGGACCGCATGTTCGCGGCGATCAACGATGTCGTCGGGCCTGCCTATCTGCTGTCGAGCGTGCACCCGGACGAGGCCGTGCGTACGGCCGGTGAGGCGTGTATTTCAAACTACATCAGCTTTGAAACCGCGCTGTACCAGCAGCCCGCGCTATATGAGCGCATCAAGGCCGCCAGCGGTGGTGATGCCATCGACCAGAAGTTGCGCCAGGACATCCTGCACGGCTTCGAAGACCGCGGTGTGGCGCTGCCGCCCGCGCAGCGGGCCCGCGCCGCCGAGATCCTCGACGAGTTGGAGCAACTGCGGCAAGAGTTCTCGCGCCGCCTGCGTGACAACAAGCAAACACTGAGCTTCACCCCCGCCGAGCAAACCGGCTTGCCTGCGGGCTACCTGGAGCGTGTGACTAAAGACGGCGAAGGCAACATTGTTGTCGGCTTTGATTACCCCGACGTCTATCCATTTTTAGAAAACGCCACCGATGGCCCCGCCCGCAAACGCTATTACCGCGCCTTCCAGCGCCGCGGCGGGCCGGACAACCTGGCCACGCTGAACAAAATTGTCGAATTGCGCCACGAATACGCGCAGCTCTACGACCTGCCCAGCTACGCCGACTTCGTACTGCGCCGGCGCATGGCCCGCAGTAGCGCCGACGTCAAAGCCTTTCTTGCGGATGTCCGGCCAGTGATTGCACGCTCCGAAGCCGCCGACCTGCTGGCGCTACGCGCGCTGAAGGCTGCCGAAACGGGCACGAGCCTCGAAGCCGCCAAGATCGAACAATGGGACCGCGTCTACTACGTCGAAAAGCTGCGCCAGGATCGTGCGCAGATCGATCAGGAATCACTGCGCGCCTACTTCCCCACCACCGCCGTGCGTGACTGGATTCTGGACATCACCCAGCGCCTGTACGGCGTGGAGTTCCGCCGCGCCGAAGCGCCGGTGTGGCATGAGGATGTCGAGTATTACGACCTGTATGACGCCGCCACCGGCGAGTTCATGAGCGGCATCTACCTCGACCTGTACCCGCGCGACGGCAAGTTCAAGCACGCCGCTGCTTGGCCCGTTCGAGGCAGCAGCACCCTGCTCGGCCGCAAGCCGTACTCGGTGTTGGTGTGCAACTTCGACCGCAAAGGCCTGACGCAAGACGAGGTAGAAACCTTCTACCACGAGTTCGGCCACGGCATGCACGGCATCCTGTCGCAAACCCGCTACACCACCCACGCCGGCACCAGCGTAGAGCGCGACTTCGTCGAAGCGCCGTCGCAAATGTTCGAGGAATGGGCCCGCAAACGCGAAACCCTGGCCCTGCTGGCCGACCATTGCAGCGACTGCCCGGAACTGTCCGACGACCTCATCAAACGCCTCGGCATCGCCCGCCGTCTGGCACGCGGCGTGAGCTACGCCCGGCAGCACCTGTACGCCAGTTTCGATATCGACCTGTACGACAGCACGCCGGAAGATGCGCTGACGGTGTGGAAACGCCACGAAGGCGCCACGCCCTACGGCTACGTCGCCGGCACCGAATTCCCAGGCACCTTTGGCCATATCGCCGGTGGCTATGCCGCGGGTTATTACGGCTACATGTATTCAGAAGCTATCGGCCTCGACCTGCTTTCAGCCTTCGGCGACCAACTTATGAATCCACAGGTTGGTGCCAAACTGCGCCGCACCATCATGTCGGCGGGTGGCGAGCAGTCGGCGCGGGACATGGTTAAAGCGTTTTTGGGGCGTGAGGCTAGTAATGAGACGTTTTACCAAGAGATTCTTGGGCGGCGGCGGTAATGAAATTTCCTAGGATCAAGGACTGACGAATACAGTGTCCGAATTTAAAGGCGTTGGATTCAGACGGTCAGTAATATTTGGACGACCAAGTCGACTGTTTTTCATCGTGACGGTAGTTTTATTGCTTGGTTGCGAGAACAGCACTGAAAAGGATAGATATCATTCGAAAGTAAAAGACTCATCTGCCTTGCTATCGGCGGCATTGGCTCAACAACTCGAACCTGCAGGCCAGAATCATGATGTCGATGTATCTCATTTGTTGCGTAGGTCGGCATCGATTTGCGAAACAGTGGTAGTGCAGCGCCCGTCGGTGTACGAATGTAATCTCAACATTGGCTACGCAGCATATTACCTTGGTGAAAAGGCGCGGTTTTTACACAACTTTCGGATAGGTTTACAAGGATATACGGATGATCATAACGCTATCCACAGGTACGGTCCGAGCGATGCTGAACGGTGGATAAACTTCTTTCTTGCGCAGCAGGAATTGGTCACCAACACCGATATAGACTTAGTTGTGGGGGTGGTAAAAAAGAACAACTACGAGGCCCACCTGTCGCAATGGGCTATTGCGGGATTATTTCCTATTGATGACAGTAGAGCGTTGCAGCTTCACCAACTTTCGGAATTGAACAATGGAAAAAGCAAGATACTGGATAACGGTCTCTGTTCCGGCATGGCTCGGGCATCAATGAATGCTGACGCGCAGCGGTGCTTCGAATCGATACTCGATAGCTATGAAACTTCAAATCGAGAGAAAGAAATAATTAACAAAAAGATCTCAGAAGTCAGATCAAGAGGTAATAGGAGTAAATAGAATTACGAATTACGCGAATTACGGTGACACCTTGGATATACACCAGAAGCATGACTAAAATAATTATCGTAGTTCTGTCGGTTGCTTTATTGCATGGCTGTGCTACCAAGCCCTATATGCCTCCGACAACCGGACCATTAGCAAAAATTACCTTCATAGCAAAAAATAATAAAGTCGGTGGCATAGCCGAGACGTGGCAACCGAACTATTGTTCAGGTAAACCACTAGAAATTGGCCCTGTCGCTATGAAACACCCATGGAATCCCCTCTCTAAGGAGAGTTTTCCTACAATTGACGTGCAAGCGAATGTCCCTTTTGATTTTAGAATTGGCTTCTATTCTTCAATTGTAAGTTGCGGTTTTCGAAGTAGATTCACACCAGAAAATGGACGGGAGTACGAAATAAGCTACAACTGGCGCAGAGCCGTATGCATGTTAGCGGTGGAAGAGATTGAACGAAATAAAAATAATGAAATTATTAAACGAGTTCCAGTTTCGGATATTCTTGATCTAAACAGTGAAGAAATTTGCAATCGTTAGGATGTTGACTTGCGCAATCAGGAACAGACCTCAAATAACTCCTTCACCACCTCGACAGGGCTACCGAGAGTAATACTGCTTGGCAACGGGCCAGCATCAGCTGCGCCACGCCATAACCACAACAAGAAAGCGCACCATGAGTGAAACCTTTGTCTCCCGCGTCGGCGGCGCCATCAGCGCCGACACTGCCGTGCCGGAGCACGAGCGTGAGAAGCACTTCTACGCACAAGTGCTTGGCACCGGCGACAAGCCGCTGTGGCGCGAAGACCTGATGAACAGCTTGGGCATTCCGATTATCGGCCTGGGTGCTCGCACGCCTGACTACGATGCCCTGCCCCTGCAATGGATGCCGCATATCCAGGTTGCCGATGTGGCAGCCAGTGCGGAACGCGCCGTCGAGCTTGGCGGCACGGAATTAATGCACAGCAAAGCCGACGATGGCAGCAGCCAGTGGGCTGTACTGCAAGACCCCAACGGTACGGCATTCGGCATTATTCCCGTTGTGCCGCCGGAGGCGATTCCGGCCATCGAAGGTGACGCGTCGGAGTTTGGGTGTATTGCTTGGCTGGACCTGACTGTTCCCGACGCCGCGGCCACCAGCAACTTCTACCAGCAGGTGATCGGCTGGGCGATTGAAGACGTGGAGATGGACGACGCGGGCGAGCGCTACGCCGACTACAACATGGTCGGTGGTGATGGAAACGCAGCGGCGGGCATCTGCCATGCTCGCGGTGTGAACACCGGGTTGCCACCTGTGTGGATGATCTATTTACCGGTCGGCGACCTGGCGGAAAGCATCCGCCTAGTGTCGGAGTGTGGCGGCACCGTCATCAAGACCCACAGAAATGCCGATGGAGAAGCAATGATTGCGTTTGTGCAAGACCCTGTGGGGGCTTACTTTGCGCTGGCGGCGCAATAACGCATTTGCGTTGACACCCTTCTAGCTGTTGTTTGCGAGGTCGATTAGCTGGGGCTCGTGTCCAACTTGTCCAACAGCGCCATTCCTCTCGTTGCATCGCCACGAGCTGCCATTGCCCGAAAACGAGTTTCCGCGTCAAACTCGGCAACGGCCTGTGTGGACAACTCTTCCATCAGCTTATTGATACTCACGCGTTTGCGCGCCGCGAGCGCCTTCAATCGGGTGTGCAAGTTTTCCGGCAAGTAAATTCTGAGTGTTGCCATTTCGAGGTTCCAGTTGAGCACTGTTATCGCCCAATGTTGCGTGGTGCGCATCATGCTACACTCAACTCGTGATCAAGTCATTTCGGCACAAAGGCCTGCGGCGATTTTACGAAACCGGTTCGGTCGCGGGAATACAACCGAAACACAAGGAACGCCTGCGGATGCAGCTTGTCGCCCTGGATACTGCGCATGGTATCGACGACATGAACATTCCGGGATTCAAGCTTCATGCCTTGAAAGGCACGAGTGCCGAACGTTGGTCGATTTGGGTCAATGGAAATTGGCGGCTTACGTTTGAGTTCCACGACGGTCACGCCCACGTGCTGGACTACGAGGATTATCACTGATGACTATGCACAACCCACCACACCCCGGCGAATTCATCCGCGATGTTTACATGCAGCCTTTTGGCTTCTCGGCGCGGCAGTTGGCGGCGCAACTCAAGGTTTCGCCGTCCACGTTCAGCCGTTTGTTGGCTTGTCGCAGCGGCGTCAGCTCCGAAATGGCGCTGCGGCTATCCAAAGCACTGGGGCGCTCGCCGGAGAGTTGGTTGGCAATGCAGGACAGCTACGATTTGTTTCAGGCGCGGCAGTCAGTCAACTTGAGTGATGTTCAGCAAATTGAGTTTGAGGCTGCGTAGCCGCAGGCCGAAGTACAGCCCATCACAAGCGCGAACAAAATTGCTGGATTCAACGGCTAGATTCCTGCTTTCGCAGGAATGACGGTCAGTTGAGGTTGCCAAGCTCCCGATACAGCGGCTGCAAACGCTTGTACATGCGGCTATAGCCCTTGCGGTACAGGCGGTCGTACAGCGCCACGTGATCCGGGATGGGGTTGAACACGGTGCCAGGCCGGGTCATGGCGGCAACGGCTATTGCATAGTCGGCATGCAGCCCGACGCCGACGGCGGCATTGATGGCGGCGCCCAAGGCCGAGGCTTCATACACGTGTGGGCGCTGCGCGGGCATGTTGAAGATGTCGGCGGTGATTTGCATGGCAGCCTCGCTTTGCGAGCCGCCGCCGGCGACGCGGAGCTGCGACACGGTGATGCCGGTGCGCCGCTGAATGCGCGCCCGCCCTGCCCGCAGTGCAAAGGCAATGCCTTCCAAAATACTGCGGTACATGTCGGCGCGGGTATGGCTGTCGGTGAAGCCAATGATCGCGCCTTTGGCCTCGGGGCCGGGCTCGCGGATGCCGGGGCTCCAGTACGGCTGCAGCAATAAGCCCTTGGCGCCGGGCGGCGATTGCGCCACCAGTTCGTCCAGCATGGCTTCAGTCGGCGTGCCTTGGGCTTGGGCGGCGCGGCGTTCGGGGTCGGCGAACTCGTCTTTGAACCAGCTCACCATCCAGTAGCCGCGGAAGATCTGAATCTCGGTGTTGTAGTGGCCGGGCACAGCAGCCGGATACGCCGGCAGGTAGCGCGTGGCTTCGACATATTTGGCTGATGTGGTGTTGATGGTGGCGGTGGTGCCGTAGCCCAGGCAGGCCACATCCGGCGCCAGTGCGCCCGCGCCGAGCACCTCGCAGGCCTTGTCGCCAGCCGAGGCGATCAGCGGGATGCCCGCTGGCATGCCCAAGGCTTCGGCTGCGGTGCTGCTTAGCGGCCCCAATTGCTGGCCGACCGGCACTAGCGGCAGCAATTTGTCGCGCGGCACACCGGCGGCCTGCCATTTCCAATCCCAAGACTTGGCCCAGGCGTGCGCCTTGTAGTCGAACGGCACATAGCCAACTTGGCAGCCGGCGGAATCCACAAACTTGCCCGTGAGTTTGTGCGTGAGATAACCCGACAAAAACACGAACTTGTGCGTGCGCGCCCACAGCGCAGGCTCGGCTTGTTTGAGCCAATTGCCCTGCGCATCGGCCATGAATTGGGCAATGGTGTCGTCCACGCCCACTAGCTTGAACAGCGCGCCCCACAGGCCGCCGATCTTGCCCATGTCGTCCCGGCGGCGCTGGTCCAGCCACAGGATGGCGGGGCGCAGCGGCTCGCCATGCTTGTCGAGGCAAATGACTGTGCCGCGTTGGGTGGTGAGCGAGATGCCAGCGACGCGGGCTGGGTCAAGCCCCTGCTCGTCCCACAGCGCCCGCGTGGCCGTGCAAACGGCTTGCCAGTAGATCGCCGGTTCTTGTTCGGCCCAACCGTCTTTTGGCGACTGATAGGCCGGTTTGAACACCTGCTGTGCCTTGCCCAGCATGTCGCCGCGGCTATCGAACACGATAGCGCGGGCACTTTGCGTGCCCACGTCGATGGCCAACACCTGGTCTGCGCTCAAGCCTGATTCTCTTCGGGCAGCAGGCTGTCGAGGTCTTCCAGGCTCACGCAGGCGGTGTCTGTGGGCAGGCCGCGGATCACCCGCGCGCGGCGGCGCGCCGAGCCGAGGTTTTCCAACACCACGCTGGCGCCAGGGAATTGTTGCTCGCGGGTTTGCTTGTTTTGCGTGACGACCGTGACCAGCCCAGCAGCACAGGCCGCCTGCACACCGGCTGCCGAGTCCTCGATGACCACGCAATACTTGGCCGGCACGCCAAGGCGCTCCAGCGCAGTCAGGTACAGCGCGGGGTCCGGCTTTTTGGCGATGGTGTCGCCGGGGCTGAGGATGAGGTCGAGCGACGACGCCAGCTTTTCGCCCAGGCCGTGCTCCACAAAAGCCTCGACGCTTGCGGTGCTGCCATTGGTGACGATGGCGGTCTTGATGCCGGCGGCTTTGGCGGCTTTCAGTAGGCGCCGCACGCCGGGGCGCAGGCCGATACGGCCATCGGCCAGGCGCTGCCGGTAATGCGCGCTTTTTGCATCGTGCACAGCATCGACCAGTTCGTCGATGTTGTCGCCTTGGTGCTCATCACCGCGGTATTCCTCGGCGTAGTGACGCACGCGCTCTTTGCCGCCGGGCTGGTTGAGCAGTTTGCGATACAGCTTGGGCCCCCAGCTCCAGGCCAGGCCCAACTGATCGAACGCAGCGTTATAGGCCGGGCGATGCCCGCGGCCTTCGGTGTCTGCCAAGGTGCCGTCGAGGTCGAATAAAAGTGCTTGCAAGCGCATACGCCCAAACGGTATTCGCTGGTGTGATTGGGCGAAATGATAGCGTGGTTGCGGCCTGCGTGGTGCTTGGCCCCGGCCACAAGGCCAGAAAACCACGGTGTCGTTGCGAGGAGCGTGGCGACGCGGCAATCCGGTGATGTTGGCTGCCGTCATGACGAGATTGCCGCGCTGCGCTCGCAATGACAGCTAATGGTTGTGGTTGGGCTGCATTCGTAGCGTGCTTGCCGCCTGCGTCGTGCTTGACCCCGGCCACAAGGCCAGAAAAATCACGGTGTCATTGCGAGGAGCGCAGCGACGCGGCAATCTGGTGATGTTGGCTGCCTTCATGACGAGATTGCCGCGCTGCGCTGGCAATGACAGCTGGTGGTGCGGGCTGCCTTGGTGACGAGAATGCCGCGCTGCGCTCGCAATGACAGGTTCCTTTTGCATGCCCTACATCGGACGTTTCGCCCCCTCGCCCACCGGCCCGTTGCACTTTGGCTCGCTGTTTGCCGCGGTGGCCAGCTACCTGGATGCGCGTGCTCATGGCGGCCAATGGCTGCTGCGCATCGACGACCTTGATACGCCGCGCTGCGTGGCAGGCGCCGGCACTGAAATCATTGAGACGCTCCGAGCGCATGGCCTGCAGCCAGATGGCGAGATTGTCTGGCAGCACCATCGCCAGGCAGCGTATGAGGCGGCCCTGCAGGCTCTACGCAATGCCGGATCGCTTTATGGCTGTGTTTGTACACGCAAGGGCGCGGCGGCCACCGCAGCCAAGCAGGGGCTGCCACATGGTGTTTACCCCGGCACCTGCCGCGACGCTGGTGTGCCAGAGCGTGATGCCCGTGCGCTACGCCTGCGCCTACCCGCCGGCACGCTGGCATTCAACGATCGGCTTTGCAGCACGCAACAGCACGACAGCCAAACGGCTGTCGGTGACCCGATCCTGCTGCGGGCTGACGGCTTGACCGCCTACGCGCTGGCGGTTGTCGTGGATGACCATGCGACCGGTGTGACCGACATCGTCCGTGGGGCAGACTTGCTGAACACCACGCCTGCACAAATTGCTGTTTATCTGGCGCTGGGCCTGCCGCTGCCCCGCTACGCCCATGTGCCGGTGCAACACGACGCAGCCGGCAACAAACTCAGCAAACAACATGGCGCGCCGGCGCTGGATGCAAAATTGGCAGCCGAGAACTTGCAGCGGGCATTTGCGGCGCTTTCGCTAGGCGAGATCCCCGCTGACGAGCCCGAACGAATGCTGCAACATGCCACTGCCGCTTGGAAGGCGCGGATCTGAGGGCGAATTTTCGCTTTCACATTGCGCTGCACAATGGCACCATTGCGCACTGCACAAAAAATAACCACAGGACGCCATGCCTGACGCGCCGCGCATTATCAAGAAATACCCCAATCGCCGCCTGTACGACACCGCCATTAGTCGCTACATCACGCTGGACGAGATTCGCCAGCTGGTGCTGGACGAGGTCAAGTTCGAGGTCATCGACAAGGCCAGCAAGCAGGATATTACCCGCAACATCCTGCTGCAGGTGATCGCCGAGCAAGAGGAAGGCGGCAACCCGCTGTTCCGTACCGCCCTGCTCGAGCAACTCATCCGCTTTTATGGCGACGGCATGCAAAGCACCGTCAGCCACTACCTGGAACTGTCGCTGCAGTTGTTCATCGAGCGCAGTGGTCAGCTCAAGGATCAGTTGCGCAACCGCTTGGGCACAACGACGCCGATTCAGACACTCAAGGAACTGGCAGCCGAAAACGTGCCGCTGTGGCGTGCTGTAAGGCGTGAGTTTCTGACCAATCTGGAACGCACCGCACAGCTAGCAAAACCTGGCCGCAAAAAAGGCGCAGACAGCAAAGAAAACGGCGATGACGATGCCACTTCAGACGCAAAGACAGGCGCTTAGTATTTGTTTTTATTGAATATTATTAATTGAACGATTGATTTGTCGCAATGCACAAAAAGTTGTTGACTTAATAGTCAGTCACTCCTATACTGCACCGCAACATGAAGACGGATTGAGCCGCTTCGGATCGTCAAAAGCGACCCAAGGGTGAAGTCTTCCGGGCAAACAAAAGCCCGGTCGCTGCCGGGCTTCTGCCGAGTCTCCTCCAGAAAGGCCACATGCCTTTCTCGCACTTGACCCCCAATACCCTTGGGGGTCTTTTTTTTGCCCCCAAGGCAAGCTCAAGTGCGCGATCCGCAGGTTCGGCCTCTATCGGGCCTTATGTTGCGGCTCCCAACACCCCCACAGCAGTCTGTTCGTTGTGCTGGCATGGCCATGTTGCCATGCGCGTGAAGAGGTTAAGCGATTAGGGAACCTTTTGCAAAACTTTCAACCACTTGCCGGCGACTTTTTGACAAGTTTCCGACAAGCGGTTTGCTGTTTGCTTTACGCAAGCGGTTAAACCACCGCTGCGCAGGCCTACTCGGCGGCTTCTGGCTCGCCAAAGCGCATGGACAAGCGAATACGGCCCTGCTTATCGACTTCCAGCACTTTGACCTTGACGCTGTCGCCTTCCGAGAGTTCGTCCGAGACGTTCTCGACACGCTCTTCGCTGATCTGCGAGATGTGCACCAAGCCGTCCTTGCCGGGCAGGATGGTCACAAAGGCGCCGAAGTCCATGATGCGGGCAACCTTGCCGTCGTAAACGTCGCCGGCTGACACATCACGTGTCAGCTCTTCCACGCGGCGCACAGCGGCGTCGGCAGCATCCTTATCGATGGCGGCAATCTTGATCGTGCCGTCGTCGTCGATGTCGATACTGGTACCGGTTTCTTCGGTAATCGCACGGATGGTCACGCCGCCCTTGCCGATCACGTCGCGGATACGATCCGGGTTGATCTTGATGGTGGTGATGCGCGGCGCCCATTCGGACATTTCCTCGCGCGGCTTGGCGATGACGTCATTCATCTGCGTGAGAATGGTCAGGCGGGCCTCTTTGGCCTGCTCCAGCGCCGACTCCATGATCTCGCGGGTGATGCCCTTGATCTTGATGTCCATCTGCAGCGCGGTGATGCCGCCCTCGGAACCGGCCACCTTGAAGTCCATGTCGCCCAGATGATCTTCGTCACCGAGGATGTCGGTGAGCACGGCGAAGCGGTCTTCTTCCTTGATCAAGCCCATGGCGATACCGGCCACGGGTGCCTTGATGGGCACGCCGGCGTCCATGAGTGCCAGCGATGTGCCACATACGGAGGCCATCGACGACGAGCCGTTGGACTCGGTGATTTCAGACACAACACGCACGGTGTACGGGAACTGGCTTTCCAAGTCTGGCATCACTGCGGCAATGCCACGCTTGGCGAGGCGGCCGTGGCCGATTTCGCGGCGTTTGGGGCCCGACATGAAGCCGGTCTCACCCACGCAGTAGTGCGGGAAGTTGTAATGCAGCATGAACGGCTCTTTGTATTCGCCGCCAATGGCATCAATGATCTGCGCGTCCCGCGCCGTACCCAGTGTGGTGACAACCAGCGCCTGGGTTTCGCCACGCGTAAAAATGGCCGAGCCATGCGTACGTGGCAGCGTGCCAACCTTGATGTCCAGCCCGCGGACGGTGCGTGTGTCGCGGCCATCGATGCGTGGTTCGCCGGACAGGATGCGACCACGCACGGTGGTTTTTTCCAGCTTGGCAAATGCGCCAGCGACTTCGCCAGCGCTCCAGCGCGGCTCCTCGCCTTCTGCTGCAGCGGTCAGCTTTTCGACCAACGCGCTACGAATCTCGCCGAGTTTTTCCTGACGATCCTGCTTCTCGGCAATCTGGTAGGCAGCGGTCACATCGGCTGCGGCAGCCGACACGGCTTGTGTCAGGTCGGTGTCTTCTGGGGCGGCTTCCCAATTCCAGGATGGCGCACCCGCTTCGGCCTGCAGTTCGTTGATGGCCTTGATTGCCACCTGCATTTGCTCGTGGCCAAACAGCACTGCGCCCAGCATCACGTCTTCCGACAACATGTCGGCTTCGGATTCCACCATCAGCACGGCGTCAGCTGTACCAGCAACCACCAGGTCCAACTTGGACTCGGCCATTTGGGTGGTAGTGGGGTTGAGTACGTACTCGCCATTGATGTAACCCACACGGGCTGCACCAATCGGGCCTTGGAACGGCATGCCGGACAGTGCCAGCGCAGCCGAGCTGCCGATTAGCGCCGGGATGTCGGCTGGCACTTCGTTGTTCAGCGACACCACGGTGGGCACCAACTGCACTTCGTTTTTGAAGCCCTTGGGGAACAGCGGGCGAATCGGGCGGTCGATCAGCCGGCAAGTCAGAGTTTCGTGCTCCGTCGGGCGGCCTTCACGTTTGAAAAAGCCACCAGGAATCTTGCCACCTGCGTAGGTGCGTTCCTGGTAATTGACGGTGAGCGGGAAGAAGTCCTGGCCGGGCTTGGCTTCTTTGCGGCCGGTGGCCGGGCACATCACCACGGTGTCATCGACGGTAACGATGACGGTGGCGGAGGCTTGGCGCGCGATGGCGCCGGTTTCGAGCGTGACGGTCTGCTGACCGTACTGAAAGGTCTTTTTAATAGCGTTCAAAGGTCGATCCAATTACGAATGGGCCGACCCTTGAATTCGCCAGGCCGGCAAAGCTTGAAATGCCGGAATGGCTTATCGGCGCAGGCCGAGTTCCTTGATCAGTGCCTGATAGCGGCCTAGATCCTTGCTCTTCAGGTAATCCAGCAGCTTACGGCGCTGGTTGACCATCTTGAGCAAGCCACGGCGGCTGTGATGGTCTTTTTTGTGATCGGCGAAATGTTCGCCTAACTCGTTGATGCGGGTGGACAACAAAGCCACTTGCACTTCCGGGCTGCCGGTGTCGGCGCCGCCACGGCGGTGTTTTTCGATCACGGTTTGCTTTTGTTCAGATGACAAAGGCATGTAGTACTCCTGGGTATTCCACTGCTGGGCCGCGGGTGCACAACAAGCGAGCTGTGCGGGCGACCAGATTAAATGACTTGCCCCCCGAAGCAGGGTTCAGGGGGCAGCACGGGCGCGTATTGTACGCAGTACCCATGCGAATTCAAGCTGCCACGCACGCTAGCGCAGCGAAAGCGCTGGCTACTCCGCCGGCTTCTTCAGAACCCGCTTTGGCCCAATACGGCCGTCATCCATGATCTCGCCGATCGCCACCAGCGCGTCGTCTTCGGAAAACACCGCGACCAAGCCGGATGTTGGCGCCTTCGGCACCTGAATACCCTGCCCCTGGCGCAGGTAAAACACACTGTCCTTGTCCATTTCGACGCGTGGCAGGTGGTCAACGGCTGTCTTAGTGGGCAACAACAGGTGATCGGCGCCTTGCGGTACTTGTGTGAGCGCTTCCAACTGCTCCAGCGTAATCATCTCGCTGCCATATGGCCCCACGGCAGTGCGGCGAAGCTCGGCAACATGGCCATGCGTGCCGGCGGCCAGCGCCATGTCTTCGACCAGTGTGCGCACGTAGGTGCCCTTGGAGCACTTGACCGAAAACTCCAGATGGTCGCCCGCAGCATCTTGTTGGCGGCCGTGGATGTCCAGGCTGTGAATAGTGATGGTGCGCGGCTTGCGCTCGACCTCAACGCCCTCGCGCGCCAGCGCATACAAGCGCTTGCCTTCGTGCTTGACCGCCGAGTACATCGGCGGAATTTGCTCTACCGGGCCCAGGAACTGCTCGACCACGCTAGCGAGGTCGGCCTGGCTGGAATCGGATTCGGCAACAACCTCGCCCTCGGCATCGCCCGTGCTGGTTTGTTGGCCGAGCCTGGCGCGCACCCAATAAGTCTTGTCGGAATCCAACAAATAGCCCGACAACTTGGTGGCCTCGCCAAAACACAGTGGCAATAAACCGCTGGCCAGCGGATCCAGGCTGCCGGTGTGGCCGGCCTTTTGCGCGAACAGCAAGCGCTTAGCAGCTTGCAAAGCACCGTTACTGGAAATGCCCTTGGGCTTGTCCAGCAACAGAACGCCATCAAGACGGCGACCTTTCCTACGTCGTGCCATCAGGAGGCCCTAGTCGTCTTCTGGCGGCCGTGCAGGCCCGCGTTTAGCGCTGGCCGCGTTTAGCAATTGCGAAATGCGGTCGCCGTCAGCTTGGCTGTAATCCGGCAAAAATCGAATGTTGGGTGTGTAGCGCATGCCCAACAGCTTGCTCAGCCGGTTACGCAGAAACGGCGCCGCTTTTTCCAACGCTGCCGCTGCTGCATCAGCCCCTGCCCGTTCGGTCTGGTCGTTGCCCATGGCCGAGACGTAGATCTTGGCTTGCGACAAGTTTGACGAGACCTCTACGTCGGTCACGCTCATGAAACCCACGCGCGGGTCTTTCACCTCGGTGGCAATGAGCTGACCGATTTCGCGCTTGATGCGCTCGGCCACACGATCCGAACGCGGATAATCCTTGGGCATGGCTTCGACTCGGCGCCGACGGGCTCAGGCCGCGTCGGCGTCTTCGGCAACCTGGCGTTGCACTTCGATGCGCTCAAACACCTCGATGGAATCGCCAGGTTTGACGTTGTTGTAGTTCTTCACCGCAATACCGCACTCGGTACCGGCATCGACCTTGTTGACGTCGTCCTTATGGCGGCGCAGCGATTCCAACTCACCTTCGTAGATGACCACGTTGTCGCGCAGCACGCGGATCGGTAAGCCACGCTGGACGGTGCCCTCCACCACCAGACAACCCGCCACATCGCCCCACTTGGACGCCGAGAACACTTCGCGCACCTCGGCTGTGCCGACGATTTGTTCTTGCGTTTTGGTGCCCAACAGGCCGGACACAGCATCTTTGATGTCGTTGATGACATCGTAGATCACGCTGTAGTAGCGAATATCGACGCCGGTTTCCTGCGCGCGCTTGCGGGCCTGGCCGTCGGCACGCACGTTGAAACCGATAGTGAAGGCGTTGGATGCCGCCGCCAGGTCGATGTCGGACTCACTGATACCACCCACTGCTGCGGCGATGATTTTCACCCGCAGTTCTTCGGTGGGGATGTTCAGGATGGCATCGGCCAGCGCCTCGACACTGCCCTGCACGTCGGCCTTGATGAATACCGACATTTGCTTGGCGTCGGATTCTGTCAGTTCGGCCATCATCGCCTCGCGGCGCCACTTGGCCTGATCCATCTGGCGTTTCTCGCGCTGCTTGTCCACGCGCATCTCGGCCAGGTCCTTGGCTTTCTTCTCGTTGGCAACGGCCAGCACTTCGTCGCCGGCCTCCGGTGTGCCACCCAGACCAAGCACTTCGACCGGGATCGAAGGCCCGGCTTCCTGGACCTGTTCGCCGCGCTCGTCGAACAGCGCACGC